>JAZQFO010000048.1:0-37408 GCA_045539535.1 Acetatifactor sp.
AAGGAAGAACCGGATGTATGTCCAAAGTGTGGATGTACCCATTTTAAACAGGACCCTGATACTCTGGATACATGGTTCTCCTCCGCATTGTGGCCTTTTGAGACCTTGGGCTGGCCTGAAATGACAGAGGATTTGAAGTATTTTTATCCTACGGACGTACTGGTAACCGGCTACGTTATCATTTTCTTCTGGGTTATCAGAATGATCTTCTCCGGATTTGAGCAGATGGGAGAGAAGCCCTTCAAGACTGTATTGTTCCACGGATTGGTTCGTGACAGTCAGGGACGTAAGATGTCCAAGTCCTTGGGCAATGGTATCGATCCTTTGGAGATTATCGACCAGTACGGTGCAGATGCACTGAGACTGACCTTGATTACCGGTAATGCACCCGGCAACGACATGCGTTTCTACTATGAGAGAGTAGAGAATTCCAGAAACTTTGCTAATAAAGTTTGGAATGCATCCCGCTTTATCATGATGAATATGGAGGGCAAGGAGGTTACTGTGCCTGCAGCAAGTGACCTGGAGCCTGTAGATAAGTGGATTCTTTCCAAGCTGAACACCCTGGCAAAGGATGTTACCGACAATATGGAGAACTTCGAGCTTGGTATTGCAGTTCAGAAGGTATACGACTTCATCTGGGACGAGTTCTGTGACTGGTACATTGAGATGGTAAAACCCCGTCTCTACAATACCGATGACGCAGCCAGCCAGAATGCGGCACTGTGGACCTTAAAGAATGTTTTGATTGACGCATTGAAGCTTCTGCATCCTTACATGCCCTTCATCACTGAGGAGATTTTCTGTACCCTTCAGAGTGAGGAAGAATCTATCATGATCAGTGCATGGCCTGTATACACTGAGGAGAGAAATTACGCCAAGGAAGAGAAGGACATCGAGACCATCAAGGGCGCAGTTCGCGGCATCCGTAACGTGCGTAGCGAGATGAATGTAGCGCCTTCCCGCAAGGCCGGTGTTTACGTAGTCAGCGAGGACGAAGGAATCCTTAACACCTTCACCGAAGGCAAGCTCTTCTTTGCAGCCCTTGCTTACGCAAGCGAGGTAACCATGCAGAAGGACAAGACCGGCATTGCCCAGGATGCGGTATCCGTGGTAATCCCCGGTGCAACCCTCTACATTCCCTTCGCAGAGCTGGTTGACATTGCCCAGGAAATCGAGCGTCTGGAGAAGGAGAAGAAGCGTCTGGAAGGCGAGCTTGCCCGCGTAAACGGCATGCTTTCCAATGAAAGATTCATCTCCAAGGCTCCCGAAAGTAAGATTGCTGAAGAGAAAGAGAAACTTGAGAAGTATACGCTGATGATGGCTCAGGTAACTGAGAGATTAGAGCAGCTGAGATAAGTAGCGAATAAAGGAAGAGCCCTGTGACTGTAGGTTGTGAGCGACCTGTGGGAGCAGGGCTCTTTTTGTGTCTTCTGTGGCGCTTGCCGAATTGTGTTGAGGAATGTACTGTGGTAAGATAAAGAATAAACAGATTTTGGTGCTGTTTGGGGGAGAGAATTTGGCAGAGGAGCTGACTGAGAGAGTTTCACAGAACGGACGTGGCAGAGGTTCGGACCAAATTTGAAAATTTATGATTCTACTCTGGAGAATTACGATATATCGACAAAAAGTAATTGATTTCAAATGTGTTGGTAGGACCAAATTTGAGTTTTGAGAGATTTTAACCGATATATGAATGCCTGATAAGGTAAAAGAGGGCGAAAATCCAGAGTCAAAATATAAATTTTGCAATTTTTATTAGCAAAATAAAAGTGAAACTAGAGAAAATTGTGAGGAGATTTTATGTTCGATATTCTAAAAAATTTTTTTGGCAATCAAGAGAAACAAACCACCGGCGGCCAGGAAAAACAAACCTTAGGCGGGCAGCAACCGAAGGCACTCCAAAAGGCCGGACCCAAAGTAGCGGGCAAGATGATTCATAAAAAGGAACCTACCCTTGCAGAGCTGCGCAAGCAGGACCGTAGCAAACCGCCCCGCTTTAAGGTTTATCCCTTCACGATGGAGGTCAAAAACGGTGTGACCATTCCTTACGCGGCATGGCCCCAGGAGATTGTGCCCTTCTTGCAGAAGGATATGGCGCATTATGAGGCAGGCATGATTGCGCTAGCGTGGAAGGGCTGCGAGGAAAGCTTTGAGATAATGTTCAAAGAGCTTCGCAACAAGGACTATTACCGTAGAAGATTGGCGCTGGCCAATATGGAGTTTCATGATTTATTTCCGGCAAATATTAGACGGGTGCTGAAAGAAGCTTTGTTGGACGGCCATGAGCTTGTGGTGACCCTGGCTGTGAAGTTTGCGGCATATTATAAGGTGCGAGGTTTACATGAGGAGTTGCAGATGGTGCTGGAATGCTGGCCGGATGATTTGTATCTTCAGAAGACCTGCAAGGTACTGCTGGCGCTGGATTCCGTGCATTATGCGGATATTGTTCAGCGCAACGAGGCAGATGCCAAGAATCGCCACATGGAGGAACAGATTTACGCAGGCAGCTCCCAGTGCATCCTGCAGGAGCGATGGGACAACCCTGTTTTTGGGAAAAAATACGAATACCTGATGAAGTGCTATTTCCCTGATATGAGTGAGCAGGATATGCGCAAAATGGCAGATAAATTTGCGGAAGAGGGATGTGGCTATGCTGCCCTTGCCACCACTATGACGCTTCATTTTGCGAATAAGCCGGATGTATTTCGCAAGCATTATGGATGTGACCTGGTACAGGATGGAGAGTACATAACGGATGCCATCATGTTGGACTTCTACTGTATGACAGATGAGCCGAACCGGGGCATGAGCCTTAAGCAGATGGAGGAGCGTTTCTGTCGTTACTGTGGTCGCTACGGTATTGCTGTGCAGCTGAATACCTTGGAAGAAGTGAATGTAGAACGCTTTGCAGAATGCAGTAAAACCGGCTATGTGCTTCTCTTCGGCAGCGATATCACCATGTACTACAAAAAATACCAGCCCTCGCATGTGAAGGGCTGGCATGTAATGAACGTATGTGATGTGGACGGCGAAGATACCGCCACGGTGGTCAGCTGGGGCAGAAAATACACCCTGAAGCTGGAAGAGCTTAAAAAGGACTGTAAGTTTGTGTGGGTGAGGTATGGGGTGTAGCGCCTAAGCCTCTTCCGCAGATTGGGTTTCTTCCGGCTCCGTAGGCGCAACAGGCGCAGTGCTGCGTAAAAGTGCACGGCGTCTAATCAGATAAAGAATAGGACCTACAGGGAGCATTATCCGGGCAACAATTGCGCCGCTTCCGTAACGGACGAAAGCAGAGTAGGCGGTAATCCAGCCCAGATTGAAGTTAATATGAAATCTTGTGGAGCTCACAGTTACTGCGATGGTAAGGAAGCCAAGGGCAGTAATCAGAATCCACAATACCTTTTTATTGATATGATGTCGGCAGCAATCCACGATGGCAAATACCCCCAAGCCAATGCAAATGATATTAGACAGCAGCACAATCCACTGGAGTGCATTGGCATCCTTCATGGTAGTGAGAGTTCCGGTAAAATAGTAATCCGTTTGTTTATAGGGCGCAAGCTGGAAAATTCGAAGACCGGTGTTGGTACTCTCTGTTTGGCTTACGATGATGAATTTGTCAGTGTTCGTAAGTAGCTCGTATGTAGCCGTTGTATAAGAAACAGGCTGGCTGTTGGTGGCATAGGTATTTGTATAAATAGATAAAAGCTTTAACTCATAGCTGTCCGTCTGTCCCAGCGTGTCTCGCAGCTGCGGAAAAGCAGTATCAAACTCTTCTTTGGTACAATAGTTTTGAAAAAGTACATAGGCATTGTCTGCTTCATCTGCAAGCATACAATCTATCATCTGCTCCGTTTGCTGTCTGATTTCAGGGTCTTCAAATTTAGCTACCATATTCTCCGTTATAGAAGAACAGCCGCAGAACGACAAAAGCAGCAGTAACATTAATGTCGATACAAAAACTTTGGTTAGTCGTTTCATACACATTACCTCCATATATAACAATATTTTACATTATACATCAAACAAAATCGGTTTGCAAGTTTGCAAAGAACGAAATCTAGAATGTAATTCGAAAAAAGGAGTAAACCATGAAATTACCCTATCTGTATTTATTAGATGTGAATAAACGAATCACCCGGGCGTGGCAGCAGGAATTTGCCGGCTGTCCGGATGTGGAGATTGTTAATCAGGACTTTGAGACTTTCATGAACAAGCATCCGGAAGTGGACGCCATTGTTTCCCCGGCCAACAGCTTTGGCATCATGAACGGTGGGTACGATCTGGCAATTACCCGCTATTTTGGACAAGGGCTGCAAAAGGATGTCCAGAAGACAATCCGAGAGGAATACCTGGGAGAACAGCCTGTGGGTACCAGTATTGTGGTGCCCATCCCCGGGCAGCCTGGCAAGGTTCTGATTCACACACCCAGCATGCGCATGCCGGAGATTATCATTGACCCCAGAGTCATCTATACCTGTACCAGAACTGCACTAATTGCCGCCATGAAGCATGATGTGCAGAAGATGGTAGTGCCTGCCTTTGGCGGCCTGACAGGGCAGGTACCTGCGGAGGTAGTGGCCAAGATGATGAAAGGGGCGCATGAGCAGGTAGTGGGGAAGGTAGGAGAAGTGAGAGCAGAGTGAGAGGGCGGAAATATTGAAAAGGTGCGAGGGAGAGGCGTATAATTGGAGTATGGAAACCGTTTGCGAAGGAAGGTAAGTTTATGTCTGAACAAAAACAAATAATAACATTGCAATCAGAATATCTTCACCGGGAAACAACGGTTGGCGTGGTTATCCCTACGCATGTAGAGAAGTATATGCTGTTGCTCCATGGTTATGGAGGGTCTTTTCAGCATCTGGATGATAACCTTCCGCTTGCGGAGTATGCAAATGCTAATAACATGCTAATCATAACTCCCAATATGAATAATGGTTATTACATAAATAAACCGGAGTATCGTGTAAATGAGTTCTTACTGTTAGAATTAATTCCATTTATCTTTGATACATACGGACTAAACAAAAGCCTTCCCATGTACATTGCCGGGATATCTATGGGAGGATACGGCAGCCTGCTTATAGGCGCAGCTTATCCGGGCAAATTTAAAAAGATTATTTCTATTAGCGGCGCATTTATTGCGCATGATGTGGCGATTGGGAATCCACAGGTCGTTGGAGGACCGGGAGATAAAGAGACACTGAAGTATTTTACGGATACGTTTGCACCTTTTGATACTCTGGAAAATGATATATGCAGGAATCCGATAGCGGCCATGATTAATCGAAATGCAGATGATATGCAGGGGCTTATTATAACTTGTGGAACGGAAGATGAGTTATATGCGAGAAATCTGGATGCGATAGGGCAGTTTGAAAAGTATGGTGTAGCGTATGAGTGGCTTCCTATTGAGGGAGGGGAGCATGATTATAGGGCGTTTGATGCGGGGCTGAGGTATGCGCTTGAGAGGGTGGAAGGGGAATGATTTTCCATGAGACTTGAGCTTTTGGGGGATGAGTACGCTGAAAATTTGTGTAAACTAGATATATACGACATATCTAGTTTACACAAATTTTTAATAACGGTTTTTGCTAAAAAAGATGCAATTTTTAATAATATTCAGTTCACGTGAAAGTGCAGATTCGTCATCAGGGGAATGAATTCCGTTTAGCTGTAATTCATATCCCATGGGATTTCCAGTGATAATAGCTCTTTTTTTGGCGTTTTCTTCAATAAACGGGAGGTTATAATAACTGTAGTCACTATTTTCGACGAATATTTCTTCGGAGATATATCCGTTCGTAATATGTTTTTTTCTGAAGTCCTTTTTGAGTGTACATACATCCTTTACAAAATCCTCATGAGGTGACTTGTCCATGGGAGAAAGTAATAGCAAAATTGCAGTTGTTCCATAACGTTCTCGCCAGATTTTGTTTATACCAATGATTATAGGTGCATTTCCGCGCTGGAGTGCATCATCATCGAGATATAGATTGATTGCTACATGGTCAAAATCAGCAATTTTGTAGGTGCTATCGATATGAATATTGTTTACATTTAATTCGTTAATCAAGTTATCTAATAAGTGTAATCCGTCAGGTTTTACAATAATATACGATTTGTTCATTTTGTACCCTCCCTAAAAGTCGTTAGTATCTGTTGAAAAGTCTTGAAAAAGTATGATGTTGTATAAAGTTTCAATAAATTCGGCGAAACTCTCAGTCGATTCTTTTTCACGGCACTCTTGACAATATACGTGAAGTTCTTTGAGTTTTTGCTTGTTTTCTTCTTTACTAATTCTTGCATTATATTCTCTTGCATAATTTAATGCATTTACTGCGTCATAAAATCCGGAGCGTTCATTAGAGGCATATAATTTGATGGGCATACTGGTTTCGTTTTTGCCACGTGAAAAAACTTCAATGAGATACCCATCTTTTTCTGCTTCATCAATTAATGAGCTAATATGATTGTATGAAGCCATGAAGTCCTTGCAGCGAACGAGACGACTGTTAGAATTACATTTTTTCTGAGAAATGTATCTTAACATGATAGAGGTCATGGAAGTCATAGGTGCTACGGCAATGGTTCTGACCTTAATTCTATATGTATTTCTGTAGGGATTAATTGTGTTAAGGATAGTTGATGTTCGTCCGGTACCTTCAAAAATAATATTATATCCGTTGCTCAGTGCAGTCTCTAAGAGCAAGGAGGTAATTATGTTACTTCCAATGTCTGTAATGTAAGAATAAAAGACAGAATACTTAGAGTGAGAAAGTTCGGAGGCTCGAGGATAGTATTTCTTAATGTCGTCACTATTTATCACCACACAGTTGCGCCTCATTTTCTCATAAGCATACTGATTGAGCTGACTTTTGCCAGAAGCCTGAGGAGCAAGGTTCAAACTGATTTTAGGTGCGGAATCTTTATGGAGGCTTGCGTTTGTATATAAATAGTCATTTAATACTTTTTGAGCAGCAGCTTCGATTTCTTTGTGTGAAGCGACATATTCATAAATAGCTTCACGTTCAGAAGATAAATGAAGTTCAGAAATCAAATCATCTATTTTGCATAAGCACTGTTTCAGATTTTTGTCATAAGTTTTTTTTGCAATATTCATCCAAGTATCTCCTTTAACTTAATTTTTTGAATTGTTATTTTCTACACCTTTAGTTTACTATGCCTTAGAAGTAAACATAAGTGGCAGCGTGCTTTCGCTTGTTTGCGAACACTCTTGTACTTGCTATTGTTAATGAAATGCTATAAACGAGTTTTAAATGAGTATGTCTGGTAATATATTTCATTAAAAATTCCTATAGTGAAAAACGGCAATATTATTCAATATTATTCTATGAAACTCGATATCCGTCAAACTATCCGTTGCATCTAGACGGGGAGAAGAAGTATAAGAAATATTTACGAGAAGATATCCCATAGACAAGGCGGTGAGAATTTATAGATGTAGTATTATGAGACAATTTTTTTTGAGGTACACGTTTTAGTTATTTTCTTTAGGATTTTGCACCTTATTAGTTAAGCGATTTGACATATAAATAATATAGGGAAAATTTTGGTATGTCTAGCTGTAAAAATGGTACAAATAAAAGTGTTTGCATAGTTCCTGAAAGGATTAAGAAGATTGATATTGTATCTGATAAAGGTTATATTGTTTACATTGAAGATGTGGAATAGATAAAGTTTAAACAGATTGATACGGATGCTATAGAAACTTTGATACACAAGAGCGTTTATTGAAAACGGAATTTATTTTCGCAATGCTAGAGTTGACTTTTGTGTACAAACGAATTATAATGTAACTAGAATCATATCGACTTAAGAGGAGGTATTGTTATGGAAAGTAAGAAGCTTGTGTTGACTGGAAAAGATTTTTCTGGGATGTATATTGATGAGAAGAATGAGAAAGCTTTTGTTGTGCAGGAATGCAATTGCTGCCAAACTTGTAAGGCTTAATAAGTGGTTTTAAGGGAGGGTGCTTTACGAAGCGTCCTCCTTATTTTTATATAGGAGGTGAAGAAATTGTTTTCAAAGTTTGAAGCTGTTACACTTGAGATAACAAAAAAGTGCAATCATAGGTGTACATTCTGTTACAATATTGCTGACGAGACGAGTGATAATGTGACGATTGAGCAGATTGACGTAGTAGTAAAAAAACTGCAGGATTATGGAATTGAGCGAGTGACAATAACAGGTGGTGAACCATATGTTGTTAGAGAACAAACAGAATATTTAATACTCGAGTTATTAAAAAGAAATTTTGATGTTTGTTTAAATACGAACTTGACATTGATTAATGATGAGTGTGCAGAATTTTTAAAAAGAACATTAGGTCATGAGAATCTAGTTTATAGTTCGATTCCATCTGTTGTTAAGGAGAAATGTGATGAAATTACGCAAAGAATCGACAGCTATGAGAAGATTCAGAATGGTTTGTCAATTTGTAGAAAACATGGTATAAAGGTGGGGTTAAATATGTCTGTATCGCAGTTTAATATAGATGATTTGCCATTCATTCCTGATTTTTTGAGGCATAATCCAGTGGATAGCTTTACATTATTTCCAGTGATACCACCTATATATGACCGAAATAATATATTGCATTCAAATGATGCGGAAAATTTAGTTCGTGTTGCAGATTCTTTAGTGAGTATTCACGAGGAATTTGGAATTGTTGTTGGCTCGATTAGGCCATTGCCTAGGTGTATTATAGGAAATAATTCAAAATATAATGTAATACGTGGGAGTAGATGCACTACTGGATGCGAAAGATTTGCGATAGATCTTTGTACAGGGGAAGTAGAGGCGTGTTCACAAGAAAATAGAAAGTATGGCAATATTTATCATGACTCGATTGGGGATTGCTTCGGAAGAATGAAAAAGTGGCGAGATGATGTTTTTTTAGCTAAAACTTGTCAGAGTTGTGAGCTATTAGAGGTATGCGGGGGAATGTGCCTGTGGTCAGAGCCATGTGGTAGATGCTAATATATAAAATACAGAGAAAGGAACTAACGGTTAATATATCCGTTATACAGGGTGTTAGATGAAAAAATTTGCAATAGAATTGGGGGCTCCTACATCTGTTGATATAGCGATAACAAAAAAGTGCAATCATCGTTGCGTTCATTGTTACAATGTGTGGAGAAATGATAACGATAATACTGAAATTAATAAAGTGTTAACAGATGAACAAGTGGAAATAATAACTAATGAATTGGTAAAAAATAATGTTTGGCGTGCAACGCTTACGGGTGGTGAACCGCTGGTAGAATTAGATGTTTTATATAAACTTATACTATCTTTAAAGGCGCATGGAATTGCATTGGGGATGAATACAAATCTTAGTCTTATGACTGAGGAAATTGCAAGAAAATTAACGGAAGAATTAAAATGGGATAATATATTGCTAACGTCGCTTCCGGGATTGGTGCCAGAAATATGTGATCAGGTTACCCAAATAACAGGAAGTTATGAACGAATTGTTAGAGGGATTGATATATGTCAAAAATACAATATTCCAGTAGGGATCAATATTGTAATATCCAAAAAAAATTTATTTGAGTTGGAACGTTTATATGATTTCGTGAGCAACCATAAAGTTGATTATGTTTCTATTACAAGAGCGATAGCTCCGTTGTATGATCAAGATAATCCAGCATTCTTTTTGGATGAAAAGGAGATTATATATATAGCGGATGTACTGGAGCATGTTTATTCGCATTTTGGCATAAGTGTAGGTTCGGTGACTCCTTTTCCACTTTGTATACTAAAAGACATTTCGAAATATAAGGATATAGTTTCAGCATCTTGTGCTGCAGGAATTAGTAGATGCTCAATTGATGCAGTAACAGGAGAAATTACGGCTTGTACGCATGAAGAACGAAATTATGGAAATATATATGTTAATGGATTGAAGGCTGCATGGGATAAGATGCATGAGTGGCGACAAGGATTGTTAATAAATGAGGAATGTCGTGAGTGCAATATGCTTGCCTTTTGCGGAGGTGAATGTCGTATGATTGCAGGAACTGAAGCTCATGTGAAATATCATTTGAATAGAGACGCGCAGATAAAATATATTCCATATGCGCCATCTGAACCGATATCTAAGAGTACAGAATTTAAAATTTCTAAGCATGTAAGGTATCGAAGAGAGTCTTTTGGTGGTGTTTTGCGTTGTGCAGAAAATGAATGCTACGTTACAGAAACTATCATATTGTTATATGAAATGATAAAAGATAGAGACACAATCAGAGTGTGCGATTTTTTTGAATTTTGTGAAGAAAATACATATCTTTACGATGCTATTATTGAATTGGAAAAAATGCGTATTTTAACACGGATAAAAAAATAGCTATCAATACATAAAATTGGAGGGAGTGTAAATTATTTTGTGTAAACCTCTTAGATTCATGAAAAAATATCAGATTTGTGTAGGAAAAGAGACTTGAACTCTCATGACATGATTTTTGCACAACAATCCCAGGCTGTCAACTGGCAGCCTGGGATTTCTTATGTACAGGTTTCGTTAATCTATGTCAGCTGGGGTAATTCTGCCCTCAAAATAGATACACAGCTGGTCCAGGGTCTGTCCCCAGTTCCAGCCGGCTCCGGTCCATTTTTCCGTGATATCGCACATAGCCAGATACAGGATTTTGAACAATGCGTCGTCTGTAGGAAAGATGGTCTTGGACTTCGTTACCTTGCGGAGCTGACGGTTGAAATTCTCTATTGCATTCGTGGTGTATATGATTTTGCGTATCTCAGGCGGATACTTGAAATACGTGGACAGTTGCGGCCAGTTGTTCCGCCATGAAGCCACAGAAGAAGGATACTTCTTGCCCCATTTCTCTTCAAAGGCGTTGAGGTTTTCCAGTGCAAGTTCTTCGGTTGTTGCCTGATATACTTCTTTCAAATCCTTTACAAATGGCTTTAAATCCTTGTAGTTCACAAACTTTGTAGTGTAGCGTACCTGATGAACGATGCAACGCTGAATCTCTGCCTGTGGGAACACAGCATTAATAGCATCACCAAATCTGGTCAGTCCGTCTACGGACACAATCATGATATCTTCCACGCCACGGTTTTTAATCTCATTCAAAACACCCAGCCAGTACTTGGCACTTTCATTACCGCCAATCCACATGCCCAGAACCTCTTTGCGTCCATTTAAGCGAATTCCAATAGCAACATACACAGCCTTTTTAACCGTCTGATTGTCCTGCCTTACATGGAAATGCACGGCATCCATAAAGACTACAGCGTACTTCTTCTCAAGTGGACGATTCTGCCATTCCTTAGCGATTGGGAGAATCCTGTCCGTCATATGGGATATCATTTCTGCTGATGCATCCACACCATAAACAGATTTCAAATGGGAAGAGATATCGCGGGTAGTCATTCCCTTGGCATACATGGACAGTACTTGATCCTCAATGTTGGAAATGTCCGTCTGATTCTTTCTAACAATCTGTGGTTCAAACTCGCCCTTGCGGTCTCTGGGAATATCAAGGTCGATTTCTCCAAGAGATGATGTAACTGTTTTCTTGCTGCAGCCGTTTCTGCTGTCATCCGTAGTCTTATTCTGATAGTCGTACTTGGAATAGCCTAGTTTCTGGTCCATTTCGGCTTCCAGCATGCCCTGAAGGGTATCGCCCAGCAGGTCCTTGAGCATTTCCTGTACATCATTGGCATCCGTTGGCTGGTAATGCTCCAGTAAGCTGTTGATGAACGCCTTGCGTTCCGGTGAAAGTTTTCTTTGTCTTGCCATAAAAATATCCTCCTGGATTAATATTTATTTTAACATCAATCCAAGAGGATATATATACTACATATCTAGTTAACACAAAATTTTTTACAGTCTCATGCCCGGGGCTTTTTGTCGTTAGACAATCATTGCTTCACATTCATCAATCATCGCCTGCTTATTCCCCAAATGATCCCTCAAAAATTCAAGAGCACCTTTATTACCTAAGCGAATAATAGTGCTAATATGTTCAGTCATCAAATTAACATTGCTGTAATTATTGTATTCTTCCTTGAAATAAATCATCAGGTTAGCTAAGGCCCAGGCGGTTGCAGCATCGTGCTCACACTCACAGGCGCGCTTGAAATATCCCTTGGCCCGTTCGCGGTCAATATAGGCAGGAAAATGTGTCACGGAGTTGCTGTCATGCTTTGATTTCACATCTCCAGTCAGATAGAAAAGACCCAGCTGATTTGCGGACCAGTTGTTATAATACTCAGCTCCATGATTTAAGTTATCTAGGTAAGAAATCAAATGTTTTTCGGCATGTTTAGGGTCGTTGAAAATCTTGTCCAGATAAATATTGGATAGATTGTTATACGCGAAGACATATCCATTGTCAGCTGCATATTGGAAGTATTCTTCAGGAGCTTGTAAACTGTATTTGTAGCGACATTCTTCTCCTTCATTATAGGCGATTACGCCTAGGAGATTGGCGGCGCATACGTTTTTGTTTAGTTCGAAGGAATGTTTACACAGGTGGATGGCGGCTTTTACACGGTCTTCAAAGGACATGCGCGCTAATGAAGGAATGGGTGGGATGTCCTTTAAATCCAAACGATAGTGATAATTGTAGTGCATATATGCCAGACACCATAGCGCCAACGGATTACAGGAGTCGCGATTGACATCGTACATGAAGTTTAAGCCGGCACTTCGAAGAAGGTACTCAAAACAATTGGTATAATCAGGGATGCCGGAAGGGGTCTTGCCATAATACAAAATATCGGCATACTCGTATAGTGCAATCAAATTATTCTTTTCGGCAAGTCTTAATATAGCGCGTGCTCCATTTGGGGAGTTTACACCATAACGTTTTGTCACTTCAAGATTGAATTCCTCCAAATCATCTTCATATTTCATTCCATAATAAAAGTTGGGAGGAACATTTTTATATACAGCAAGATACAATAAATTGTAAATACTGTAGGCTAAAGAGTAGCTGTTTTTTTTGATGTCATAATAGGCTAAAAGTCTTTTTCTGGATTCTACGCTGTAAGAAAAGGTATGTTTGCGGTCTTTGTATGTATCTGCCTTTTGTGTAATGGTAACTAACGCTTTATTAATTAAATCTGCATTTTCCTGACTAAGACAGTTGAGAAGCTTTTTTAGTTTCGGGCAAAAGGTATCTGCATTAGAAAGGTTCTCTTTAATGAGGTCGTAGGTTTGATCGGTAATGTAATCTCTTTTTGCCATGAGGGACCAAAGTGTTTCATTTGTGAATCCTACCTTTTTTATTGTGAATCCTTCCTTGCCTACAAGAAAATCAATAAATTCATATCTGTTGTGAAAAATTCCATAACTGTTCAGTAAATAATATACATTTCCCAAAATACAATAATCGTTATTATATTCAAATGTTGACATGGTGGTCCCTCCTTATAGGTTTATCTTATTTTCTATCAAATTATAGCATAATTAGAAGGATTTTGGAATTTAAATTATCTGTAGATAGAATGGACAGAGTGAACTTGAGAGTGTGTGAGAGCAATTTGGAGAGTATTTTCATAAGGATATGCAGTATGATTTTCACTAGTACATATTAGAAGGTCGTGATAGTGTAGACTTAAGGGAAGAATTTCATTTCCAAAACAATAAAACATGCATGTATTTTATGCAGGAAATGGAGGTTGAAGATGAAATATAACTTAAACGGTAAATACCCTGTAAAAGCCAATTGGCTCGTCGCTAAACGTACCAATGCGGATAAAGTACAGGTCTACAACGGTATGTTTCGTAAAACATATGAGCTTGATAGAACTACCTTTCGGTTTCTTTGGATGCTGGATGGTAATACTGATCCGAAAATTATTGCTCGCAGATTGAAAGTGAATGAGAAGGAAGTAATGCGCTTTTTAATCTCTCGTGAGTTTGTGAGAATGAATGGCAGAAAATTGAAAAGTGGTGGCTCCAGATTATGGACACTGTATGTTCCGAAATGTAGTAAGAGAAGAACGATTTTACCCAATATCTACAATATGTTATTAATGGTGGCGTGGTTCCCTATTCTGTTGTACGGGCTATATTGTGCTTTGTTTGGTGCGTATCATCTGGCGGGAGGCTATGAATTAGTTGGCTCGATTATGGCTGTTATTCTTGGCCTGGTGATCCACGAATTTAGTCATGCGCAGGCCTGTTTGTCCTATAACGGAAGGCTTTATGAAGCGGGCTTTCTGCTCTTTGCAGGAATATCTCCAGGAGCCTATGTAATGATTGATGACAGTCAGGTTAACAATGATCCTTTGGTACATAGCCAAATAAACGCGGCAGGGTGTCAGTCTAACTTCTTTTTGGCGGGATTGCTATTGATTTTGTCATCAAAGTTTCCTGCTTTATCCAGCGCCTGCTTTTGTGGAGCGGTATCGAATATTATCTTGGGAACTGTAAACTTGGCCTTGATTAGCCAGTTGGATGGTTACGCAGTAGCTACATCCCTTTTGGGTTTAGGAGATGATATACATAGTGCGATTGATTTGTTGCGTGATTGTAAAGCGCGAAGGTGTTGCAGAAAGGATACACCGAATCGGGTGGCTATATCTGTGGCGTGTGTCATTTTAATTGTATATCAGGTGATGCTTCCATTGCTATTGTTGTCAAATTTATTAAGTGTGATAGGGGTGTTTTTTTTATGAGAATGGTAGACACGTTAAAGTTAGGTGTTGGAATCTTTGCTAGTTTGGGATTTGCGATGGTGGATACAATTTATATTCCGTTTGTTGGTGATTTGTTGAGTGTGATTGCTGTGTTTGTAGTGGTTGCTATAGTTGGATTCTGCCGTGGTTATCAGAGTGTATGGTTATTCGTGCTGACAGCGCTTGCCTCCATACCCATCAATATCAGGTATGTTAAGTTTTGGATGCCGTTGGGGCTGTTGGATCCCGGTATTCCGGTTGTTGGTCCAATTATCAATGGCATCGAGATGTATTTGTTATTTTTGGCGGTGGAGGAACTCATAATATCATATATAGGCAGGCTCATCTGGAGAAAACAGAACGATATTACAAAAAGATATTGGGAAGAGTGAACACGATTATCGATACATGAAAGTACACTGCTTATTAATGTTTTGCTTCAAGGTGAGTTAAGCTAAATGTATAGTAAGTGATAATTCGTAATAGGAGGTGGATGCTGATGTCTACAATAACGCGAAAATGGGATGAGACCTTTATCCGTTCCATCATCTCTGAACTTGATAAGAAGACTGGGCTCGATGGAAGTGAACTTCCCATAGAGTTAGGTCATAAGGGGCAGTTGGTAGGTGGCTTTGGGGTGAGTTTGGATGGATTGTACTTCTTTTTTTCCGAGAAGTATTTTAATGACCCCGAACTTGATGAGAGAGGAGCGATAGATATTATCCGGCATGAATATGCACATTTTTATGTGTTTGTAACGGGTATAAGCAGATTCTTCAGACAGAAAAGAAATGCCCCCTATCATGGAGACGCATGGAAGTGGGCTTGTAAAATGGTAGGTGCAACACCGAACAGATGTTATAGCAATGATCGATTCGTTAATGTTCCTTGTGATGAAAATGAGGTGTTATCTCTTTATTTGGCGGAAGATGTTCCGGAATTACACATCATAGATTATATTCGCAAGTGGAACCGCTTGCCGGATGTTGATGGCGAAAATTATGAATGACATATTAATCGCATCAAGAGATTTGGAGGTGATCCCATGTACCCTGTACATAATCCCTACGATACGCCCAAGAAGGTAACTTATGTTGATCCTTGGGAGCGTCGTCAGAAGACGAAAAGCTGTGGCAATTATACATTGCGCGGTCAGTATTTGCACAATGTACTTCAGTCCAGACGTTTAGAGGCCATGTATAAAACAGATGAGATGTATCAGGAGTATTTGAGGATATATCCTATGCAGACTCGTGTAGGTGTGCCTAAGAAGCTGTTGGATAGTTGGTGGAACGATAAGATTCGTCGTGTGGAGGGGAATTGGAAGTCCCAGTACAAGACCAATCGTCAGTACAACATTCGTAGTCGGGGCCGGGATGTATGCAGTATCCGCACCTTGGATTTTGAGGAAGAGGAGTTCTCTGCATTGGATATAGAAATGATGTTGGAAGAGGATTTTGAGAATGCAGCAATAAAGTAATCCAAAGATAATGGAGGTGTTGTTATGGATGGACAAATTCCCGATAAGAAGGTTCGTAATTATGCAAGTAGCGTAGAGAAAGCATTGTATGAGGAGAAACTTAAGCACTATGACTCTGACAAATGTTCTTCTTTTGATGAAGTAGTGACAATGAAAACCGTAAAGGCACAGGGAGGAGATGAAAGTATTATTAGCTTTTATCTGTCCCAAGGAAATTCCAAAAGACTGGTTACGGATAAGCCTGTTAATTACTGGCACTTCATGGAAGGAAAACAGATTCACATTTGTGGTACAAAAGTACGACGCGAGGATGGCGATTATCTGTTGGTGTTAAGCGCGGTTTTGAGTGTGCAGTATGGGGATGCTATTTCTAATCTTTCTGGCGCAGAATTGGCGGAATATGAAAGCCTAATGTCTGATTTATCTCCTGAGAAGAAGCGATATCTGTATAGCGTGCTGAAGCAGCTGCCTGAGACGAGCTTGGGGAAAAGTAAAACAGGAACTTCAAAAATCCGTTTTGAGTCTCCCGAGGAGCTGAAGGTGGCATATAAGGTTTTGCAGAAAGTGATTCCTTCTCATGTGCGTGATGAAATCGAGAGATGCTTTAGCGGACTTAACAGGGGAAGTAGCTCAGAAAAGCAAAATTGTCGAAAAGCCCTTTTCAATCTGATTAATTATGAGTGGATTGGTAAGTATCCGTCGGTTGATATCGATAGAATCAGAATGGCTTTGGATAAGAGTCATATTGGTATGGAACATGCCAAGAAGGTGCTTTGCAGGGAAGCTTTGTCTGTGGGAAGTAGCCGGGATCACAAACCACAGAATCTGTTGTTGGTGGGTACGGAAGGCTGTGGCAAGACGAGCCTGGCTACTGCATTTATGGAAGCCATGGAGATAGATTACCAGGTCTACAATCTGGCAGGAAGCGAGGATGCGGAGGTTTTCACCGGCTCTGGCAGGGTCTATGAGAACGGCAGGCCGTCGGCGCTGTTTCTTAAGTGTTTTGATGTGGGCAGACATGGGGGAATTATTCTGGATGAGATTGATAAAGCCGGAGAGCATGTTATTAACGCCTTGACTAGTTTTATCGACCGCAATCTCTATGACGAATTTCTTGAGGCCAGCGTTGATATCTCGGATAAGTGGATTATTGCTACAGCCAACAATATTAAGTATGTACATCCGGCCCTTCTTAGTCGCATGACGGTGATTAACGTGGAAAATTACACCGAAGAAGAAAAGATAAGGATTATTAATGATGTGCTTGTTCCCAGAATGTGTCAGCGTTATCACATAGAGGAGTCACGATGGGTATTTCCCCTGGAGGTTAGCCAGAAGATTGTTCGGGAAATTGCAGCGGGAAAGAGCATCAGAAATATTGAACATGTGGTGCGTGAAATCTTTATTTCTGCTCTGGATCGCGGAGAAAAAGCACCGAAACTCACAGTTAAAAATCTAAAGGATTATTTTAACTGGGGTGACGATACGGAGCGCATAAAGGGAGAGTATGTATATGAGCTTTCTGCTATGGAGCGCAAATATCGCGCTTGCGCGCACCTTTATCCGGAGTCTGTTAGAGAGCGTAATGAGGAGTTGTTTGCCATGGCTTATAAGGGCACGGATGATGAGAAAACCTATGCAATCAGTGCACTGAAGATTTTGACCAATGTTCTGTTGGAGGCGGTGCCGCCGGTGGATTTGCAGGAGTTTCGTAAGGAGATGGATAAGACGCATTATGGCTTAGAGAAACCCCGGCAGGGTGTAGAGAGAGTGTTGGCTAAATGTGCTCTTTCCGGTGTCAAAGGCAGCATCTATTTGTTGGATGGCTGTGCAGGTGTGGGCAAAACATCTCTTGGTAAGGTGGTTGCAAAAGCATTAGGTAGAAAATTTATCAAGATTAGCTTGAATGGAGTATCTTCAGCAGAAGCGATTAAGGGATTTCCAAGAACGTACAAGGGCTCCCAAGCGGGCATTATTGCTAAGAATCTTGCAACGGAAGGCGTTTGCTGTTATTCGGCTGTTGTGTTGCTCGATGAAGTGGATAAGATGGTTTCTAACGGCAAGGATGATCCCTATAATACCCTTCATGACCTTTTGGATAACAATTCCGGCTTTTATGATCAGTATTTGGAGACCACTCTTCCCACAGAGAATATCCTGTTTATCTTGACCAGTAACGATAAAAGTAAAATCCCCAGTACCATCCTTGATCGTGTAGAGGTGATTGATGTAGGCGGCTACACCGCTCAGGAGAAATTTACCATTGCCAAACAGTATGTTATCCCTAAGTTGGCCAAGGAGTATCATCTGGATTATATTCGGATGTCTGATGATACGCTGGAAAATCTGATTGCTGACTATTGCGTCTCTTATGGCGTAAGGGATGTAGAACAGGCGATTAATAATCTGGTAGCTGCAGCCGCAGTAAACAAAAATTTAAATGTGGGTCGTGGTATTACAATCCACAAAGCGGATTTAACAAAAGCTCTTGGTGCTAAAAAATCTATGTCCGATGATTTCCCTAAGAATTCTGAGCGTACATACGGACAGGCCAGAGCCCTGGCAGTGATGGGCAATCAGGGTTCCACATTTGCGATTCAGATGGTGGAGAATGCTTTTGGTGAGGGTGATGAAGTAACCGGATTAGCAGAAGGTTCCTTTGCAGAGTCTATCAAGGTAGTGAAGACGTTAGTTTCTGCAAAGCTTGGTAAGAAGATTCCTAATCTGCATGTTCATACGTTGGCATCAGGTATTAAGAAGGACGGACCTTCTGCAGGGCTGACCATGTACTGTTGCATGATGTCCTTTATGTTAAAGAAACCCCTTCCGAATGTGGCTTTCACAGGTGAGATTGATTTGTATGGCAATGTATTGCCCATTGGCGGCACCAAACTGAAGCTTGCCGCAGCAGAACGGGCAGGTGTTGAAACAGTATATCTTCCCAAGGAGAACTATGACCGTCTTGTGGAGGACAATGAACTGGATGTCTTTCAGGTGTTGATTAGGCCTGTTGTCCATGTTAATCAGGTAACCGGAGAGTTGTTTGGCAACTTGTGTTTGACTGACGCTAATGACAGTGCCGCGAAGTAGGAGGGATGCTTATGGAAAATGGCAAGAATGCTTTTGTTTTTTGGGAGCAGGGGTTGCTGGGAGACTTATATAAAGGGAGCGCTGTTGCGTTTTCAAATAGGCTTCGCTCCATCTTATATTTCCTGAGTTTACATTCACTGCTTACACCTGCAACGGTTAAACATATTGAGCAGCGATTGGCATTGGATAAGGGCTGGTCGCATTTGCACAAAAACGGGGATGAAACATTGACTTGCTACATAGGTTACGAGGTTTGGGATACCTTTGAGTCGGAAGAGCTGATTGCCTGGATAATTGTGCAAATGCTAAAGGACCCGCTTATGCAGGAAGCGAATGAAACCAAGGATTATGCAGGGTTGGTCAAGATTTTAAAAGGATTATCCATTCCTATGGATTGGGATTTTAGTTTTATCTCTATTAAGGATGAGAGAATTGACAATTTTTTGTTTACGGACTCTCACTTCTTCTGGGCTGAGAAGAATGAAGCTGGTGTTTATTCGGTCTATCGTAGCAGATTTGATAAATCTTTTTCTAGCCTCTTAACACTTGATAAAAATTGTCCTATCTATGAAGGCGTCCATTCGGACCTGATGTATGACAAGAGTGGTCATGCGATTTTGTGCAAGATGATCGGGCGAGATTGTTACGCTAGATATGACTATAAAAATATCAAGGAGAAGCTTTTCTACGATGCCAGATTGATTGGCGTAGGTAAAGATGGGGAGATCTGGTATGAGGACCGGCAAGGAAAAATCTGTAGTCATATTTCCCGTCATAAGGATAAGAAATTTGACGTGGAATATGGTAGTGAGTACCAGATTGCGCAGGATGGAGGGATTATTGTTCTGCCGTCTGAAAGGTCGCTACAGGCATTTAAACCCTATTGTATAAAGTCTGATGGCAGCAGGGAACCGTGCTCGCAGTTATTTGCAAAAAGACATCTGTGGAAGCTGATTCTGAAAGATGTTTTGAAGGAGGATATTTTGCTTGCAACACCTCATAATTTTACGGAGGTGTTGCAGTGGGAGCAGCTTTGGGAGGCGCCGTATCCGTTCACTGCATTCAAAATGCTTACTGCATTGCAGAAATTAAAAAAAGACTCATTAGTTAAGCCCAATAGTGTGAATGGGATGTGTAGTCTTTTAATGCGTCTGGTTAATAAGGGGGGACTTGTCTTTGGCGATTGCACTGATTTGCTATACAGTCTTTGGAAGGTTCAGAAGCTATGTATGAAGAAAAGTGAACATATCTTTGACAAGCAATTTGTATCCTTTGCTCTTGAGTGGTTGGAACAGGTAATGCTTAATCAGATTGATATGGATACGGTAGAATCCTTGCTGCAGGAGCAAGTGTATTGGACACCGGAGCGTATAGACAGGCAGATAAGCAAAGCCATAAAGGAACGCAACACCAAGCCGGAAGCGGATGGACAGCTATATAAGATAGGCAGCTTTTATGTAGAGGATAGTCGCCTACATACGGAGCTTGATTATGTGTCAAATGGCCTTATTATGGATCGTCTAATTGTCAAATCGGTACCCAAAGATGATGAGGGCTGTGTATATTTTGACCGGAAGACAAAACGATATTCTGCGATATGGCATAAGGAGTTTAAAGCATATTTTGAAGATTTGAAAAAGTGTACCGGAATCCAGGATTTACTGTATGATTACAGACCGGTGTGTATAGAGGAAGAAGAGGAAAGCGATTTGTCTATTCCCTCCTATGCGCCGGCGAGAATTCATTTTGATGCACCATCAGGAATACAGGAGGTTCCGTGGGAAGGAATTTCCGAGCGGGAGTGGGAATTCAATATAGAAGCAGGTTTCTGTGACGATGAGGATCCGGACGACCTAATCATTGAGTCGCTAATCAATCGAATAGAAAGAAAGCTGGCGGAAATAGAGATGGAAGAATTAAGGCAGCGCAAGGAGCAAATGAAATCAGAGGCAGGTTCTTTAAAGCCTTTGTTGGATGAGCTGGAAGAGGAGGGCTCCTGGTGATGGTAGGTCAGATTTTTGGGGGATCAAAATGCCAGATATAGAGAGTTTAACAAAAGGAGGAGCAAACCATGCCGGTAGTTTACTTAATGAATAAATCGTCAACAACTCAAAAGGAGCCTTATGTATCTTTTGATAAGAAATTCAAGATGATTTCGGAAGAACTTTTCATACATAATATAGAGATTCCTCTTGGTGGGCGTGAAGGTTCGTTTTTGAATGGATTTTACAATGGCGACATGTCATACTGTAAGAATTCAGTATTGCGTTTCCAGTTTTCAAAAGTAAGTTCTGAACAATTGGAGTTGGATGGTGCAAAGGAAGGTGTTTTTGTAAGAGGTTGTTATAGCTATGAGTGTGATAGTGATACAATTGATTACCAGCTCAATAGGCTCAAGGCGTTGGGAATGCGAGGAAGTTATATTTACATCCCCGGTGCAACTTATATGGAATTTAGTTATCAGATTGATAGCACAATTAATCTCTGCATGGATGCAGTTACCGCAGATAAAGATTTGGTACGGCAAATTTGTTTTTCTATGATTAGTCACTATATTGCGCTGCTGGCGCTGGATGATTAGTTAGATGGACGATGAAGTATAGCCTATGTTAAAATGGAGTAAATATAAGAATTTTTTGTGGTATGAAAGAGGTGAAGGCTAGATGTTATATATTACCGGTGACACCCACGGTGAGGAGAATCGTTTCCTTTACTTGGACTCGGAAATAGAACGGAATCTGACGGCGGAGGACGTGCTCTTTATTGCCGGGGATTGGGGATATATAAGTGATGATTCCTATCCGGAGCGACAATTCCTGCGTTTTCTCTCCGAGAAGCTGTATAAAATTATGTTCGTGGACGGCAACCACGAGAACTTTGATTTGCTTGAAGAATATCCTGTTGAGGAGTATTGTGGTGGTAAAGTACATGTGATACGAAGAGACAGAGAAACGAAAGAGCCGAAGGTGATTCACTTGATGCGAGGACAAGTGTACGAGATACAAGGTAAGAAAATCTTTACTTTCGGCGGAGGGTATTCCAAGGATCGTGTATTTCGCACACCGGGGAGAAGCTGGTGGCCTCAGGAAATGCCTACTGAGGAAGAGTATAAAGAAGGGTTGGAAAATCTAACAAAACATAATAATCAGGTGGATTATATTATCACCCATACAGTGCCGGAGGAAAGCATTGGAATGTATGCCAGGGCACCCTTGCCGGAGGAAAGCCCCTTGAATTCCTATCTGGAGTACATACGTGAAAATGTAGAGTATGGGCGATGGTTTCATGGACACATGCATACGGATAGGGAGATATGGAGAAATCAAGTGGGACTTTATTTTGCAGTACGCAACATGGAAACCAACGAAGTGCTTGAATAAAAAGGAGGACAGTACATGTCAAAACTAATATTTGTATCTCATGGTCTGAACACTTCCCTGGGCCGTGAAATCATAGGTAAAGAGTTAAAAAAGGATAAGGATATTCCGCTAAAGACCATTCTTCTGGTATCCGTTCCGGGATACGAGATTGATGAAATCTTAATAAAGGCGTGCAAGGCTCTAGGCTTTGCAGAGGAGAATATAGTGCTTTCCAGTGGGCTGAAAAAGGGAGTACACTTTGATTATTGCTATGTCACCGAAGGCCAGACCTTCGAGGTGGTGGACTATATGCGCAAGAACGGTTTGTTTGAAATTGTTCAGGACGCGGTAAGGGATGGAGCGGTATATATCGGTGCCAGCGCAGGCGCTATTATTGCAGGTTCGGATTGGGCACTTGCTTCTGACTTTGACTCGAATTATTTAGGTATTACAGACTTCACAGGGTTGAAACTTTATGATGGCATTATTTTGCCCCACTACGAGCCTGATGAGCGGGAGCGTTATATACAAAATACGGAGAGTTACCGTATTGAGAGATACAAGAAGATTTATTCCGTGGGCAACGAGGATATCTTTATTTTGGAAGAATAATGCAATGAGAATGGGGAGGTGCTAAATTGGAAAATAAATATAAAATCATTGATACACACACCCATTATGCACATAAGCGTTTTTCCGATGGCAGGCATGAGATTTTAAGCAGCTTGCCGGATGCAAATATCTGTGCCGTGATAGATGGGGCCATTGATTTCGAAAGCAACGAGAAGATGCTGGCACTGAGCAAAAAGTATCCCCATCTGTATGTGGCGGTTGGCTGTCATCCCAATTGTGTGGACCAGATGAGCGAGCTAAGATTTGAAATGATTCGAGAATGGACTGAGCAAGAAAAGGTTGTGGCCATCGGAGAAACCGGGTTGGATTATGCCGGGGAGAAATCAAAGGAGCAAATATTGCTGCAAAAGAAATGGTTTCGTCGTTTTGTTGACCTGGCGATTCAAGTACATAAACCGCTGGTAATTCATTGCCGAGAGGCATATGACGATTTGATGGATATTTTAACAGACTATGATTTGCCCAAGCATCCCGGAGTGATACATTGTTTTTCCGGGGATTATGAGCAGGCAAAACAACTGGTTGAGATGGGTTTCTATCTGGGGATTGGCGGAAAATTTACCAGAACAGATGCTGAAATGAATGAGTTGAGACAGACTGTTCAAAGAATTGCTGCGGAGAATATTGTGTTGGAGACAGACGCTCCGTATTTATTGCCTGAGGGGTTAGCGGGGAAGCGAAATACTTCACTTTCCTTGCCGTACATTGTGAACCAACTTTCTGAATTGTGGGGAGTGGAGGAAGAAGCTATTTGCCGCTTTGCATGGCAGAATACATTGATGGTATTTCCGGATATAAAGGTTTAGCTCTAGCTGCGAAAGATTTTATATTTGTCTCGGTCATTGCAAACGAATCCTTGCAGTGTTATAATTACTGCACAGGCAAAGCTGTACGTGTCATGCAGTAAGGAGTAATTATGACACGTCAAAAATTTCAGGAGTTAAACTTATCCAATGCATACCTATTTGCGGCTGCCATGGAGGACGAAGTAACTTGTAAAATTACGCTGGAAATGCTGCTGGAGAGAAAGATAGAAAAGGTTGCTGTCCATGTGGAGCATTCCCTGTTGTACAGTCAGGATTACCGGAGTATTCGGTTGGATGTGTACGCAAGTGATGAGACAGGAAGTATGTACAACATGGAGATGCAAGGGGAGAATGAAGGGAATCTTCCCAAACGTAGTCGTTATCATCAGGCGGAGATGGATGTGCTTAGCTTGAAACCGGGTGAGGACTTTAATTCACTTGGTCCCAATTATGTAATTTTCATCTGTTGTTTCGATCCGTTTGGCAAGGGACTTTATCGGTATACCTTTACCAACAAATGTACGGAGACAGGTGAGGAATTGGGCGACGGAACCACAAAGATTTTTCTGAGTACGAAAGGCAGGAATACAGAAGCGGTTCCGGAGGTGTTAGTGCGGTTTTTGAGGTATTTGGAAAACAGTACTGATGAGTGTGCTGGTGAGAAGGATGATGCAGTAAGTAAGATTCACTCCAGAGTTGCAACCATTAAACATGACAGGTCATGGGAGAGTCGGTATATGAGAGTTGAAGAATTGATGCAACAGCAATATCGCAAGGGCATCCAGCAGGGCATTGAACAGGGCATTGAACAAGGCATTGAACAGGGCATCCAGCAAGGCGAAAAACAAGCCCGGGAGCGTCTTTTGCATCTGATGAAATGTCTGCAGGAAGCTGGCGAGCAGGATAAGCTGTCCATGCTGGCAGATGAGGGATTCCTGGAGCAAATGTATGAGAAGTATAATATTTAAAGCGGTAACATTCTTATTTTCTAAGGTTTTGATCTTTTATAATCCCGAAGGGATATCTGTTCTATTCTAAAGAATATAAGTAGCCTATCAGTGACTTGTATTCTTGGTCACTTATTCACCCATCACAATAAGCAGACACGCAGTTTTTGCCTGTGCAAATAGGTTTATTTTTGATGTTTAAATTCCGCTGGCATAAAAATTTGACAAATCTACTTCGGTAGTGATACGCTTTATCAGACGTAGTTGTGTAAATTACAAGGAGGGGCGAAGTATGAACGGTTTTAAAGTGTCGGCGATATTAAGTAGCATTGTTGTAATAATAGGTCTCGTGGGTATGGTACTGTTAGGGACCGTTCAGAGTTATGTCCAGCTTTTTTGTGGCCTCTTATGGTTGATTATCACCTTGATTAGAATAAAAAAGGCTGTGCCGCTTAAAGGCAAGCTATCTGATTATCTGGCAGGGCGGATCCTTGTGTTTATCCTGCTTTTGGGGTTTGGGGTAATATTTGTTTCGCCCATCAGATTGGGTAATCGGTTTCAATATCCTTTTCAGATGGCATATATTAATAATCATGGATATGACAATGAATTTTTTCCGGAGAGTCTGCCGGAGAAAACAGAGAATTATACATGGGATTTTATGCCTTCCATTATGCAGGGAAGCGGTTGGACCAACGTGAGTTTCAGAACGGATGCGGCTACTTTGGAACAGTATGTCGGTATGGTGGAGGAAGGCGGCTGTAAAGTGGAAAGTTTAGAAAACCACAAAGCGCTGGAATTGGTGCGAACGCATTTGCCTAAAGATATTCAGGGTAATCTGCAGGGGAGTTTGATTTACATAATCCGTTTTAAAGATGATTGGAACCATCCGCGTCTATCCTGTATGATTGTAAACAAGTCTACAGGTGATGTGATGTTTTTTGAGATGTAAAATTAATACAGACGAGGAAGCAAATTTGAAAAAGCAAGCGATTCACACTTTCGATGAGGCTGTACAATATTTATACGACATGCCTCGATTTACAACGAAAAATACGCCGGAGGATACGAAAGCGCATCTTACAAAGCTGGGTTTCCCGGACAAACAAATTCCATCCATCATACATGTGGCAGGCACAAACGGTAAAGGTTCCGTCTGTGCTTATTTGCGTTATATTTTGCAGGAGACGGGGGCCAAGGTGGCAACCTTTACCTCTCCCCATCTGGTGGATATCCGGGAGCGTTTCTGCATCAATGGACAAATGATGTCAAAAGAGGATTTCCTTCGGATTTTCCTGCAGGTTTATGAGAGCCTGGATTGGGCGGAATTGGCGGGAAATAAGGGCTATCACCCTACCTTTTTTGAGTATTTATTCTTTATGGGGATGCTATGGTTTGCAGAAAATAAGCCGGATTACTGTATATTAGAGACCGGTCTGGGTGGCAGGCTGGATGCCACTAATTGTGTGTCACACAAGGAGTTGACGGTTATTACCAGAATTGGTCTGGACCATGTGGAGTATTTAGGAGATACCCTGGAGGCGGTGGCAGGGGAGAAGGCAGGCATTATGCGAGCAGGCGTGCCTCTTGTTTGCTGTGGCGATGTGCCTCGGGCTTTGGCGGTTTTTGAAAAACAGGCAGAGATTTTGCAGACGCCTATGGATATTGTGTCGAATAAGGACTACGCTTTACTTAAATTTAATATGAAAACCCTTGATTTTTCCTTGCAGACTCGGTATCATGGATATATTGGAATTACTTTGCACACATTGGCCCGTTACCAGATGGAAAATGCGTCTATTGCAGTGCGGGCAGCAGAAAGTTTGACAGGTCCTGACGGACTTACGGCAGAGCAGATTCAGACCGGTTTGTCCAAGGCATTCTGGCCGGGACGAATGGAGGAGGTTTTGCCAGAGGTGTTTGTGGACGGTGCCCATAACAGTGACGGCATCAGAGCTTTTCTGGAGACTGTGTCGGGAGACGGCAGGGGAGACAGCAGCAAACGTTTTTTGCTGTTTAGTGTGGTGCAGGATAAGGACTATGAACTGATGATAAATCAAGTGCTGGATGCAGCGCTTTTTGACCGGATTTACGTGGCACATATGGAGACTGCCCGGGCAGCCGGCTTGGAGCAGCTTAAGGCTTTATGGTGTGGTCGGGACAATCATCCGGTGATTATTTTTGAAGAAACAGTTAAGGAGGCTCTGGAAAGAGCCCTTTCTGACAGGTCAGATGAGCGGATTTATGTAGCCGGTAGTCTGTATTTGGTCGGCGAGATAAAGGAGTTTTTAGAGAATGATTAACTTTGAGGAAGAATTGAAAAAGTTCCATCCCAGTCTTGAGATAGAGGATGCGGAGGAAGCAATTTACAATCAGGATTTGACAGATATGGCGGATTTGCTTGTGAAGATGATTCAAGAGTCCGGAGAAAACGAAAACGCATAACGGAGGCGAGACATGTTTTGTTATCAATGCGGCGCAACGCTGTCAGAACAGCATGATTTTTGTACCGCCTGCGGCGTGGATGTGTATCTTTACAAGAAAATCATGTATGTATCCAATCGGTTTTACAATGAGGGCTTGGAGAAGGCCTCAGTTCGTGACTTGAGCGGTGCTGTTGTCAGCCTGCGTCAGAGTCTTAAATTTAATAAGAATCATGTTGAGGCCAGAAATCTTCTGGGACTGGTCTATTTTGAGATGGGTGAAGTGGTTGCTGCCATGAGTGAGTGGGTTATCAGCAAGAACCTTCGTCCTGAGAAGAATATTGCAGACGACTATATCAACATGCTGCAGTCCAATGCCACCAGGCTGGACTCCATCAATCAGACTATCAAGAAATACAATCAGGCGTATACCTATTGTATTCAGGATAGTAAGGATTTGGCAATTATCCAGCTGAAAAAGGTCCTTTCCCTAAATCCCAAATTTGTCCGTGCCCATCAGCTTCTGGCACTTTTATATATGGACAGTGAGCAGTGGGACAGGGCTCAGCGCGAGTTGAAGAAGTGTATGGATATTGACCGCAACAATACACAAACCCTTCGCTATATGAAGGAAGTGGACAGGATGCTCACACCGGAGGACAGCAATGTCAAGATTCCCGGTAAGCGCAAGAAGGATGATGCGGTACGTTACCAGAGTGACAATGAAATCATTATTCAGCCTACAGGTATGGTTACCGGCAAGAATACTACCGCTTCTACATTGATTAATGTGGGAATTGGTCTGCTGATTGGTCTTTGTGCATGTTATTTTCTTGTAGTGCCTGCCAAAGTAAATGATGCCAAGGCAGATGCGAAGCAGAGTGTTACAGAGATTAGCAACCAGATGGATGCCAAGACCCTTACCATTCAGGAGCTTGAGAAGCAGGTTGCGGATCTTGAAGCAGAAAACCGCAATCTCAATGCTGAACTGGAGGGATATGTGGGTGAGGACGGTACCATGAAGACTATAGATAGTCTTTTACAGGCGGCCAATATTTATCTTACCACTCAGTCGCCTCAGGAGACAGCGGTACATCTGGAGGCGGTTGCAGCAAGTGTAGATGTGGAAGAGACTTCGGAGGCGTTCAAGAATCTCTACAATACATTGCTGACCACCATTGGTCCCAGCTTGGCTACATCTTATTACAATGATGGTCTTTCTGCATACCGTAGTGAGGACTTTGCCAATGCAGCTTTGCTTCTGAGTAAGGCTGTATACTATGACTCTGCCAATATTGAATCCTTATATTATCTGGGACGAGCATATCACAGAAGTGATGACCGTGAAAACGCCATCGCTACCTACGAAAAGCTGATAGAGCTTTTCCCCGGCACCCAGAACGCTACCAACGCCCAGCGTTATATTGATGAGCTTAATCAGTCAACCAACTGATCCCAAGAGCCGAACCAAAGATAAAATTCATAAACTACGAAAGAGAAGAACCTGTAAACCAAGCGCGTTTGCAGGTTCTTTTGTTTGTCACTGAGATGCCGTAAAAGTTTATTGGACAAATTTACTTTATTTATGCGTTTTGGAATTTGAATTATACGCATCGTTTGGCAAAGTATTTTTTGCATGGCGGAGGGGGTTAGAACTGCTTATATTTTGCATTTGTGGTACAGCACGAATGAGCCATGGACGGCTCATTCAGGGTCTGCTTCGCACGGATGCGAATCAGACCCGTGTGCGTCACAACTTCATACCTACAAGCAAAATATTAGCAGTACTTAGCCCCGTAGATTCGCAAAAAATACTTTGCCAAACGATGGGGATAGCATCAAAGGTCAAAGGGATAGGAGGAAAGTATGGATAATTTTAGGGTGATTGATAATTGTTTGATGGTCCGTCTCCCCGAGGAGGTTGATCATCATCGCGCGGCATATATCTGTGAGAACGCAGACCGCTTTATTGTGCAGGATCAGGTGGCTAATGTGGTATTTGATTTTGAGGATACCCGTTTTATGGATTCCTCCGGAATCGGTATTATCATGGGCCGGTATAAAAAGATCGCCTGTTTTGGCGGCAAGGTTTATGCCATTCATGTGGACAGACAGATACAGCGGATGTTTTCGCTGTCAGGACTGAATAAAATTGTGGAGGTGCTGGCATGAACAGTCAGTTGGAGAAAATGGTAAAGAATGAGATGGAAATTTATTTTGATGCGATTTCCCGCAACGAGGGTTTTGCCAGAGTGGCAGTGGCTGCATTTGTGACGCCTTTGAATCCTACCTTGGAGGAGCTTGCGGATGTAAAGACGGCAGTGTCAGAGGCGGTGACCAATGCCATCATTCATGGCTATGAGAATTGGGGCGGCTACGGACGAATGGGGGAACGGTCCGTGGATATGCCGGAAAATCCCGGGAAGGTACGCTTGAAATGTGTGCTGGAGGGGGATGTGTTACATATCGAAATAGAGGATCATGGAAGGGGGATCGAGGATGTGGAGCAGGCCATGGAGCCTCTTTTTACCACCAAAGCACATTTAGAACGCTCCGGGATGGGTTTTGCTTTTATGGAGGCCTTTATGGACGATTTGGAGGTGGAGAGTGTACCGGGAGAGGGGACGCTGATACGGATGAAGAAAAAACTGGGTACAACAGCGTGGTTGGAATGCGAGGAGTAGCCCATGGAGGAAACATCAGTACTCATAGCCAAATCACAGGACGGAGATAAAAAAGCCAGAGAGTTACTGATAGAAAAAAATCTGGGGCTGGTACATCATATTGTCAGGCGTTTTGCAGGCCGCGGATATGAGTTGGAGGATTTGTTTCAGATTGGGGTAATTGGTCTGATTAAGGCCATTGATAAATTTGATTTGAGTCTGGGGTTAAAGTTTTCAACCTACGCAGTGCCAATGATTACGGGAGAGATTAAGCGGTTTCTTAGGGATGATGGTCCTCTTAAAGTTTCCCGGACACTAAAAGAGAATGCTATGAAGATACGTGTGGTTCGACAGAAGCTGCAAAGTAGTCTGGGACGGGAGCCTACCGTACAGGAAATCGGTGAGGCGGCGTCACTTTCCAGAGAAGAAATCGTGTTGGCATTGGAGGCTACCAGGGAGGTGGAATCCATCTATGCATCGGTGTATCAGGATGATGGAAGCGAGCTGTATCTGGTGGATCGGGTGGCAGACTGTGGAGAGGGTTGCGTGGGCAGCTTGTTTGGCGGTGCCCAGGATTATGAAAAAGAGAAGGTGTTAAATCACATGCTTTTAAAACAGTTGATGGATGCGCTTTCGGATAGAGAGCGGTCGTTGATTGAGCTACGGTATTTTCAGAATCGCACACAGGTGGAGGTGGCCGGTATTTTAGGGATTAGTCAGGTGCAGGTCAGTCGTCTGGAAAAGAAGATTTTGCTTCGAATGCGACAGAGTATTGCTTAAAATTTTATAAAAAGTGTAAATTTTTCTTTCCTTATAACTGCTTTTCTAGTATGATAGTGAAGTAAAGGAGAGATGACATGAGATTGACTACTGAGAATAATAATGAAAAAAACATTTCCTCTCAACCTACAGAGGATAGATTAAGCAAAACCAAAAAGCGTAAGCCCGGCAAACTGCGTTCGGTATTAGTCATTCTGGGCTATTTGGCGGCACTGATTTTGCTTTTGTGTATTGTGAGTACCGTGAATGCGTGGATTAATGATAAGTTGGAACACAGTATTCAGGACATGGCCGTAGAGGCCGGTGCGGAGTTGTTGCCTGAGGATAAGGAGGTTACTCTTACTCAGGCGGAATTGGATGATATGATTGAGGCAGCTGTGGCGGAGGCCGGTGCCGGTGCTGCGCCTGCAGTGGATGAAGCGGCCATCAAAGAGCTGGCAGCTACTGAGGCAAAGGCGGAGCTTCTGAATAGTCTGAAAGAGACCCTTTCTACCGGTGATGAGTCTATGGTAGAGGTGCTCAGACCTTATTATCCGGATGATATGGTGGTAGTGAGCAATGGTAAGTTCCATTTTGTACCGATTAATCGGGAGCTTGCGCTGAACAGCTATGATGATGCGAATCTGACTATCATGGAAAACGGTGAGTACCAGTATGTGGTGGATGAGCAGGTTCTGACCCGCAAGGGTATTGATGTCTCCAGATTCCAAGGTGACATAGATTGGCAGGCTGTGGCAGCAGATGGCGTAGAGTTTGCGTTTATCCGTGTGGGCAATCGTGGTTATGGTACGGGTAAGCTGGTGGAGGATTCCACCTTTGATGACAATATGAAGGGGGCCCTTGAGGCAGGGGTTCATGTAGGTGTTTATATTTATTCCCAGGCTATAAATGAGGAGGAAATCCGTGAGGAGTTCCAGATGGTAATGGATAAGATTGAACCCTACGGTGTGAACTGTCCCATTGTATTTGATGTGGAGAAGACTGCGGATGCATCCGGACGTATGAATCTGATCACTGTGGAGGAGAGAACCAATCTGACAAAGTTGTTCTGTCAGCTGGTTGAGGAGGCAGGCCATAAGCCTATTATTTACCATAATGTGGAGATGGGTGCTCTGATGATTGATGTGGCCCAGCTTGAGGAGTATGACAAGTGGCTGGCCTACTACAATGATGATATGTATTATCCTTACGAGTACAAGATCTGGCAGTATTCTGATAAGGGACGGGTGAATGGTATTGACGGAGATGTGGATCTGAATATCTGTTTCGAGCCATTCTGGGAAGAGTAAATATTGCAATAAAAGATAAAAAGAGGATTTTAGGCCAAGCCTAAAATCCTTCTTTTTTGCGTAATAATCTCAATTCTCTTCTTTTCTGGGCGTTTTCCCATTCCATGCGTTCTCCGTCGTTTTCCAGGATCAGTCCGGGTACCTGAGTGGGGCGATTATCATCTCCCATGCAGACCATGACGAAGTAGGCACGGTTGATGGGACGACGGGTGCCGTCAGAATTTTCAATATAAGAATCCACGCGGACCTCCAGAGAGGTTTTGCCTACGTGGGTAACTTTGCCTACAAGCACCAGCAGGTCATTTAAATACACGCCGGATTTGAAGTGCAGATTGTCAATGGCAACGGTGGTTACATCACGTCCGCAGTGTCTTTTGGCGGTAATGCCTGCAACTTCATCAATCCAAGCCAGAAGTTGGCCGCCAAAGAGGCGGTTGATGCCGTTGATGTGGTCATACATAATCATGTGAATTTGTTCTGTAGTAGATTCGGATACTTTTTTATCAGTCATGTGAAACTCCTTGTTACGTATATTTTAGTTCAAAATACAAATCCTATTCCTAAATAGTTTGGTAATGAGGAAAGGAGAGTATAATGGATACAAATGGTTTGCCTATAGAGGGATTCCCTTCTACAAATTTGCCCTTGGGGCTTGGCGCAGCACCGCCTTTACCTGCAGATATGAGTGCATCACTTGCGCCCGGTGTGGCTTCTGTGGCAGCAGGGGTGACGGAGGTGGACAGAGAGGAAACATCAGATATTCCCATGACTGACCTACTTACGGAGGCGGAAAAAGAGCAGCGCATGTTTGAACGTATGGATGCCAAGCTTAAATAGTCGGGTGCCGGCTGTTAAATCCAGCCGCCGTCCAAGGTAATGATTTGACCGGTCAGGTAAGCGGGTCCTGTAATCAGCTGTAATACCAATTGGGCTACTTCCATGGGGTTACCCAGTCTGTCGGCCGGGATTTCGTTTCGCAAAGCATTCATGTCTTCTTCTGTAAAGCAGGCATTCATCTGGGTGTCAATTACGCCGCAAGCGATGGCATTGACCCGTATGCCGCTGGGAGCCAGCTCCTTGGCCAGAGCCTTGGTAAAAGCGTTCATGCCGCCTTTTGAGGCGGAATAAGCCACTTCCATAGAGGCACCTGCGTTGCCCCATACCGAAGAGATGTTGATAATGTGCCCGGCGTGCTTTTCCAGCATGAGAGGAATAGCCGCTCTGGAGGTGTAAAAACAGCTGTCCAGATTCACACCTATGATGCGGTGCCATTCCCGGGCGGTCATGTCAGATAAAAGACCCACATGAGAGATGCCGGCGTTATTTACCACCACGTCCAGATGTTTGATATGCTCGAAAATCTGCAGAACATCCTTCTCATTGCTCATATCAGCTCTAAGAGGGGTGCAGCTGACGGAATACTCCTGCATCAGTTGTTCGGATAGCTTGACCAGAGCGTCCATGCTTTTGTCACAGGTTAGAACCAGGTGGTAACCGTTTTCGGCCAAAAGCGTAGCTATGGCGGCACCGATACCGCGGGATGCTCCGGTAATCAGGGCAGTTTTTCTTGTATTCATGAAAAACCTCCTTTCGGAAGAAAATAGTCTGTTCATATTATAGCATGTGTATCCTTGATTTTCCACTGTAAAACTGATACACTATTTTTGGATTTATGATGTGAACAGTAGTCAGATAAGGAGAAAAATATGTACGACTTGATTATAATCGGTTCCGGTCCGGCGGGATTGTCTGCAGCGGTATACGGAATTCGTGCAGGATTAAATTTGCTGGTATTGGAGCAGAATCCCATGAGTGGCGGTCAGGTGCTCAACACTTATGAGGTGGACAATTATCTGGGGCTGCCCGGGATTAGCGGTTTTGATATGGGACAGACCTTTAGAGCTCATGCGGACAAGCTGGGTGTAGAATTTGTAGAGGCCCGTGTGAAGGAAATCGTTGATGAAGGGGAGTATAAGCTGATTAAGACCCGCAGGGAAGAGTATCAGACAAGAGCGGTTATTGTTGCCACCGGTGCGCAGCATGCACTGCTTGGCGTGCCCGGCGAGGAGGAGCTTTCCGGCATGGGTGTTTCTTATTGCGCTACCTGTGACGGAGCGTTCTTTAAGGGACGGACTGTGGCAGTTGTGGGCGGCGGCGATGTGGCGCTGGAAGATGCCATCTATCTGGCCCGCACCTGTGAGAAGGTTTATCTGATTCACAGAAGAGATGAGCTGCGAGGAGCAGTGGTTTTGCAGGAGGAACTGAAGGCGCTTCCCAATGTGGAGATTTTGTACAGCCATACGGTGCAGGAAATTCGTGGTGAGGACTGTGTAGAGTCTCTTCTTATAAAGAATGTGAAAACAGATGAGGAGAAGACTCTTTTGGTAAGCGGTCTGTTTGTGGCTGTGGGTATTCATCCGGCTACTGAGCTGATTCAGAACCTGGTTAATTGCAATGAAGGTGGCTATGTTTTGGCAGATGAAGCTGGAGAGACCAGTTGTCCCGGAATCTTTGTGGCCGGAGATATTCGTAAGAAGCCTCTTCGCCAGATTGTGACGGCGGTGGCAGATGGTGCAAATGCAGCTGTGGCAGCGGCAGATTTCTTAAGAAAGTTTAAATAGTTTTGAAGTATAATTGAAATTATTACAAAAATTTATGAACAAAAAAGGGCGGCCAAAAGGCTGCCTTTTTTGCGTAATTGATTTGAAAGTGGCGTAAAATCAATATTTTTTGGAAAAAGAAGATTGCACTACAGGTGTTGACAAAAGCCATATATCATGATATATTTGTTAACGGACGTAATAATTTTGTAACAAATTGAGCAATATATACGTAATAATTAGGATAAGGGAAGCGCTTGGCGGATAGCTAAAGCGTTTAGATATAGGAGGAGCACATGGTAAATAAGTCTCTTAGAGTGACGGCATGTGCATTGGCAGCAATCGTGGCACTGACAAACAGTTCTATTATTGCAGAGGCGACTTCACCCGGTTCGGTACTGCCCAGTGGCGGTGTGGGTTTAAGCCTGACCAACAATGCAACAGCGTTAAATACCATAGCGGGAACTGAGAATAAAAATGTAAGAGTGACCACAACGACGGTTGCTAAGACCGGTACAGGAACTGTTTCCGCCGGGGATGCAACTGAAGAGTTGGGGTTTGAGAACCTGGTAATTGCCCAGGTTAATGATTATGTAAATATTAGAAATAAGCCCAGTGAAGAAGGTGAAATCATTGGTAAGCTTTATGATGATTCCGTAGGCGAGAATCTGGGAGCGGGCGGCGGTTGGATTAAGATTAAGTCCGGCACCGTGACAGGTTATGTAAAAGCAGAGTATTGTGTTACCGGTGAAGAGGCGCGTGCATTGGCAGAAGAGGTTGGTACCAAGCTTGCGAAGGTTACCACCACTACTTTAAAGGTTCGTACAGAGCCCAATATGAAGGCAAGTGTTTTGGGTATGGTTCCCATGGATGACGAGCTTGTGGTAGAGGAAGAAATCCTTGGTTGGGTTAAGGTTGATACACAGGAAGGTTTAGGCTGGGTATCAGATGATTATGTAGAGGTTCATACGGAGTTTGTTGAAGCGGAGTCCAAGGAAGAAGAAGCGGCTCGTCTTGCAAAAGAGGCAGAGGAGCGTAGAAAAGCCCGTCAGGCAGCTGCAGCAGCTGCACCTAAGACAACTGTAACAGCAACTGTAACTCCCAGTGAAAACAGCAGCGAAATGGGTATTGCTGTTGCAGAATATGCATTGCAATTTGTAGGCAATCCTTATGTATATGGTGGCACCAGCCTTACCAACGGTGCAGACTGTTCCGGTTTTGTAATGAGTGTTTATGCCAACTTTGGTGTTAGCCTTCCTCATTCCTCGGCAGCTGATCGTACACAGGGTTATGCAGTGGATGGTGGCCTTGAGAATGCACAGCCCGGCGACTTGATTTGTTATTCCGGACATGTGGCACTTTACATCGGAGACGGACAGATTGTTCATGCTTCCACCAGTAAGACCGGAATTATTGTATCAAAAGCAAACTACAAGAAAATTCTTGCTATCAGAAGAATCTTCTAAAATATAGAAGCAGTTACTTCAAATCTCACCCAAATAAAATCCCCGGGAGTTTCTCCCGGGGATTTTGCCGTGTAAAAGTTGTTGTGTACCGAATTGCGGAATTTGTCGAAATATTGTGTTTTGGGAAAATAAGGTATTGACTTTTGAGACGATGTGCAAATTGTACAAAATTATAAAAAAGCAAAAATAAAAATGACACCTAAGTCGAAAATGGAAAGAAAATTATCCACAATTAAAATGCCCGAAAACTCGATAAAAGGGATTTATACACCGAGTTATGCACATTATCCACCAAAAAAATCATAATTTTGAGGGTAGTGAAAAGGTTGTCAAGCAAAACATTTGTTTTGTGAAGTTCTTATAAAAATTTAGATTTAACTCAAAAAAACAAAAGTTTATATTGACAGACATTTTCTATAAAACAAATAAAAAATTTGCGAAATTGTTGCAAAATGCATCGGGAATATGATATAATGCACATACAATAATCTATCGAAGGGGATGATAGCATGAAGTTTATAATTGTAGGAAGAAACATCGATGTGACACCGGGTCTCAGATCCGCAGTGGAGGACAAACTTGGTAAGTTGGATAAGTATTTTAATCCCGATACCGAAGTGCATGTAACGCTGAGCGTAGAGAAGGAGCGCCAGAAAATAGAGGTAACCATTCCCGTTAAGGGCAGCATTATCCGTTCTGAGCAGGTTAGCAATGATATGTATGTATCCATCGATTTGGTGGAGGAGATTATCGAGAGACAGCTCAAGAGATACAAGAACAAGATTGTTGACAGAAAACAATCCGGCGGAGATTTTAATCCTGCTTATGTAGAGAACGATTACATGGATGATGAGGAGATTCAGATTGTTCGTACCAAGAAGTTCGACATCAAGCCTATGTATCCCGAAGATGCATGTATCCAGATGGAGCTTCTGGGCCACAACTTCTTCGTGTTCTGCAATGCAGAAACCGATCAGGTAAATGTGGTTTACAAGAGAAAGGGCGACACCTACGGCCTTATCGAGCCTGAGTACTAAGAGGTTAATAAAATTAAATAAGAGTCTATAATGTAGACAGTACAAACGCAACCGAGGCATAGCCCGGTAGTGTTTTTTGCTTTTTATAGGAAAGACCTTGTCACACTAAAGTGTGAAAGGCTTTCCTATAAAGCAAAAACACTCCGTGAGGAGGCG
>JAZQFO010000049.1:0-2099 GCA_045539535.1 Acetatifactor sp.
CTGGCAGGAATGCCACTGACAGAGGAGTCGATGGTATGGGCATTTGAAAATTACTGGACGGGAGATATGGCAGTACTTACCGTGTTGCTGAATCACCGGGATGAGTTATATGAAACAATATTTGCATCGAATGAACATTATGAATATATGACACAGGGGATATATCCGGGAGACAATTGGAACGAACTGGTACAGGAATATCTGGAATTAGTAAAAGCGGAAAAGGCAGAATTTATGTCTAAAGTATTTTTGAATGTACCGCTACTGGATGATAAGGTTTTATATAGCGAAAATGGTGTAACATTTGCTTACGATGAAATTATTCTTGCAGAGGGAGCCAACCTTGTTGGAGACAGAGTATGTTTTAAAGTGGAAAATCAAAATGAGGATAATAAAAAGGCTTTTGTAAGAATAAATGGCTTTGCCATCAACGGAATACAGATGGATGAGAGGGCTATTGCCGTTGGAGAGATAGAGGTTCTGAGTGGCGAATCGGCAGAGATGAATATGTACTTAGATCGCTTAAAGCAATGTTATGAGAAAGCGATGAAAGCGATGGGATATGCTACAGATAACAGCATGATTATGACACTGGAGATTGACTTTAGCATTAAGGTTGGAAGTAATTCAGAGTATGAAAATAAACAGGTTGTGTTACGAACCGAAAATTATGACGAAGAGAAGAGGAATTCTTTTTACGGCACTTATTTAGCACAGGTATCTACAAGGGAAGATAATCTTTATGAAATCTATATGATAGAAGGTGAAGAGGGTCGTGCGTTTGTTATTCGGAACATATGGGAAGACGTACGGGAAATAATCCCATATATTTTTGTGAACGATACCTATCTGGCGACCAATCAGGTTTCCTTCGGTAATTTGTACCCGAATAATGTCTGCATTCTTAACTCTACTGTTTTAGATTCAGATATACGGAAACAGAATGAAATTGGAAACAGTGAGCCACTGGAGTTTGAACTTAGATTGAATGGGAAATGGGAAGAAGGAATTGTATTTTTAACCAAGTAATAGAAGAAAAATTATTAAAAATTTCTCAAAAAGGTATAGACGAAATCAAATTTTTGTGAGAGAATATGTACAGTGCAGAAAAATGTCAATTTGTGAGTTTGTTAATTTACTAACAAAGGCATGCTTCTGTTTTAAAATCTAAAGATGGATTGAAAGGAGTTCCAAACATGATCATCTATTCTCATGAAGTAGAAGAAATGTGCCCAGTAGCTCAGGGTGTACATCACGGTGCAGCCCCAATTCCAGAGGAAGCAAAATGGGTAAAATCAAAAGAAGTAAAGGATATTTCCGGTCTGACACACGGTATCGGCTGGTGTGCTCCACAGCAGGGCGCTTGTAAGCTGACACTGAATGTTAAGGAAGGTATCATCCAGGAAGCATTAGTTGAGACAATCGGCTGCTCCGGTATGACACACTCTGCAGCTATGGCAGCAGAAATTCTTCCGGGCCTTACAGTTTTAGAAGCATTAAACACAGACTTAGTTTGTGACGCTATCAACACCGCTATGAGAGAGCTCTTCTTACAGATTGTTTACGGTAGAACACAGTCCGCATTCTCCGAAAACGGTCTTCCTGTAGGTGCAGGTCTTGAAGACTTAGGTAAGGGCTTAAGAAGCCAGGTTGGTACAATGTACGGTACATTAAAGAAGGGTCCTCGTTACCTTGAAATGGCAGAAGGCTATGTAACAGGTATCGCTCTTGACGCTGACAACCAGATCATTGGTTACAAGTTCGTAAGCCTTGGTAAGATGACTGACTTCATCAAGAAGGGTGATGACCCTAACACCGCTTATGAAAAGGCTTGCGGTCAGTACGGCCGTGTTGCTGATGCGGTTAAGATTATCGACCCAAGAACTGATAAGGAAATTTAATTAAGAGGAGGAAACTATAATGGCTTTATTTGAGTCTTATGAAAGACGTATTGACAAAATCAATGCAGTTTTAAACAGCTATGGTATCGCTTCTCTTGAAGAAGCTGAAAAGATTACAAAGGATGCAGGTCTTGATGTTTACAATCAGATTAAGGGCATCCAGCCAATCTGCTTTGAGAACGCTTGCTGGGCATACAT
>JAZQFO010000050.1:0-24951 GCA_045539535.1 Acetatifactor sp.
GGGTATGGCACCTAGAAAAGGATTGGGAAAAGGTATTGATTCTTTGATTCCTAATATGGTAGGGGAGACAAAGGTTAAGGAAAAGCCTGTGCAGGAAAAGAAAAAATCTGCTGATACAGAAGGACCTGAGACCATGGTAAAGATTACGATGGTGGAGCCTAACAGAGAACAGCCCCGTAAGAATTTTGATGAGGATGCTCTTCAGGAGTTGGCGGATTCTATTAAGCAGTTTGGTTTACTGCAGCCTATTTTGGTGCAGGATAGAAAGGACCACTACGAGATTATTGCCGGTGAGCGTCGTTGGCGTGCATCCAGAATGGCAGGCTTAAAAGAGGTTCCTGTGATTATCCGTAACTATACGGAGCAGGAGATTGTAGAGATTTCTTTGATTGAGAATATTCAGCGTGAAGACTTGAATCCTATTGAAGAAGCGCAGGCATATAAGAGACTGCTTACTGAGTTTAATTTAAAACAGGACGAGGTAGCGGAGCGTGTGTCCAAGAGCCGTGCTGCAGTTACCAACTCTGTCCGTCTGTTGAAGCTTTCTGATGAAGTGCAGCAGATGGTAATCGATGAGATGATTACCACCGGACATGCACGTGCGTTGCTTGCCATTGAAGATGCAGAAGAGCAGTACAATGTGGCTCAGAAAATCTTTGATGAGAAGCTTAGTGTGCGTGATGTGGAGAAGCTGGTAAAGAATCTCCATAAGCCTGCCAAGACTAAGAAAGTAGATGATGAGACCATGAAGTTGATTTATCAGGATATCGAGGAGAAGTTGAAACGTCGTCTGAGTACCAAGGTTACTGTCACCGGTAAGGGACAGGGTGCCGGCAAGATTGAGATTGAGTTCTACAATAATGATGATCTGGATAGACTGATTGATTTGATGGGTGAGAAATAAGGAGAGATAAGATGAGTACGACATTGTTGGAGCAGATGGGTCTGGGCGGATTGGACCTGGGATATCTGGTGATTGCTCTGGGCGTGTTGCTTGTAGTACTTTTGGTTGTACTGATTCTACTTATCGTTCAGATAAAAAAAGTAGGTCAGTTGAAAACCCGGTTGGATAAATTTACCACCGGTAAAAATGCCAAGAGTCTGGAGGATGATATTGCTGCACTTTTTGAGGACAATCATTATCTGAAAAATAGTGTGGAGACTAACCGCAAGGATATCCGTGCAATTATGAAGCAGCTTGAGAATGCTTTCCAGAAGGTAGGACTTGTAAAGTATGATGCCTTTAATCAGATGGGTGGACAGCTGAGCTTTTGTCTGGCACTCCTGGATGAGAATAATAATGGTTTCATAATGAATTCCGTTCACAGTACAGAGGGTTGCTACTGCTACACCAAGGAGATTAAAAATGGTGAGAGCAAGCTGGATCTGGGTAAGGAAGAGGCTAAGGCTTTATCCCTGGCAGTGGGTGAAATCAAAGAGGCATAGTATATTTCCTAAGATATAAAATGCAATAATGTAAAATAAAGTGACACATATGTCACAAATTGGAGGATAATTATGATTGATATTAAGTTTTTAAGAGAAAATCCTGAGGTTGTAAAGGAGAACATCAAGAAGAAATTTCAGGATGAGAAGCTGCCTCTGGTAGATGAGGTAATTGCTCTGGATGCAGAGAGCAGAAAGGCTAAGCAGGAGGCAGATGATCTTCGTGCAAACCGTAACAAGATTTCTAAGGAAATCGGTGGACTGATGGCACAGGGCAAGAAGGAAGAAGCTGAGGAGAAGAAGGCTTTAGTTGCAGCAGGTGCAAAGCGTCTGGCTGAGCTTGAGGCTATGGAGGCTGAGCTTACGGAGAAGGTTAAGAGCATTATGATGAAGATTCCTAACATCATTGACCCTTCCGTACCTGTTGGTAAGGATGACAGTGAGAATGTGGAGATTCAGAAATACGGTGAGCCTGTGGTGCCTGCATTTGAGGTGCCTTACCATGCAGATATTTTGAACAGCATCAGTGGTTTGGATAAGGATGCTGCAGGTCGTACCAGTGGTAATGGTTTCTATTATCTGATGGGTGATGCTGCAAGAATTCATTCTGCAATGATCAGCTATGCAAGAGATTTTATGATCGATAAGGGATTCACTTATTGTATTCCTCCTTTCATGATTCGTAGTAATGTGGTAACCGGTGTTATGAGCTTTGCTGAGATGGAAGCTATGATGTACAAGATCGAAGGCGAGGATTTGTATCTGATTGGTACTTCCGAGCATTCCATGATTGGTAAGTTCCAGGGTCAGATTGTGGATGAGAAGAGTCTGCCTGTAACCATGACTTCTTATTCTCCTTGCTTCCGTAAGGAGGTTGGTTCCCATGGTATTGAGGAGCGTGGTGTTTATCGTGTGCATCAGTTTGAAAAGCAGGAGATGGTAGTGCTGTGTAAGCCTGAGGATTCTATGGAGTGGTACGACAAGATGTGGCAGTACACTGTAGAGTTCTTCAGAAGTCTGGATATTCCTGTGCGTACTTTGGAGTGTTGTAGTGGTGACTTGGCTGACCTGAAGGTGAAGTCCTGTGACGTGGAGGCATGGAGCCCCAGACAGCAGAAGTATTTCGAGGTTGGTTCTTGTTCTACTTTGGGTGATGCGCAGGCAAGACGTCTGGGTATCCGTACCAAGGGTGAGAACGGTACTTACTATGTGCATACCTTGAACAATACCGTTCTTGCAAGCCCCAGAGGTTTGATTGCATTCCTTGAGAACAATGTAAACGAGGACGGCAGTATCAATATTCCCGAGGCACTGAGACCTTACATGGGCGGCAAAGAGAAGATTGGTTAACTTATGAAAAGAACGGTAAATTTATTTAACTTTATCTTTTTTAGTGTAGGCTTGGCGATTATGATTGGCGGGATTTCTGTGACCATCGATCATGCGAATTTTGTGAAAACAGCGGAAACGATAGAAGCCAGAATTGTAGAAATCGATACTTATCAGGAAGAAGATTCTGATGGAGACTATGTAACAAGGCATGATGTATATGTAAGCTATACCTTTAATGATATTGCTTACGACCATGTAGAAATAGACTACTATGAGAGAAGTATGAGAAGGGGGAGCACAATCGATATTCTGTGTGATCCCCAGAATCCTCTTCATATTAAGCAAAATAAACCGGTGAGTATGATGGGGATAGGTTTGGCGGCATTTGGTCTGATCTTTTTCTTGGTAGGTGCTGTGCCTGCGGGAAAATCGCTTGCTTATAATTTGAAAAAGAAAAAATTACAGTCAACTGGCACCACCATTTATGCTACTATAACTTCTATTGATTTAAACACCAGTTTATCTGTGAATGATGTACATCCTTACCGAGTGGTATGTTCTTACGGAAGTTATACCTTCGAGAGCGAGAATTTATGGTCAGATATTCCTTCCATGTATCAGATAGGAGAAATGATTGAGGTAGTGGTGGATCCGGCGGATTATAGTCAATATTTTATAAATATTGAGGAATGATAGTTTAAAATTAAACTATGAGAGAAGGTGAAGTTTTTGCATAGATATCTTAGGGCTATTGGTTTCAGTTCTCTGACTGACCGTAAGAAGACCAAAGAATTGTTGACAGAAGTGGTCATGAATTCGGACGCAAGAGCGTACACTACGAATAGCGAGGATGTGATGCTGGGAGAGTTTCGCAAAAGCTTTGCCGGCAACATGGGTATCGCAGTATGTGGCGAATTCGATGATGACGATAAATTTATATATGATTATTATTACCCTTATCTGGAGGGTACCGGGATTACTTCCTGTGAGGATGTGTCGGTGGAGCGCCATGCGGCCAAGTATTCCTACGCAGGTGTGTGCGATGATGTAAAGGTTGGGATTTCCCTGATTTTTTATCTGAGAAATATGATTCCTTATGTGAAGGCCCAATCTCTTGGCAAGCTTCCCATCCGTGGGACTACGGTGACGCTTTCTGCACTTTCTGTAAGTGGTACGGTGATGATGCCGATTCTGAAGGATGAGATGCAGAAGGAAAAGGTAAAGAGGGATTCCCAGAATCGCAGCAATCTGATTGCCGCAGCCAGAAAGGGTGACGAGGACGCCATCGAGACATTGACTCTGGAGGAGATGGATATGTATACTACCATTTCCCGCAGAATTCACAAGGAAGATGTGTTTAGTCTGGTGGATACTTACTTCATGCCTTATGGTGTGGAGTGCGACCAGTACTCTGTTTTGGGTGAGATTGAACATGTTCACCGCACCAAAAATGATGTGACAGGCGAGGAGATTTATGTCCTGACAATTGCCTGTAACGGATTGACATTTGATGTTTGTATCAATATAATAGATTTGTTTGGGGAACCTCAGGTGGGCCGACGCTTCAAGGGTGTCATCTGGCTTCAGGGTTATATTAATTTCCCGGAGGAGCCCTAATATCAATTTCACAATGCCGCCTTAGTTAAATGGATATAACAAGCCCCTCCTAAGGGCTAGTTGAGGGTTCGATTCCCCCAGGCGGTGCCAGCAATGATGCCGGAAATCTTTGAAAAATCAAAGGTTTTCGGCTTGTTTTTTGAAAAAAGACAATATTTGTATAAATTTTTGTTAAATTTCCTCTTCAATATGCCGATATATTCTATAGATACACGGAAGTGTCTACAAAATCATAAGGATGTGATGATATGAAAATAGAAGAGGCGAGACAACTTTACAGTACGCAAATTAAATCCTACCGGGAACAGCAGGTAATTCTGTCCAAGCAGAAAAAAGAGCTGGAGGAGAAAATGAATATACTGCCTGATGGGAAGGAGCGGTATGCTAACGAGGCTGCTATTCTGGAGCTTACCATAGAAGCTGTTAATGAAAAACAAAATGAGTATATGAACTATATGGAAAAGCTTCAAGAGCAGTGGGCAGCTACGGCCAATATGGTTTCTGCCAAGCAGCAGGGAGAAGCTATGGAAGAATATGTGGAAGACCTGGGTAAAATTATAGAAGTGGCCAGACGTCTTATGCATGGAGATATTGTGCCGCCCTCTGATGAGAAGAGGCTGATGGATTACAGCATGGAGATGTATCAAGCGGCCAAAAATATGGGGGCTTTAATTGAAAGGCAGGAGCGTGAGGAGCACGAATCTCTTTGGGATGATGAGGAGGAAGAAGCGACAGTGGAGGATCCCATGGAGGTTGCAGATAACTCGGAAGCCTTTGCAGCCGGTCCTGAGATCGTGGATGTGGCAGAGACTATGGAGAAGGTTGTCATTACAGAGTAGATAATTATAGAGGAAATGAGTATGGAAATGATCAAATATGCATGTCCCATCATTTTATTTATTTTTAGCGTGCTGGCATTTGTTTTTGCTGCTATGATTTTGTGGTCTGAGCAGCGCAAGGATACAGAGAACAGGCTTTTATTTGTCTTCTGCATCAGCAGTGCTATTTGGAGCATTGGTTTCGGAGCGTTGATTCTTCAGACAGATCCGGAAAAGGCGTATTGGTGCCGTGTTATTGGTATGATTGGCACGATTTTGTATCTTATCATGGGACAGATTCTGGTTTCTTATCTTTCAGGCATCAAAAAACGATGGACCAATCTTTTTAATGGGTTTGCCGCTCTCGGCGTTTTTGTTTATTTTCTCACGGTGGAGCGGGGGCAGACCATTTATCAGCTGGAAGAAAGCGGTATGACTTATTCTTTCAAGGCCGGACCTGCCAATACTATCTATACGGCTTATAGTCTGATTCTGGCGATATTGATGTTCTGTATCAGCCTATATATGTGTTTTTCCAAGGTAAAACGTATTAAATTCTTTGGTAAGATTTTTATGGGAACCGTGGCAGCCATGCTTTTAGGTACTATATTGGATACCGTGTTCCCGCTTTTGGGTTTCCGGGCCATTCCCGGAAGTACCATGACCCAGTTTGTAGGCATGGTGGTAGTATTTGTAGCCATTCGTGCTAATAATCGTTCTAAGATTAATATTGCTAATATGTCAGAGTTTATATATTATTCTCTGTCTATGCCGGTTTTAGTTTACAACTCCGGAAAGCGCCTGCAGATTGCCAATGACGCAGCGGCAAAGTTTTTCCAGATTGACAGGAATCAGATTGCCCAGCAAAAGATTCGTTTGGGAACACTTTTCGATACAGCGGATGATTCTGTTTTTGATTTTGAGGGAAGTAGCAGCAATATTGATTCCTGCTGCATTCACAATCAGATTTACTGTAATCTGGCCATTAACAAAATTCAGGATAGGTACAACGATATCATTGGTTATATTATTATCGTCACAGATTTGTCTGAGCGGGTAAAAACGTTACAACGTCTGGAGGAAGCCAAGCAGGAGGCGGAGGCAGCTAATCAGTCGAAATCCATTTTCCTGGCCAATATGTCTCATGAAATTCGTACTCCTATGAATGCCATTTTAGGATTTTCGGAATTGATTTTGAAAAAGGAAGCTTCGGAAACTGTTCATGAATATGCTGCGGATATTAAGACTTCCTGTTTAAACCTTCTTGCAGTTATCAATGATATTTTGGATATTTCTAAATTGGACTCCGGCAAGGCAGAATTGTCCTGTGGCAATTATCACACTGCACATTTGTTGCAGGAGATACATCATATGATTGATATGCAGGCCAAAAAGAAGGGACTTTATTTTGAGATGAATGCGGATCCCCGGATTCCCAATGAGCTTTACGGCGATATGACACGTGTACGGGGAGTTTTGATTAATCTGTTGAACAATGCGGTGAAATATACCAATCAGGGCGGCGTGGTTTTCAATATCCGACTGCTTAATGTGGAGGGAAGGTCCGCTACCTTGGAATATACGGTTACGGATACCGGTATCGGTCTGAAGGAAAGTGCTATAGAGCATTTATTTGATAGCTTTGCCAGATTTGATACCAGACGTAATACGGATATTGAAGGCACAGGTTTGGGATTGTCTATTGTAAATGGTTATATAAATTTGATGGGTGGAACTATAAAGGTGGACAGTATATACGGACGGGGAACAACCTTTACGGTGACATTGCATCAGGAAATAGTAGATGATTCACCTATTCATTTTACTAAAACTACAGCGGAAAATGTGGAGTCACTAAACAGTCGCCAGATTCAAATCCGTGATACCCGGGTGCTGGTTACGGACGACAACCAGATTAATCTGAAGGTGATTAAGAATACTTTGGCTCATTACGGGCTTGTGGTGGATACGGCTCCCAGCGGTGCGGAGGCAATCCGATTATGTAAGCAGACCAAATATGATTTGGTATTTATGGATCAGATGATGCCCGGTATGAACGGTATTGAAGCCATGGAGGAAATTCGCGAACTTTCCGCTCATTATGCCATGGGCGGCCCGGGTAAGATTATTGTTCTTACTGCCAATGCTATTATAGGTGTCCGTAAGGAATTGATAGAAAAGGGCTTTGATGAATATTTAAGTAAGCCTATCCAATTCCGGGAACTGGAGCGTGTGCTGGAGCAATTTATTCCAAAAAGTAAATTTATGGGAGAGGAGCTTGCTGTTTCAAAGCAGGTTGCCGGTACGGTTTCCGGCAGGTCACTTACTTTGGAGGATCAGCTTCCCCAGATAAATGTGACGGCCGGTCTTGCAAACTGCAATGATAATGAGGCCTTCTATATGGATATCCTGCGTATTCTTTATGAAGATACAGATCAGCAACTTAATGAGCTGCAAAGACTTTGGACACAAAAGGATTATCCCAATTATATTATTCAGATTCATGGTCTGAAAGCACAGCTTCTTAATATTGGTTATACCTTGTTGGCAGAGGATGCCAGAGCATTGGAAATAGCCGGCAGGGAGAACCGGTTTGAATATATTGAGGAACATCAGGATGCTTTTGTGAAATCTTACAAGGATTTGAAGAAGCAGTTAGAGAAAGTGTTTTCTACAATAGATAATTAAAGAAAAAGCACGGAGCCATCAAGGTTTCCGTGCTTTTAGCTAATTACAAAATCTTTACAATCATAAATTCTTTGTTTTGTGAGAGAACCTCATATCCGGCAGGAAGATATCCGGTCTCGCTTTTGTGAATCACATAAAGGCTTTCCTTGTCTTCAAAGGTCTGGTCTTTCATGTGGACAAAATGGTATCTTTGGCTGTAGGGTAGTAGCTCCCGGCCCTGATGGACAGTGGTTTTCTCCTGGTAGTATTGTGCATCGATTCCACAGCTGTACTGTGTCAGAATCTCTGCCATGTCGGGGTTGGTCTGCCAGCCCATGTTGCTGGTAATATAGAAGGAATCATACTCCTCCATCTCATCTGCTGTCTTGGCAATCTCCAAGAAATCCACATTGAAGAACAAATGAGTATCAGCCGCATAGCTTGTGTAATACTGGGCAAAGAAGGTAATACCGAATATACTGTAGACCAAAATTGCAGCGTTTCGAAGCTTCTTGCCATGTGTGCCGCACCAGGTGATAGTCTGCTGTATTCCGTATCCGCACAGGATAATCAGCGGATAAAAGATAATGTTGATACGGTTTACATTTACTTCATAGGTAATGATACCTACCCAGATGCCGGTAATCAAAAAGCCCCAGAGTGCCAGGTCAATGGTCTGCTTTTTCAGATCTTTTTCTTTGAAGAGTCTTTTGGTAAACTGTACAATTCCAATCAAAATAAAGAAAATGGATACATGGTACAGGGGGCCGAAGGCAGGCAGGGTATTAAACAGAGAATCGGGCATCTGTAAAAAGACCTGCTTGATCATGGCCATAAAATTTTTACCCAGCTGTGCAAAGGAGAAGTTCATAAACAGAATATCATTTCCTCTGACGCTTTCCGGGAAATGGGGCATTGTAAAAAAGGGTGTTTCGATTGTAGGACGGTGAAAAACATTCAGCGCCATGGTGATGATTTCGGGCAAGGCCACTGCCATGAAAATAACGATACTTATCAGGATATCCTTAAAAGGCAGCTGTTTTTTCCAGATGCACCATGCAGCATATACAAACAAAAACACCGGTACACTGTAGACTGCAACGCCGTAACAGTAAAAGGTCAGGCCGAATGCAATCATGGACAGGTAAAGATAGCGCTTTTTCTCAAGTCCCAGCAAAAGCAGATAGAAGCCTAACAGGAACAAATGAGGAAACAGATTGCAGTCCAGAGCCCAGCGGCTTTGCATGAAATGCCAAGGGTTAATGGTTACCAGTGCCATAATCGCCAGACTTGCCTTCTCAGTAAAGAAGCGCTTGGAAATCAGATAAATCAGTCCGATTCCCAGAGTACTCATCAGTACCATAGGCAGGCGGATGGCGTAAATATTAAAGCCCATGATTTTAATAAAGGGAATCATTAGATAAGATAGCAGCACGCTCATCTGACTGTAGCGCCAGGCGGTAAAATGCACCGGCAAAAAGGTGCCGTATCGGTCTGTGCCATATTGAGACAATGCCCAAGCGTCCACAGCGCCCATGGCTTCATCCTGGTTGATACCTGCCGGGATCGTGGCAATTCCTATGATTCGAAGCAAAAATCCCGATAACAGGATAATCCAAAAAATAATTTTTGTATTTTTCGTTGTGGTATTTTGGATTTTCATATAGATTGTTATTCCTCCGGTTAGTGGATAATAAAGCAATTCAATCCTTAATATTATACCGTCAAATCGGCCGGTTGTCCATGGAATCAGATAAAGTGCACAATATTTAAAAAAAGTAAAGAATTTACCTGTTTTCTTAATTTTTACTTCAAAATAACTTAAGTTGTGCCGGGGAATAATCGCAACTATAATGAAAGAAGGATAAATAACGATTTTTCAAATGGGAGTGATTGGATGAAGATTGCAGTTTTTTCTGATATACATGGCAACTATATCGCTTTTCAAAAATGCCTGGAATATGCTTTGGACAGGCAGGTAAGCACGTTTGTGTTTCTTGGAGATTATCTGGGGGAGCTGGCCTATCCTCAGAGAACCATGGATATTTTGTATTCCTTGAGAGAACAGTATAAGTGCTATTTTATTAAGGGCAATAAGGAAGATTATTGGATTGGATATGAGAAGCGTGGCGGTAACGGATGGAAAGAGTATGATTCCACCACCGGTGCGCTGTACTATACCTATCACAATCTGACTGCATCAGATATGGATTTTTTCAAAAGCATGTCTCATGTGGGTGAGCTTAATTTTGAGGGTTTGCCTTCTGTGACCATATGCCATGGTTCACCAGATAAGGCAAACGGCAAGCTCCTTGCAGGAGAGGAAAAGACTTTGGCTGTTGTGGAAAAAGACCCCAACTCTTTAATTTTATGTGGACATACCCATGTGCAGGGCGCGTTTGAGCATGCCGGTAAACAGGTGTTAAATGTGGGGGCAGTGGGAGTACCTATTGGCAGCCGGGGCGAGACTCAATTTATGATTCTTACCGGAGAAGCGGGTGAGTGGTCTTATGAATTTATGAATTTGAAATATGATGTGGAGCAGGTAATCCGGGATTTGAAAACTTCAGGCTTGATGGAATATGCGCCTTGTTGGAGCAGGGTGACTAAGCACTTGCTTCGGACAGGTGAAAACCCTCACGGTGCGGTACTTAATCGGGCTATGGAGCTGTGCAAGGAGGATACCGGAGAATGTAACTGGCCCAAGGTGCCGGAGAAGTATTGGAAGCAGGCTGTGGAGGAAATGATTCCTTAAATTTGTACATAGTTTCAGGATATTTGCAAATAATACCTTTCGTAATAATCAGGCAAGCGCAAGGCCGGTAGTTACCCGGTCTTAGAAACGGAGGAATTTATGAGCAATATTTCAGAGCTGGAATTGCAGAATATTCGCCATCTCATCGGCGGATTTGATACCACTCATTGCAAGTTGCAGGAGTATGCCAAGGAGGCAACTGATGCCCAGGTAAAGCAGTTTTTTGAGAAGGGCGCCAAGTCCGCAATGGAAAATAAGCAGCAACTTATGAAATTTTTGGGTTAATGAGAGGTGAACAGAATGCAGATGCAGGAAAAGACTATGGTTTCAGACACATTGGCAGGCATTAACGGCGAGTTGACCCGTTATGCAGAGATGATTACGCAGTGCGAAAACAAGGAGCTTAAGCAAACCTTGAAGCAGCTTCGCAATGCTTGTGAGCAGTCCCAGGAGGAAATTTACCAGATCGCTAAGGACAAGCAGTATTATGTGCCCGCAGCTAAGGCAACAGAGCAGGAAGTGGCACAGGTAAAGAGTCAGTTTACCACCGCGAGTCTGTAGGGCAAAGCAGAAAGAGCAATACACGCAAGTTATGGAGTGTATTGCTCTTTTTCTATGCAATCACACAGCTGTTTTATTTGAAGAGGAAGATCCGGGTAAATTTGTGAAAAAAGGCCTTTTTTGATTTCAGATACAAGCTTTTTATAAGTTGTTTCATGAGTTGCTTTTTGAAGAATGAATAAGATTTTATATTTTTGAGATGTGAATTCATCGAGATTTCTTGGAATTAATGTAATAGGAAAAGATGTGTTTCTGTGTTTTTTAAAGCCGAGAGTCGCAAGATTGCCATAACCATATGAAAAATCTACGTGTTGTGAGATTTTGTCTTTTAGTCCTATTTTCATATACTTTGCATTTTGGATTTGCAGTATTTCTGCGCAGCAGGAACTTTTTTTGTTGATTGTGGTTCGGCTATGATTTCGAGAAGGTTGACAGTCAGATATGGTAATTTCCACGTTTTGGCCATTATTATGTTCTTGGCACTTATCGTAGAATTGAGAGGCATTTAATGTTTTGCTATTTATCCCTAGCAGATGCATGAAATGTTTCTTTTCAAAGTAGCATTGGAACCAAAAATAATCGGAATGTCGATTTTTACCTATTATTAAATAAGAATTACCAATTAGTTTGGAGTATTCAGCTGCTGCATTGTAAATTGCTTCTATTAATTTTTCGTCAGAAAGATTCGGATTTATCGTCATATTTTCTCCTATGTAAAAAGGTCCTGCATACGCAAGACCTTTACAAATGCTATAAAATACTGGTTTATTTAGGTGCGTGCCACCCAATTGAAAGCCTTTCACTTTCATGCGAAATCAACTATTTCGTAAAGTGTTTGCATAGATTTAACGTTTCCAGTCTAACGGCGATACGCTCCTTATATCGCGTGTCCATAAAATATGGAGAAGATAATCTTCTGGCACCTTTAGTATATCATGATATTTCATGAATTACAATGGAAATTATTTTTATTCTTTAGAGGGGGTTTGTACTTTCTTACCCTTTTTCCACAAACCGGTAAAGTAGAATACCAATCCAATCCAGAAGGGGGTGAAGCCTGCCACGGCGTCGCCCAGCCAGAAGCCGTAGTGCTTCATATCCAGCGCCAGGCCGAAAAGCACAGCCAGGCCGATTCGCAGGATGATGCCGTCTAAGATGGCGGTGACAAAGTTGATACGGTGGTTGCCGCTGCCGTTTATCAGGGCATTCATCACGGCGCGCAGGGCTGCGCCGAAGAACAGAAGTACTGCAATGGGCAGATAACCTCCGGCGATGGCCAGTACATCTGAGTCATTGTCTGTGATGAAGAGTCCGAAAATCTGCTCAGGGAAGATACAGATAATCAGTGATAAAAGCGTGGCAATGCTCAAGGTGATAACTGCCAGATTCTTCAAAATCTTCTTTACGCGGGTAAATTCTCCTGCGGCAATGTTCTGGCCCACCATGGTGGAGCCGGCAGTGTTCATTGCATTGGATATCAGGTTGGAGATGGAAGAAATCTTGTTGGCAATGCCTGCAAATGCGGAAACCGCTACGCCGTAGGAGTTGATCCAGGAGTTTACAAACAGCTTGGAGAACTGAATGGCAGCTGATTTGATAGCCATGGGTGTGCCCAGCTTCAGAAGGTCTCCCAGAAGTTCCCTATCCCATTTGATAAATTGCACAAACTTTATATTTAAATCAAACTGTTCAGAATTCTTCATCAAAAAGATAGCGCAAGAGATGAAGCTTACTGCCTGACTGATGACGGTTGCCAAAGCTGCACCGCCGGCACCCATACCCAGTGCAATAACAAACACAATATCCAGCACCAGGTTTAGAATGGCAGCGATACTAATGAATATAAAGGGGTGCTTGGAATCACCCATGCCACGCATAATGGCGCTGACAATATTGTAACCGTAGATAAAGACAAGACCTACCATGCACACAGCAGAATAGGCAACTGCGCCTTCATAAGCCTCGGCAGGAGTATTCATGAGAGTCAGCAGTTGATTTTGAAAAATAAGTCCCAGGACACTCAAAACAATGGCGCATGCCATGAGAAATCCGCTCATGGTGCCCACAAAGGTGCCGATTTTGTGGCGTTCTTTGGCACCAATCAACCGGGCGATAATCACCTGTCCTGCACTGGAAAAGCCCATGGCGATAAAGGTCAAAAGGTGAGATACATCACCGCCTACGGAAACGGAGGAGATGCCTACCTTACCCAGTTCATTGCCTACAATGACCATATCTACCATATTGTAAACTACTTGCAACAGATTGGATAGAAATAGCGGCCAGGCAAAGACCACCAGCTGCTTGGAAATATTACCTTGTGTAAAATCTTTGATTTGTGATTTGGCGACTGCTTTACTCAATATGTAACCTCAAATTTTCTCAATTGGTAAGTTTAAATTCCTCATATGTGCAATTATAGCATAAAAATAATTTTACTTCTAATTCAAATATTCAAATAATCTTTTTTGTGATATGATAGGAAAAGTATCAAATATAAAGGATGATTTATGCAAAATACAAATCAAGAATCAAAATTACAACTTTTCAAGACACTGGTGGCCTTGTCCATTCCCACCATTTTAGAGGAAATGCTTGCTACATTGCTTCAGTATGTGGATACAGCCATGGTGGGACAGCTGGGGGAAAATGCCACGGCAGCAGTCAGTGTGACTACTACCATTACCTGGCTGGTGGGCAGTATCTGTTCGGCCCTTGGAATCGCTACGTTGTCCATGATCTCCAAGGCTGTGGGTAGCGGTGATAAGGAGCGGATTCGCCGGATTTCCAGTCAGGTACTGATGCTTGCAGTGGGCTGTGGTGTGATTGTGGGCAGCCTGTCCATGGTGTTGAGTCCTTTTATTCCCCAGTGGATGGGGGCGGAGGAAGTCATTTGGAAGCAGGCATCCATATACTTTTTTATCATTAGTGTACCCATGGTGTTTCGTGCCTGTAACTCCATATTGGGTGCGGCCATTCGTGCCACCAAGGATACCAAAACGCCCATGTTTATCAACTTGGGAGCCAATCTTTTAAATGTGGTACTGAATTATCTGTTGATTTATCCTGCAGGACTGGGTGTGACCGGCGCGGCTATTGCTTCCGCCATTTCCTACGCCTTGTCCGGCTGTTGCATGTTTTTAGCCTATCGTAAAAAGCCTTTACTTCATTGGGAGTGGAAGGAGTTTAAACCGGACAGGGATATTCTCTCAGACTGTGCCAAGCTTAGTATCCCGGTGCTTGCCACCAATGTGACATCCTGTCTGGGATATGTGGTATTTGCCAGCCTGGTAACCGGTATGGGCACTACGATTTTTGCGGCCCATTCTATTGCCGTGACGGCAGAGACGATTTTTTACATACCGGGATACGGACTGCGTACGGCGACCTCTACTTTGGTAGGCATTTCCCTGGGAGAGGGCAGTCGTAAGAAGTTTGAAAATGTCAGTATCATCAGCGTAATGCTGACCATGGGCATGATGGTGCTTAGCGGCGTTTTACTTTATGTGACGGCATATCCGTTGATGTGCCTTTTTACCAACAGTGAGGCAGTGGCGAGGATTGGGGCGCAGATGCTCAAGCTGGTGGCATTTTCAGAACCTTTCTTTGGCCTGATGGTAGTTATGGAAGGTATTTATTACGGATTAGGACGTACCAAGTATACTTTCTGGGTGACTACATTGAGTATGTGGGGCGTAAGGATTTTATTTACTTGGATTTGCGTGGAAATCTGGCAGCTGGGACTGACAGAAGTTTGGTATTGCATGATTGCTGACAATGTGTGCAAGGCGGTGCTTTTGGTGCTTCCCATGCTTTCCGGCAAAAGACGCAGGGCGCTTTTTTCTGCGGACAAGGACCGGATGCCCGCATAAATGCAATAGGAAAAAATTGTTAAAGGTGGCTTCTTGTACCGCTTTGGATTCTATGGTATGATAGGCAGAGAAAAGGGAAGTACAGAAGAAGGAGGGTTTGGTATGAATTTGGTGATTACCATGAGCCGCAGATTCGGAACCGGCGCCAGTCTGATTGCGCAGGAGTTGTCCGAGAAGCTGAATATTCCGGTGTATGACAAGGCTTATATTGAGCATGAGTTGGAGGAAAATGCATTTTCTACGGAGACAGAGGCGATTAAGAAATTGGCTGAAAACCCTTGTATTATTCTGGGTCGTTGCGCGTCAGAGATTCTGGCAGGTCAGCCCAATGTGTTCAATGTGTATGTGGTAGCGGACAGAGAGGACCGTATCCAGCGTATCATGAAGAAGGAAAATCTGTCTTATGAAGAGGCGAAGGCTATGCTGGAAGAGAACGACAAGGCCAGAGCTGCTTATTACAACGAGCATACCGGTAAGCTTTGGGGTGATGTGAACAACTATCACATGATTCTGGACACTACCAAGCTGGGGATTGAGAACTGTGCAGAGATTATGAGAAAATATTTCGAGAGAGTGGAGCTCATCTAAATTGAGTTAACATGCGGGTTGCATTCCGGTGGGGTGCAACCTGTTTTTGTCAGGAGAAAGTGTATGGAAAACAGAAATGGCGGACAGGTTAAAAAATTGGATTCTTTTGCAGCAGAAGACGGGCATATTGAAAGTGTATTGATTGGCGTGCAAGAAGTAAAAGTATCTTTTAAGGATTGGAGAGGAAGACAGTTAGTGATTCTTTTTCATGAAGTGGAAGAATTTCATGGTATGGATAGCGATTGTCAGTGCGCATTTAATCAAGATATCGGTGAATTTATCATATGCAAGACAGATAACGAATTCAAGGAGTACCGTTTTGTGGGTGCATGGGATGAGAATGCTTTTTTTAAGATTAGAGCAAAAGAAATGGAAATCTATGAGGTTGGAGTATCCGAACATATAGAGACTGCGCTATTTGAAATAGATTTGAATTATATTGGAGACCAGTTACCAGAAATGGATTAGGATGTTGGGAATGGAGGGAGAAAAAATTACCTATCAAATACAGTCTTGAAAGAATGCCTTCAAGCAAACGATTGACAGATCTTTGATTAAAATACATTTGATTATCTATATACTTAAGGATACTGTTATTAACTAGAGGATGAACATAACGCATGAAAAAATTATATAAAAAAATTGCTGCGGTGGCGGCTGTGCTGATAGTGGCTCTGGCAGTGGTTTGGCTGGCAAGAGGGCAGCAGGCAGCAAAAGTAGAATATACGGCACATACCAGGGATTTGTTTGCCATGGATACCTATTTTGCCTTAAAGGCTTACGGGCCGGCGGGGGAAAAGGCGCTGGATTTGTGTGAGGAGAAGGTCCGGGAGCTGGAGGGAGTCTTTTCGGTGACCAGAGACGATAGCGATGTGAGTCTGATCAATGCAGGAGAAAAGCATCTGGTGGGAGAGGATACCTTTCGACTTATACAGGAGGCTCTGGCTCTTGGACGGGAGACCAACGGGGCCTTGGATATTACTATGTATCCGGTGGTGCGGGCCTGGGGCTTTACCACAGATTCCTGCAGAGTGCCCGAAGAGCAGGAGCTTTGCGAATTGCTGGAACAGGTGGATTATGAAAAGGTTGCTACGGATGTGGCAGGTTATACGGTTCTTGTGCCAAAGGGAGCAGAGCTTGATCTGGGCGCAGTTGCTAAGGGCTATACAGGAGATTGTCTTTTGGATATTTTGCGTGGGCAGGGTGTTACTTCTGCCATGGTAGATTTGGGAGGCAATGTACAGGTGCTGGGCAGTAAGCCTGACGGTTCTGCCTGGAAGGTGGCTGTGCGGGACCCTTTTGACAAGGAGAAAGAGCTGGGCGTGTTGGAGGTGACGGACAAAGCTGTTATCACTTCCGGAAGCTATGAGCGATTTTTTGAGGAAAATGGTAAAAGGTACTGGCATATTTTGGACCCGGAGCACGGCTATCCTGCAGATAATGGCTTGGTATCTGTCACGGTGGTAGGAGATAAGGGTGTCAGATGTGACGGCCTATCCACGGCGCTTTTTGTCATGGGCAAGGAGGAGGCCATAGCATTTTGGAAGCAAAGCGGTGATTTTGAAATGATTCTGGTAACAAAAGAGGGAGAGCTTTTGGTTACGGAGGGGCTTGAGGCGCATTTTAAGTGCAATGAGGCGTGGCAGCCTTTAACGATTAGTAAGTAGCAGATGAGGAAATTATGGGTAAAAGTAAGGTCAGATATGGATTGATAGGAGCAGTTATAGTGCTTTTTGCAATTTCATTGGTGTTCTGTGTGTGGGTTTTACGGCCTTCAAAGGGGCAGCTGGTGGAGGTGGTATCAGACGGACAGGTGCTGTACACCTTTGATTTGTCCAAGAAGGAAAGCAGATATTTTACTGTGTTTTACGGTGACAGCAGCAATACGATTTGTTTGGAGGACGGGGAGATTTGGGTAGCTTCGGCGCAGTGTCCGGACCGGACCTGTGTGGAGATGGGAAAGCTTCACGCAGAAAGTCTTCCCATAGTATGTCTTCCCAATCGCTTGATTATTCGGTATGCGGAGTAGAAAAATGAGGGAAAATAGAAGGCTTTATAAATTGACGGAGCTGTCCCTTCTTACAGCTGCGGCTCTGATATTATATGTGGTGGAGTCCCGGATTCCGCTGCCGGTACCGGTTCCGGGCGTGAAACTTGGACTGGCCAATATTATTACGGTGGTGGCAGTGTATCGCTACAAGCCCGGTGAGGCGGCAGCCTTGGTGGCAGTGCGCCTGATTCTGGGAAGTATGTTTGCAGGAAGTATGTCGGCACTTTTGTTTAGCAGTGCCGGTGCGGTTTTGTGTCTGCTGGGGATGCTTGTACTGAAGAGATTTTTGTCAGAAAAGGATATCCCCCTTTGCAGTGTGCTGGGGGCCATATTCCACAATCTGGGCCAGATTCTGGTGGCTGTATGGGTGATGCAGGATGTGAAAGTGGTGGCGTATTTGCCGGTTTTGATTGTGACGGGATGTATCGCCGGTCTGTTTACCGGACTGTGTGCAAGAGAGGTTCATCGCAGAATTCCAAAAAAAAGCTGAAAAATGTGTGAAATAGCTTTTCAATTCGCAAAAAATACGTTAAAATATAAAGAACCGTGCTCTTACAGAGCAATATCAGGAAGGAGAAAGTAATAAAATGTCTGATAAAGAAGTAAAGAACGAGAAGGTCGAGACTAAATACGACCGTAAGATGGCACGCCGTCAGGAGCAGAAGAAGCAGGAGAAGAGAGAGGAAAAGCTCACCACCGGTATTATTGTGGTAATGCTGGTTGCATTTGTAGCTTTCATCGCATCCTTCCCTATCCGTTCCATGTTGGCTCAGTATGAAACTGTTGTTACAATCAATGGCGAGGATGTAAGCAGAGTTGAGTTTGACTACAACTACAGCAACACAGTTAATAACTATGTAAGCATGTATGGTTCTTATCTGGGTATGTTTGGTCTGGATGTTTCCCAGGATTTTTCCACTCAGATGTATACCGATGAGCTGAGCTGGAAGGATTACTTCGAGGAGATGACCGTTGAGAATATGAAGAGCACCAAGGCCATGAAGGCTGAGGCTGACAAGGCAGGCTTTGTGTTCGATGCTTCTGAAGAGGTTGTTGATTTCAAGGAGATGGTAAAGGAAGCTGCAGTTACTGCAGGAGTTGGCACCAAGGAGTATGTGAAGCAGCTCTACGGTCAGTATGCGACCCTGAACAATCTGACTGATTATGTTGCAGAGGCTGCACGCGTGAATGCATACTATGAGGAAGTTTCCAAGGGTATGGTAGCAAGCGATGAGGAGATTGAGGCTTACTACGAAGAGAATCCCGATGATTATGATTCTGTAGATTACTATGTAGCCGAGTTTGCAGCAGAGATTACCGCAGAGTCTCCCACCGAGAAGGATATTGAGGATGCTATGAACAAGGCTTGTGATCAGGCAGATGCTGCAGTAGACAGCCTGAAGAATACAGGTGACGAGATGGTTGACATGAAGCAGTCTGATGTGCCTTATGCAATTTCCGAGTGGCTGTTTGATGCATCCAGAAAAGAAGGCGATAAGGAAGTTATCGAAGATGCAGCTAACAATGCATATTATGCTGTAAGATTTATCAAGCGTTACAGAAGTGAAACCGCTACTGCAAACGTAAGAGCAATTATCCTGAATGAGGATAAGGGCCAGGAGATTCTGGATGAGTGGAAGTCCGGTGCTGCGACTCAGGAGAGTTTTGCAGAGCTTTGCAAGAAGTACACTGTAGACAGTGGTGCAATTTCCACCGGTGGTCTGATGGAAGGTGTAACCGAGGACAGTGTAAGCGAGGAGCTTGCTGAGTGGATTTTTGCCGAGGAGCGTGGCGTAGGCGAGACTACTTCCATTACCATCGAGAGCGGATCTACTTATGTACTTTACTATGTAGGTCAGGGCGAGCCTGAGTGGAAGGTTGAGATTGCAGGCGTTCTGCTTTCTGAGAGACAGAATGAGTATATGACCTCCATCGTAGAGAATGTGACTGTAGAAGACAAGAAGGGTAATCTTTACTATCTGCAGGTTCAGAATGCAGCAGATGAAGACGTTTCTGAAGGCGATGTATCTGAAAGTGATGTATCCGGAGACGTATCTGCTAACTAAATTTAACAGGACCAAAATTTTAAAAGACCATCGGATGAACCCGGTGGTCTTTGTAACAGGAGAAAATTATGGATGAAAAAGTGCTTGTTCTGGATATTGACGGAACACTTACCAATTCTCAAAAGGAAATTACGCCTGAGACCAAACGGGGTATTCAGGAGACTTTGAAGAGAGGACACAAAGTAATTCTGGCTTCCGGGCGTCCCACACCGGGCATGCGTCGTTATGAGAAGGAGCTGGAGCTGGAAAATTATGGAGGATACCTTTTATCCTTCAACGGTGCCCGTATTATTGAGTGTAGAACCGGTGAAGTGGTATATCAGCAGACGCTGCCTTTAAGTATCATTCCCGGTTTGTATGCTTTTGCCAGAGATCATCAGTGTGGTCTGGTAACTTATTTTGGTGACAGGATTATTTCTGCCTTTGAGCCGGATGAGTATGTGGAGCTGGAATCCCGTATTAATGGCATGGAGATTAAGGTGGTTGAGGACTTTAAGAATTATGTGGACTTTGATATCAATAAATGCATTATAACGGCGCCTCCCGAGAAGGCAGAGGTTTATGTGGAGGAGTTGGCGGCCCGCTATGGTGACCGACTGAGTGTATATCGTTCGGAGCCGTTTTTTATCGAGATTATGCCTCAGAACGTGGATAAAGCCACTTCTTTGGACAGAATGCTTGAGAGTGTGGGACTTACCCGGGACAATGCCATTTGTTGTGGGGATGGATTTAATGACATTTCCATGATAAAATATGCAAAAGTGGGTGTAGCCATGGGCAATGCCCAGCCGGCAGTGAAAGAGGTTGCCGATTATATCACAGGTACCAATGACGAGGATGGATTGGTACAGGTGATGGAGGAGTTTATTTGGTAGTTGATTTAGGAGATTAGTGTGAGAGACGCAAAAACGGTACAAATTATCATACCTGAAAAAGCAGAATATATTATTAACACCATCATGCAGGCCGGTTATGAAGCCTACGTGGTGGGCGGCTGTGTGCGGGATTCTATTTTAGGGCGGGAGCCGGGAGATTGGGATATTACCACTTCTGCCACGCCGAAAGAGGTAAAGGCTTTGTTTCCCCGTACCATTGATACCGGTATCCAGCACGGAACCGTAACTGTTATGATGGACAAGGAAGGTTTTGAGGTAACAACCTACCGCATTGACGGCAAGTATGAGGACAGCCGTCATCCCAAGGAGGTAACCTTTACGCCCAATTTGATGGAAGATTTGCGTCGTAGAGATTTTACGATTAATGCCATGGCTTACAATCAGCAAGCCGGTCTGGTGGATTTATTCGGCGGTCTGGAGGATATAGACCGTCAAGTGATTCGCTGTGTGGGCAATGCCAGGGAGCGTTTTGGGGAGGATGCCCTTCGCATTATGCGTGCCATCCGTTTTTCGGCGCAGCTGGGTTATTCCATTGAGGAGGAGACCCGTCAGGCGATTCGGGAGCTGGCGCCTACCTTGGAGGCTATCAGTGCAGAGCGTATTCGTGTGGAGCTGGAGAAGCTTTTGGTTTCTCCTCATCCGGACTATCTGCGACAGGCCTATGAATTGGGTATTACCAAAGTGATTTTGCCGGAGTTTGATGCCTGCATGGAGACCCCTCAGAATCATCCTCATCATATGTATGGTGTGGGTGAGCATGTTTTGCATTCTCTGGACAAGGTGGAGCCGGACAAAGTGCTGCGCCTGACTATGCTGTTTCATGATATCGGCAAGCCTGCCACTGTATCTACGGATGCAGAGGGCATTAATCATTTTTATGAACATCATGTAGTGGGCGAGCAGATGACCAGGGACATTATGCGTCGCCTGCGTTTTGATAATGACACCATAAACAAGGTGTGTAAGCTGGTGATGTATCATGATTACGGCAATTCTGTGGAGCCGGACATGCGTATTGTGCGCCGTGCCATCAACAAGGTGGGCGAGGAAATGTTTCCGTTCTTGTTCCCGGTAAAGCGGGCAGATGTGCAGGCACAGAGCGATTATATGCGTCAGGAAAAGCTTCAAAGCGTGGACCGCTGGGAAGAAATTTATCATGAGGTCATGGCCAAGAAGCAATGTGTGTCCTTAAAGGATTTGGCCATAAACGGCAAGGATTTGATTGCGGAGGGCTATAAGCCCGGACCGGAGCTTGGTCAGATTTTGGATGAACTCTTGATGATTGTGCTGGAGAATCCTCAGTGCAATACCAGAGAATACCTTTTGCAGGAGCTTCAGCTAAGGTAGCATAAGTCATGTAGCATAATTTCATAAACTGTTTCATAAAGTAGATTAGCACAAAAGTCAGGAGGATAAGCAGGTGAATGACAGAGCGGTTAATTTACTGGAACAGTATGATATAGAGGTATTTAAGACCCGCAAGGGGCGGGGAGCCATTCTCTGCGAGACGTCGGAAGGATGTCTGATTCTGAAGGAGTATAATGGCAATGAAGACCGGCTTGCCACCACAGATCTCTTGCTTACACATCTTCAGAATGCAGGAGATATCCGGGTGGAGCGGATTCTGCCCAATGCAGAAGGCGGTCTGTTTGTAAAAGATTATGATGGCGTGAAGTATGTTTTGAAGACCTATGCGGAGGGCCGGGAATGTAATATCAATGACCGGGCAGAGTGTGTGGATTCTGTAAGGCTTCTGGCAAAGCTTCACAATTGTATGGAATTTGACGTAAGCGGGGAAGAGTTGGAGCAGATAAAGCATTTGCAGGATTTTGTTTACTCTCCCGGCGAGGATTATGAGAAGCGCAACCGAGAGCTTAAAAAGGTGCGCAAGTACTTAAAGCAGCGAAGCCAGAAGACCTGGTTCGAGATTTGTCTGCAGCAAAGCTTTGATGATTTTCTTAAGCAGGCTCTGACGGTAACGGAGGAGTGGTCTTCCTATGAAAAACTTCGTCTGGCAGACCAAAATCAGTCCCGTATCAGCTATTGTCATGGTGATTATCAATATCATAATTTGCTGAAGACCCATCAGGGATGGTTTATTATCAATTTTGAAAAATGCATTCCGGACGATCCCGTAAGGGATTTGCATCTTCTGATGCGGAAGCTTTTGGAGAAAAACAACTGGAATATCGAGCTGGGACAGGAGCTTTTGGCGGCCTATGAGGAGATTCGCCCTTTGTCTGCCATCAGCCGGATTGACCTGTACTATCGGCTGTCCTATCCGGACAAATTCCGCAAAATTGCGAATTTTTATTATAATTCCGGAAAGGCCTGGATACCGGGACGCAATCTGGAAAAGCTTGAGAAGCTGGTGGAACAGGAGCCCCTTAAGCAGAAGCTGCTTCAGGAACTGTTTTGTAATCTATAGTAACGAGCGTACAGATACGACAAGGAGTTTACGTGAGGAACATTATGAAGAAGAAAGTAAGTGTGCTGTTTGTGGCATTGATGCTGGCTTTGGGAGCCTGTACATCAGGGCAGCAGGATAGCGAAAGCAGCCAGCCGGCCGTAAAAAATAATATTCAAGTACCCGGTCCGGAAAGCTATGATTCCGCAGATACGGCTGTTTTGGTGGAGAAAGATACCAATGACCATACGGTGACCTTTTTGAATCTGAACCGAAGCAGACAGTATACCCTGTCCTACGACGGTACTACCAAATTCAGCGATAAATATGGTGAAAGCATCTCTCTTAAGCAGATTCAGCCGGGAGACATTGTGGATGTGAAGTTTCTGAAGAAAACCAAGCATCTTACAAACATGATGCTCTCTGCCACCGCATGGAAAAATGAAGAGGTAGCCAAGTATGAGATGAATCATGTACGAGGTGAGGTGTCTATTGGTTCCGACATTTATAAGCTGACAGACGATACCCGGTATTTTTCAGACGGTCAGGTTATTGAAGCCATGGATATCAACGCTTCCGACGTGTTGAGCTTTCAAGGAATCGATAATCAGGTGCTTAGTGTCAGCGTGGACAGGGGGCATGGTTATCTTCGTCTCTTGAATGATGAAAGCTTTGTGGGTGGCTGGATTGAGATTGGTCAGACCACCATCCAGCGCATTACGGAAGGCATGCTTCTGGTGTTGCCGGAGGGCAGCTATCAGGTGAATATCAGCCATCGCGGCGGTGGCGGTATCAGAGACGTGATTATCAACCGCAATGAGGAAACTACCCTTGATATCGGTGATATGGAGGTTGCCAAGGCTCAGACGGGAATGATTCTCTTTTCTTTAAGCCCCTCCAATGCAGACCTTTATATCGATGGGGTGGAGACGGATGCTTCCGAACCGGTGACTCTGGAGTACGGTATCCATCAGTTGATTGTGAAGGCAGACGGATATAAGTCCATTACCCAGTATATCCGCGTGGGACAAGCCTCTGCCGGTGTGAATGTGGTGCTGGAGTCCGCCACCGGTGATGAGGATGAGGACAAAAAAGATGACAAAGAGGACGAAAAGGACAAGGATGATGATGTAACGGATGTGTCCAAGAGCTATTACAGCGTGCATGTGGACGCACCGGAGGATGTGGAGGTCTACGTGGACGGTGATTATGTGGGCATTGCACCCTGTTCCTTCAAAAAAGACCCCGGTCCTCATGTGGTAACCCTGCGTCGAAACGGCTACAAGACCCGCAGCTATACCATTCAGGTGGATGATGAGGAGAAGGATATCAGTCTTTCTTTTGCAGAGCTGGTTAAAGTAGGCAGTGTTTCGGACAGCGACGTATCGGATGGAGATACAGAGGAGGAAGAGTAAGCATGTATTCCTATGAGGATTTTTTGGAAATAATCAATACCTTACGCAGCGAGAACGGTTGCCCCTGGGACAGGGAGCAAACCCACATGAGCCTGCGTCCTTGCATGATGGAGGAGGCAGCAGAGGTCATGGCCGGTATCCGTATTTACGATGAAACCGGAGATTATGCCAATCTTCGGGAGGAGCTGGGAGATTTGCTGTTGCAGGTAGTAATGCATGCCCAGATTGCCAAGGAGGAAGGCATCTTTACCATGGAAGATGTGGTAAACGAGGTGGCCGAGAAAATGGTTCGCCGGCATCCTCATGTATTTGGCGAGGTTCAGGTAAGCGGTTCCGGTCAGGTCTTGGAAAATTGGGAAGAGATTAAGAAAAAAGAAAAGGCCGGTAAAGAACAAATTATCACACCGCTTCGGGAAATCCCTGTAGAGCTTCCGGCTCTTGCCCGTGCCACAAAGGTTTTG
>JAZQFO010000051.1:0-5342 GCA_045539535.1 Acetatifactor sp.
GCGGTGGTTATACCGGCACTGTAAAGAAAAACTTCACTATCCAGGCAGATACCACTGTAGCTGACAAGCTTGCAGTGATCTTTGTAAGCGGTAAGGCGGAGGCTTCCTACGTGCAGAGCGGAGCAAAGCCTGAAATCTTCGTTGTATTGGGCAACACTGTATTGGAGCCTGGTAAGGATTATACCGTAAGTTACAAGAACAATAAGGTAGTGGCAGCTGCTGATGCCAAGAAGGCGCCCACCATCACCATTAAGGGTAAGGGTAATTACAAATTTACCAAAACTGTGACTTTTGCAATCGTACAGAAGTCTTTGGCAGATGAAGATATCACGGTTATCGCAGCGGACAGCTTCGTAGATAAGAAGAGCTTGCTCAGCGCGCCTGTGGTGACCGATGTGAATGGCAAGAAGCTGAAGGTTAAGAGTGATTATACGGTAAGCTATACCGTAAATGGTGCAGCTTTTGATGGCAAGAGCAAGGTAGAGGCAGGTACTGTGGTTACAGTAACTGTAGAAGGCACCGGCAAGAATTATGTTGGTAAGGCAACTACAACCTATCGTGTGGCTGCCAAAGACATCACCAAGGCAAAGTTTGTAGTGCAGAAGCAGGCCTACAACGGTGGCGAAGTGGTATTTACCGAGGCAATGATTAAGAAGGGTGCGATTAAGATTACCGACAAGTCCACCAAGAAGGATTTGGTATACGGTGTGGATTACATCATCACCGGTTATAAGAACAATAATAAGAAGGGTTCTGCAACTGTGACGATCCAAGGCATTGGAGCGTACGGCGGAACCAAGAACGTGAAGTTCAGTATTGTAAGTAAGAATTTCTAGGAATATTTTCTAGGAATATTTTCCCTGTCTTGTCCATATACTGTTATATACATATCAAATAGGCCGAAAGGAGACAGTTATATGGCAAGAGGACAACGTAAATCCATTGAGGAGAAGATTCAGGCCAAGCAGCAGGTATTAGATGCGCTGCTTGTGAGAGTAGAATCCGAGAAAAGAGAGCTGGCTGAGCTCTTGGAAGAGAAAAAGCGCAAGGAGCTGGAGGCTGTAAGCGATCTGATTGAGGATTATGGTCTGGAGCCTGAGGAGGTGACAGAGGCGCTGAAAGCATTTCTGGAAGCCAGACAAGCGGCGTCTTAGGAGAATTTTACATGTACATGAAAAGACCACTTTGAAAGGAATTTCCTGTCAAGGTGGTCTTTATTTTGATTTCTGGATTTCTTGTGTTTTCAGTGGACAAAGTGTTGGAATACGTTTATATTATATTTATGTGTTTATGCAAAGGAGAAAAATATGAAGCGAAAATATGGATTGTATATAATGATGGCTGTACTGACACTATCAGCAACTATGCTTGCAGGCTGTAAGCAGGATGCGGAAGAGATGCCTGCGGATGATGCCATTTTGGAGGTATTTGATGTGTCCGATAATGAGCTTGCCGGTTTAGAGGAATCAGAGGATGGTGTCTATTATGTCAGTTCCATGGAGGAACTTTTGAATGCCATTGGACCTGATGCAGAGATTGTTGTTGAGCCCGGCTATTACAACATAAGTGAGTATGTTGATGAGGTATGGGAGGCAGAAGGAGAAAAGTGGAATGAATCTCATCCCTATGTGCAGCTTCAGGAATGTGAGGATGGCGTGGAAGTGGTAATTCGGGATGTGAGTGGTCTTTATATCACCGGTGATTCAGTGAATACAGCAGATGTTGAGTTTGTGACGGAGTCCGAATATGGAGCAGTTTTCACGTTCATGAACTGTTCTGATATGATGCTGGAGATGATGACTTTCGGACATGTGACAAGTGGGTTAGGTGAGGGCAATGTGCTGAATTTTTCTGACTGTGCCTACGTGGAGCTTTTTGGGCTGGATATAAACTGCAGTGAAGGGTACGGTATTAGTGCCCGGAGTGGATGTGAGGAGTTTTTTGTTACAGAATGTGTTGTCCGGGATTGTTTTCTAGGGCCATTTTCTATTAAAGAATTTAATGGTGCCTTCGATTTTGTAAATTGTGAGCTGATTGACTCGGATAGTGATGGTTTATATGAGCCTGCACAGGATTCCATTTTGACTTTCTATGGATGTACCTTTGGCGAAATAGAGTCGGCGAACTTATTTTTCAGGGAAGATATTTATACTGAGGAATGTATCTGGAGTGATGAGGTGCAGGCTTACATAGAAGCTGAGTCGGCAATGGAGGAAGACGAGATGTTGGGGGATTATCCTCTGGAGGATTGGGAGGAAGAGGATGAAGCTTCTGAGGAGTTTGATGTGTCCAACTGGCAGCAGGTTCCTCTGGATAATGAGGTGCTGGAGTACAGCTATTGGATGGGTTATGCATTGATTGATCCCCAATCCGGTACTACGGAATATCTGCCCTATGAGAAACCGGATGGAAGTACCATTGACGTGGCGGTAGAGCTGGATGAGGCAGGACTTGGCTGGATTGAGTACAATGGGGAGTCCTATGAGATTAGATGGGTAATTGACAGTGAATATTCAGTATCCTTCCAGTCAGATACATTAAACGCCAACGGAACAGTCTACGGAGAGCCTTATGAGGATGAAGTTATTATGTGGATGAAGCTTACCCTTGACGGCTATACATTCTGGTTGTATTAAAGATAATTGTAAAAAGAAGGCCGACACCCGATTTGATATGTGAGATTATCAATCGGGCGCCGGCCTTTTTATTTAAAATGGTTTAGCTCAATCGACACAGAAGATAGATCCCCGACAAGAATAAGTGAATAGAAGCCTAAATTATTAGTCTTGCAGATTCTTCTGCGCAGTGGAGAGCATCAGCTTAATTCGATTCAGCTGGTTAACCTCACTGGCACCGGGATCGTAGTCAATGGCCACGATGTTGGACTCGGGATGTGCTTTTCTAAGGGCTTTGATAACACCCTTACCCACTACATGGTTGGGGAGACATCCAAAGGGCTGTGTGCAGACGATATTGGGTACACCGTCGTGGATCAGCTCAATCATTTCACCTGTAAGGAACCAACCTTCACCGGTCTGATTACCGATGGATACAATGGGCTCTGCAAACTTAACAATCTCCTTGATGGGAGTGGGTGCAGAGAAGTGCTTGCTCTTCTTGAATTCCTTGGTGGAAGGACCGCAAAGTACATGTTCAATTGCCCAGATGCCAAGGTTACATAAGCGGGCAGCTTTCTTGCTGGTGCCCAGATGCTCTGCTTTGTATACCTGATTGTAGAAGCAGTAGAGCATAAAGCCCATCAAATCAGGTACAACAGCCTCGGCGCCTTCGCTTTCCAAAAGTTCTACCAAATGGTTATTACCGGCGGGAGAGTATTTTACCAGAATCTCACCGACCACACCTACACGGGGCTTTTTGATATCCCGAAGAGGGATGCTGTCAAAGTCACGAATCATCTGGCGGCACAGCTTATGGAACTTGCCAAGCTTCATATGTTTGGCAGTTACAAAATCCTGTGCAACTTTCAGCCATTTCTGGTGTACGGCATCTACACTGCCGGGAGTTGCCTCATAGGGGCGCATGCGGTATACGCAGCGCATGAAAATATCACCGAAATGAGCACCGATAGCAGCACGAAGCAGCATATTGGCATCCAACTTAAAGCCGGGATTGGTCTCGATACCGCCCAGGTTTAAGGAGATAACGGGAATATGTGCCATGTCTGCTTTTTCCAATGCACGACGGATAAAGCCGATATAGTTGGTTGCACGGCATCCGCCACCGGTCTGGGTGATAATTACTGCAGTTTTATTTAAATCATATTTGCCGGAGAGCAGTGCCTCCATCAGCTGTCCTACTACCAAAAGGGAAGGGTAGCAGGCGTCGTTATTAACATATTTCAAACCTACATCCACAGAGTGTTTGTTGTCGTTGCCTAAGACTTCGAAATTGTAGCCGCATGACTGGAAAGCAGGTTGTACGATGTCGAAGTGGATGGGAGACATCTGAGGACACAGTATGGTGTAGTCTTTACGCATTTCCTCGGTAAAGGATACCTTCTTAATGGCAGAGGAACGAATGGTGCGCTTTTTGTTCATCTTTTCTCTTACTGCAATGGCAGAGAGCAGGGAACGGATACGGATTCTTGCAGCACCTAAGTTGTTAACCTCATCAATCTTAAGACAAGTGTAAATCTTGTCGGAACCGGAAAGGATATCGTTTACCTGATCGGTGGTAACTGCATCCAGACCGCAACCGAAGGAATTTAACTGAATCAAATCCAAATTGTCTACAGTCTTAACATAGCTTGCTGCAGCATAAAGTCTGGAGTGATACATCCACTGGTCGGATACAATCAGAGGTCTCTCAGGTGTTGCCAGGTGAGAGATGGAGTCCTCGGTCAGTACCGCGATATCAAAAGAAGTAATCAGCTCTGGAATACCATGGTTAATCTCAGGGTCAATATGGTAAGGACGGCCGGCCAAAACGATACCGCGCTTGCCGGTTTCCTTCAGATAATTCAGGGTTTCTTCGCCCTTTTTCTTCATGTCAAGGCGAGCCTTTTCCTGTTCAACCCAGGCCTTTTTGCAGGCGTTTGCAATCTCCTTGGCAGGAATCTCGGTGAATTCCTTGGTCAGAGCCTCTGTGATAGTACCGATATCACGGAAGGACATGAATGGATTGCGGAATAAAATATCACCGCTTGTAATTTCTTCCACATTGTTCTTGATATTTTCGGAATAGGAAGTAACAATGGGGCAGTTGTAGTGGTTGTTGGCCTCGTCAAATTCATTTCGCTCATAGAATAATGAGGGATAGAAGATGAACTTTACCCCCTGCTTAATCAGCCAGGTAACATGGCCGTGTGCCAGCTTGGCAGGGTAACACTCGGATTCACTGGGGATGGACTCGATACCAAGCTCATAAGTCTTACGGTTAGAGCTGGGGGAAAGTACCACCCGATATCCCAACTCGGTAAAGAAGGTATGCCAGAAGGGATAGTTTTCATACATATTCAGGACTCTGGGAATACCCACCACACCTCTGGGTGCTTGATCTGCTTCCAAAGAGGGATAGGAGAAGAGTCTGTTCAACTTGTATTCAAACAGGTTGGGTACATTGGTAGCATTTTTCTTGCCACCAATACCACGCTCACAACGGTTGCCGGAGATAAACTGGCGACCGCCGGAAAACTTGTTGATGGTCAGTCGGCAGCTGTTGGTACAGCCTTTGCACTTGGCCATGCTGGTCTCGAACTTCAGGTCGCAGATTTTCTCATAGGAGAGCATGGAGGTCTCGTAGCCCTCTTCAAACTTGTCTCTGGCAATCAAAGCAGCACCGAAAGCTCCCATAATACCTGCAATGTCAGGACGGATTGCCTG
>JAZQFO010000052.1:0-4972 GCA_045539535.1 Acetatifactor sp.
GATTTTACGCCATTTTCTTGCAGTTCTTCCACTGCTTCTACAGCAGTATCATAGGAGGAACCCAAAAGTACCAGAATCTTCTCTGCATTCTCACAGCCGATACCCTCTACCTTGCCGTAACATCTACCGGAAAGCTCTCCAAAGGAAGCAAACAGCTCCGGCAAAATCCTGTCTGCCTGCTCCATGGCCAGATGCAGCTGATAGCGGTTGTTAATCAAATCCGGCTCATTCATATAGGAGCCCACCGTAATCGGATGCTCCAGGTCCAGGAATGGATACTCTTCTTTCTTGGGACCGATATATTCCCGTACGTCACTATCATCTGCAAACCGCATGCAGCGCCCCTTTTGATGGCTGGTAAAGAACCCGTCATAAGCCACCACCACAGGCAGACGCACCTGCTCTGCCAGCTTCAGGGCGATAATGTTAAAATCATATACCTGTTGCACTGTAGACGCAAAGAGAATGGGCCAGCCTGCATTTAGCAGATACATGATATCGCTGTGATCCCCCTTGATGGACAAGGGACCGGATACCGTTCTGCACACCACATTCATTACCATGGGATACCGGGTGCCTGACTGCACCGGAAACTGTTCTATGGCGTAAAGCAGACCATTGGCGCTGGTGGCGTTGACCACTCTTCCGCCGGCTACAGAGGCACCATAACAGATGCCGGCTGCGCTGTGCTCTCCCTCTGCAGCCACCATCACCAGATCTGTTTCTCCGTTAGCCCGCATGATATCCAAATTTTCCGCAATCTGGGTAGAAGGGGTGATGGGATAATAGCCCATCAAATCATATCCGATTTGTTTGATGGCAATGGCTGCCATCTCATTACCGGAAGCATACTCCATAACTTGCTCTTTCATTACACCTCTCCTCCTTCCATGCGCTGCTCCGTCAGATACGACTCGGAGGTAATATAACCGTCAGGTCCTGTTTTTTCATAGTATACAGGATGCCTTAACAGCTCCTGATTGGGCAGAAAATAAGGTTTGCCTGCATGAGCTGATTCTTCTGCCTGCACCAGGGCATTCACCGGGCATACATCCACGCATCGCAAGCATCCCTTACAGTGATAATAATCCAAACCTTGATTCACCATCATCTCCCTGCCCTTATACTCTCCCTTTGCAAACTGAAATACCATGTCCGGACAGGTGGAAAAACATAGTCCACAGTTGATGCATCTTTCCTTGATAAAAAGTGGGATATACCCCTGTCTGGAGGGTGACAAATCTGACACCGCCGTACTTCCCGGTCGGGGATTGATTCCTCCCAGAGGCGCATTTTCATAGCCCCATTTGGTCAGATTAGAGCCGTCCGGCTTGCAGTTTTCTTGGTTGTCACCGTCACTGCCGGCACCCTCCCCGGTCTGCAATGGAAATACCTCTTCATAACCTCTTTTGATGCCCTCCAAATTGTTTACCAGCGCATCGGGATATTTCTTACCAAGAGTATCCTTGCAAATCTGCTGCGCAGCCTCCGTGTCTTTAAGCCCCATCAGACGGATGGCAGCCCCCAACATGACCATGTTAATCCTGGAATGGGTTTCCATGGCAATCCGCTGTGCCTCCACCCCATAGCACTTACCCCTGCAATTGCCTTCTACGCGCTTCTGGCCGGCTTCCAGCGCGATTACCACCGCGGTGTGCTCATGACACCCTTTCCATACAGAAGCGTCCTTTAAAAGGGCCTGGTGGAATACCACCAATAGATCCGGCTCTTCCACGGGAGAATGCACACGAATCTCCTTTTCCTTGGCGCAGTAACGAATAAAAGCCTTTACAGGGGTTCCTGTTTTCTCGGAACCATAGCTGGAAAAACTGCTGCTGTTTACATCCAGATATTTTACCCCCAGTTCTCCCAGCATTTTGCCGCAAAGATTGGCCCCCAGACCTCCAATACTCTCCAGGCGGATTTCATAATATTCCTTTGCCACTACTCAACTACCTCACTAAACATTTCTTTGCCAACTGAACACAAAGGGCATACAAAATCCTCCGGCAAATCTTCAAACTTGGTGCCGGGAGCAATTCCCAAATCTGCATCTCCCGCCTCTTCATCATAAATCCAACCACACACATCACATACATATTTCATTTTCACTACCTCCTGCCAGTTCTTGTGCTAAAAGTCTGATTTGTCTAACATTCTCTGCATTCATTGCAGACTGTATCCGCACAGTATTCTCTGCATAGGTAAGTCCCTTGCACTTCTCCAATCGTTCCCTCATCAGCTTGGCCGCAATAATTGCCCAGCTGCCGTTTTCTACAAAGGCCACCCTCCGATTGGCAAAATAGCGCTCTGTCAGCCAGCTTAAATATTCTCCCATAAAAGGAAATAGCCCTGCATTGTAGGTAGTGGTAGCCAGTACCAGCTTGCTATAACGAAAAGCCTGTGCCACAGCCTCCGACATATCACACCTGGCCAGATCACGGATGACCACTGTCTGCACACCCGATTTGCGCAGTTCCTCTGCTAATAACATTACTGCCTTACGGGTATTGCCGTAAATCGTTGTATAAGCGATAACCACGCCATCCTCCTCAGGTTCATACCGGGACCACTTTTGATACAGCTCCAGATACTCCCCTAACCCATCCTTGAGCACAGGACCGTGAAGAGGGCAAATCATGGACAGCTCCTTTTCTGCCAGCTTGTGCAATAGCTTCTGCACATAAATTCCGTATTTTCCCACAATGCCAAAATAATACCGTCTGGCTTCATCTACCCATTCCTGCTCCACATCCAATGCACCGAATCTGCCAAAAGCATCTGCCGAATACAATACCTTGTCCGTCCTGTCGTAGGTAACTAACACCTCCGGCCAATGTACCATAGGCGCTGCCACAAATTCCAGCTCATGCCTGCCCAAGGAAAGCACATCTCTCTCCTGTACCATCCTGCGTCTGGCGGCAAATTCTGTCCCAAAGAAATGGTTCATCATATCGAAGGCCTTGGCAGATGCCACCAGCACCGCCTCCGGATAATACTCCATGAAGCTCACAATATTAGCTGAATGATCCGGCTCCATATGTTGCACAATCAGATAATCCGGTGTCCGACCACCCAGCACCGTCTTAATCCGGTCCAGCCACTGCTCGGTAAAGCCTTCTCCCACTGTATCCATTACCGCGACTTTCTCATCCACGATCACGTAAGAATTGTAAGAAATACCATCCGGCACCTTGTACATACCCTCAAACAAATCGATTGTGTGATCATTCACACCCACATATCGGATATCCTCCGTGACAGTCATTCTCTGCCCTCCTTCCAAAATTACCCTTGTACTATCATATGTATTTTTCCCGGAAAGTATGTCCTTATTCTTGCTAAATATCCGCAAGTAGGCAGGCAGTTGGGCATTGAAAGCAAGAAAAAATGCACTATGAAACCTAATACCATAAACAAAATTTCAACTAGCCATTGGAATATAGGATAAAGTCTGATATATTAAAAACGAAGAACAATATTGGAGGTTGCGATGAGAGATTATCCGTTACAGCTTTCTATTGAATGTGATGGAAAGCATATCTATATTCACCCGGTTGTTTATTTTTTGAATGGGCCCGGACGTGTTGAAGGACCCTATATGAAATTGAAGTATGCTTGTACAGCATCTACATTGGGAGAAAGTATTACAGACAGCTTTTTGTATATCAAGAAGAAATATGAGAATAGAGAAGAACCGGATTGCTCGAAAGATTATCGTTCCGTTTCGTGGAGAAAGCGTGCATCATTGTCGGTGCTTCAAGATCAGGACGGGCATGTTAAGATGATACCGGAGTACACGGACCACGAGATTATGACCACTTCTAACGTTGAGTATCAGTATTGTTCAGCAAAGTGTTCGGTAGATATATTGGGCGAGACTGCTTATAGGTGTTTGCAGAAGTCTTTTGATTATGCCAAGCGCAAAGAAATTGCTGTATATTATTCAGAAACGGATGGTTTGTTATTTGTTCCGATGGCGATTAACCGCATGGGGTATGTCCTGGCAGATTTTTGTGTTTGTGTAAAGGCCCCCTATGTACCAGAGGAGATATGTGACGCATTGAACGCAGTGAAAACATTTCTTGAGGAAAATCCGGAGGATACCCGTACGAACAAAGAGCGCAAAGACAATTTGCCCTGGCGCGCATATACACAATATAAAAGTATGCATGGGTTTGTAAAAAATCATCATTGTATCCAAATTCATATACTTGTTGATGGTAATCTGGAGTTTATTCCAAATTTGCGTATGGATAGTTACGACAGTTGTTTCGTACCGTATGTGGAGCTGAAGTCTGTGGTTGGTAACGACAGTACTTCAACAGAAATAGCAGAAGAATTGTGGAAGACGTTTGAGGTGTGTGATCTAATATATAAGAAAAATAAGGAGCCAGATTCATCTTGCCATCATGATATCTTCTTTGAATATGTGAATGAATTAAGAAAACAGCGAAACGACAAGTATCAGACGTGGGAGGAATGGGAGCAAAAAAGATGAAGCTTTCAGTAATACTGAGAGATTGAGAAAGTCCTACCACGGAATGCAAACATTCCGTGGTAGGACTTATTTTGTCTCAATCGATACGCTATACTACATAATCCAACCAGGACATTTTTAAAGTTTTGATATATCTACGGTAATTGCGGGGCGGATACCGAAGCTTTCCACGCCCACTTCCCATGTGTAAATATTTTCTTCATAGTAGCCGTTTCCTACCAAATAACACTGTGAGGACTCTTCCTCCACCGGGTCTCTTAGCCACCACATGGTAGCATCTACACCGTAGTCGATGCAATAATCCTGATACCAGGTACTTTTGTCATTGGCGACAGCGGCCTGGGTAGGCACTGCGGTCAAAGCTACATCTGCCTCTTCAAACCAGGCAAGTTCTTCCTTGGACAAAAGAAATACTTTATCCTTGGTCTGAACAATTTCGCCTGCAGCCAAGGCATTGCCCTTGGTCTCTAT
>JAZQFO010000053.1:0-12737 GCA_045539535.1 Acetatifactor sp.
AGATACGTCCGGATTCGTATACCGCATTTACTTTACCATTCAACGCAGGTGTAAACTGACCGGATGCATAAATTACGCCATGAATACTGTCAGGATATGCACTGCTTCGTACGCGGTTCATAACAACAGCTCCTACTGCCAGCTGACCCTCATAGCTCTCGCCTCCTGCCTCACAATGAATCAATGCTGCCAGAAGCAATGTAGTATCTGCATCAGTGGTATATTCACCATAGTTGACATGACGCTTTGCCTCGCGCTCTGCTGCCTGTCGTAATTTGATTTCCTCTAAAGTCTCACCTGCATCAATTTTGAAATCAATGGTAATGTAATCAGCAGACACATAGCCGTCCATACCTTCATAATCAACGCATACCCACTCACCGCTGCCGTCATCCAGTACTTCTACAATCTCTCCCTTAGGAAGAAGTCCGTAAACACCGGCCTCTTCATCAGGTGCCATACGCACTCTTAAGGTCTCTGTATCAACTGTAGCAATCATTCTGCCCACATCGTTGGCCAATTCCTTAGCCTCCTCGTCAAAAAGCAGATACTCATCGGATGCCCAACCAATCAGATTTCCTGACTGAAGCTTGGTCCAGCCATCCTTTCTCTCAAGGATGGTACCGCCACAATCCTTATACAACTTTCCTACCTTTTTTGCATCTTCACCGGCTTCGCTTCTTACGTTCAGCGCATTTTTTACATTCGCCATAACCAAATTGGACTGTTTCTTCTCCAAATTGAAGGCTGTCTTTACGGGCTTTGCATCTGCACGAACTACGGTGTTGGATTCCAAAATACTACCCACACCACCGTTCACTTCATCCAGATAGCTACCCAGATCATATTTGTCATTTTTAAATTTGCCGGCTTCTGCGTTTATGTCTGCACACATTACCATGAGCACTGCCATACAAAGGCTTGCCAGGAATGTACACAGCTTCTTGCTTGCTGCCATTATTCAATCCTCCAACAATTTTACTTGTAACACACAATTTTAGTGTTCCCAATTGTTACAAAATTATTAAATTTATTAAGACATTTTTCAATAATAGCAGAAGGCCTCTGATTTGTCAAGTCAGAGGCCTTTCAGTCATTTTATGCGCTTTTTTGAAGTTTTGTGTTACATATTGCGAGATTTGTCGATGCATGCCTCCATGGCATCCATCACCGCTGCACGCAGTCCCATTTCTTCCAAAACCTTTACAGCCTGGATCGTGGTGCCGCCGGGAGAGCAAACCATATCCTTCAACTCACCGGGATGTTTGCCGGTCTCCAGCACCATTTTGGCACTGCCAAGTACAGCCTGGGCCGCAAATTCATAAGCCTGCTTGCGGGGCATTCCCTCAGCCACAGCCTGATCAGCCATAGCTTCAATAAACATAAATACATACGCAGGAGCACTGCCGGATACACCTACCACCACATCCATCAGTCTCTCAGGTACGATACTTGCCTTGCCAAAGGAAGAAAGCAGCTTCATAACCCGCTCAGTCTCCTCTGCAGTAACATTTTCACCCACAGACACACCTGTGCAGCCTTCCAAAACCAGCGCCGGCGTATTAGGCATGCAACGTACCAGCTTTGCACCGGGCTTAAAAGCACCTGTCAAATACTCCAAAGTACGTCCTGCCGCAATGCTGACAATCACAGCACTGTCTTTTACCACATCCTTAATCTCTGCAATTACCTCCGGGAAAAATATAGGCTTCACTGCTAAAAACAGGATATCCGCCTCTGCTGCAAGCTCTGCATTGCTTTTTGCAATATTAATGTTAAATTTAGCCTTAACTTCATTTTCCGTAACAGCTGTTTTTGCTTTGCCGATGATGTCAGCTGCCTCTGCCACCTGCTCCTTCAGCATACCGCCAATCATTGCAGATGCCATATTGCCAAGTCCGATGAATCCAATCTTCATCCCTTGTCCCTCCCTTTATTTGCGCTGTCTGTGCGCCTCATACATTAAAAGAGCTGCTGCAACCCCTGCATTTAAGGACTCCACTTTACCCTCCATGGGTATCTTTAAATAGGAAGAAGCCGCTTTGGATATCTCTTCCGTCAGCCCGTTTCCTTCATTGCCAATTAGAAATGCCGTGGGCTCACAGAATGAAAAACTGTCATAATAGTCCTCTCCCTGCAAGTGTGCTGCGTAGGTCTGAACCCCTGCTGCATGCAGCTCATGAAGCACCTCAACCAAATCAGATTCATATACAAAGGGCACTCTGTATATGGAACCCATCGTAGAGCGGATTACCTTGGGATTATAGATATCCACCGTGGTATCGCTCATAATAACACCCGTTATCCCAGCACCTTCTCCGGTTCTGATAATCGTTCCCAGATTCCCGGGGTCCTGAAGATTTTCCAGAATTACAAATAACGGATTTTCTTTTGTTAAAAGATGATTTAATTCATATTCCGGTTGGCTGATAACCGCCAGAATTCCCTGAGGCGTTTTAGTATCTGACATCTTGGCAAATATCTCGTCCGATACCTCTTCATAGCCGGTAACCTGAAGCTTATCTGCAAGCTCGGTTTCTTTTCCATGCTTTTCCAGACATCCGGTGGACACATAAACCTCCCGAATCAGCTCCCGGGGTGCTTCCAAATACATCTTCACACCCTCCACCACAAAAACCTTGTCCTTGCGGCGCTCTTTTGATTTGCTTTGCCATTGGATAACCTGCTTAATGCGCTGGTTGGAGCTACTGGTGATCATATTTCAAACCCTTTCCCGGCGAAACTTCCTATTATATAGAAAGAAGATGCGCTACCTCAAATTCATACTCATTGATGCCCTTTACCATGTTCAGAGCCTCTTCGATATCATAATCTGAAAACTCTCCGCGATTGAAGCCTACCACACGGTTGGTCTTACCCTGACGAAGAATGTCCACTGCATAGGAACCCATGATGGACGCATAGTAACGATCCTTGGCAGAAGGACGTCCGCCACGCTGCATGTAACCTAAAATAGTTGCTCTGGTTTCCATACCGGTAGCAGCCTCAATACGTCTTGCCATGGATACGGAGTGACCAATACCCTCTGCATTAATAATGATGTGATGAGTCTTGCCTCTCTTACGGTTGGCAATGATACTGTTGATAATCTTCTGCTCATCGAAATCATACTTCTCAGGGATCAAAATATCCTCTGCACCATTGGCAATACCACACCAGAGAGCGATATATCCCGCATTACGTCCCATAACCTCAATAATACTGCATCTCTCATGGGAAGAGGAGGTATCCTTTACCTTGTCGATAGCCTGCATGGCTGTATTTACTGCAGTATCAAAACCGATGGTGTATTCTGTGCAGGCAATATCCAAATCGATGGTTCCGGGAATACCGATGGTGTTGATTCCCTGTCTGGAAAGAGCCTGAGCGCCACGATAGGAACCGTCTCCGCCGATTACCACAATGCCGTCAATGCCATGTTTTCTACAAATCTCAGCACCCTTTTTCTGACCGGCCTCAGTCTTGAACTCCATACATCTTGCTGTACCCAGAACAGTACCGCCTCGCTGAATGATATCAGAAACATGTCTTGCTTCCATATCAATGATTTCTTCGTTCAAAAGGCCCTGATAACCCTTCTTGATGCCCTTTACTTTCATGCCGCGGGCAATGGCTGTACGCACTACAGCACGGATCGCAGCATTCATACCGGGGGCATCGCCTCCGCTGGTCAGTACACCGATTGTTTTAATCTCTTTTGCCATGAAAAATACCTCCATGTCTATATCAACAAATTTTTAACAAAGTCATCTTCCCTATTTTAATCCAAAACTTGGCATATTTCAATAGGTTTCGTGCAATTTGAAGTAGTTTGTGACCACATCGATTAGGACACTATATATTCTACAACGGAACGCTTCCGCTCCGTGAAAAAGCGTAGCGGCACATAGGGCTGTATAGTACACAGCCCAAGTGCCGACGTTTTTCAAGGTCCGTTGGTAGAACATATAGCGTCCCAATCGATGCACACATTCTACCTCAAACTGACGAATTCTATTAAATATGCTACTTTATATAATCTGCTTTACTTAATCCGCATTCCGTACACTATACATCTTACTGCTTACAACTTAATGTCTATTGTTTGCGCTTGACGTTTTCGGGGCCGAAGATGCTGCCGAAGTGGGCGAGGGTTGCTTCATCGGCTTTGATGCGCAGGTTGGGGGGCAGGACTTTTACGTCCTTGGTGTTTCGCAGGAAGATTACTACGTTTTCCTCACCGGGGAAAGCAGAAATAGTGTCTACAAGCTCACGTTTCCGGGCGTCGTAGGCTTCCAGGTCAGGGAACTGAATCCAGACACCGGTGGGAAGCTTTGCTTTCGGCTGAGGCTGGGAGGCATTGTTGTAAGCGCCGTTTCCGACCATCTGACCACTGTAGTTGCCTTGTCCGTAGCCTCTGGAATTATAATTACCATAACTGTTGCCGTAGGAGCCTCGACCGTTGCCCCTGCCGCTTCCCCAGTTGGCACTGCCCGCTGCCTCCACTTCCTCGAAGGTCAGAATTTCGTCACAGATGACTTTGCCGTCCTTGTCTTCTTCTACGGAAGCACGTCCGCGGACAAATATCTTGGCATCCTCCAAAAGTGCCGCTGCATGCTTTTCATATAGTTGAGGGAACACCACAATTTCCACACTTCCCACCAAATCTTCGATGGTAAGAAATGCCATAATCTTATCTGTTTTGGTATATTTAACAGTTTTGCCTGCAATGATACCTCCCACAATTACTTTCGATTGGTCCTCCACCGCCACATTGCCGGTCTCCTCATCCAACACAAAAGCATTGGTGTTATGGCTGACAACCCGTTCCCAAAGCTCTTGATACTCCTCCATGGGGTGACCACTGACATAGATGCCCAGCACCTCTTTTTCAAAAGCCAGAAGCATCTCCTTGGGATATTCCTCAACCTCAGGCATGCGCAGGTCAAATTCTTCCTTCTGGTCCTCTCCTGCAATATCAAACAGGGATATCTGGCCGGCCAAATTGTTTTTCTTGTCCTTGGTGATATGATCCAGAATCTGCACATATACACTCATAAACTGTCTGCGGTTACCGCTTAAGCTATCCAGAGCACCGGCCTTGATAAAGTTCTCAATTACACGCTTGTTGGCCTCAGTCTCTGCAATACGGGTGATGAAATCCTTCAGATTTAAGAACGGACCACGACCTGTTCTCTCCTGCACAATACTGTCAATCACAGGGCGGCCTACACCCTTGATGGCTGTCAGGGCATAGCGGATGCTCTTGCCATCCACGGAGAATCCTGCCTCACCCTGATTGATATCAGGGGGCAGAAGCTCAATACCCATGCTGCGGCAGGTGAGAATATACTCCGAAACCTTCTTGCTGTTATCAATGACAGAAGTAAGCAAAGCCGCCATAAACTCTACAGGATAATAATATTTCAGCCACGCCGTCTGGTAAGCCACCACTGCATAGCAGGCTGCATGGGACTTGTTGAAGGCATACTTTGCAAAGTCCATCATATTGTTGTAAATCTCCCCGGCAACAGACTCGCTGATACCGTTGGAAATACAGCCGGGCACCCCTTCTTCCGCATTACCGAAGACAAAGTTGGCCCGCTCCTTCTCCATAACGGACTGTTTTTTCTTACTCATGGCTCGACGCACCAAGTCGCTTCGGCCTAAAGTATAACCGCCCAGGTCGCGCACAATCTGCATAACCTGCTCCTGGTATACAATACAGCCGTAGGTGGGTGCCAAAATAGGCTCCAGCTGCGGGCAGGAATAGGTTACATCATCGTGATTGTTTTTACCCTTGATATACTTAGGGATAAAGTCCATGGGGCCCGGACGAAACAGGGATATACCCGCGATTACATCCTCCAGATTCTGGGGGCGAAGCTCCTTCATGAAGTTCTTCATACCCGCACTTTCCAGCTGGAATACACCATCGGTCTTGCCCGTACCAATAGAGGCCAAAACCGCCTTGTCGTCGTAATCAATTTCATCCACATTGATGCGCTTGCCGGTACTTTTCTCTATAAAATTCACCGCATCATGAATTACCGTCAGGGTACGAAGACCCAAAAAATCCATTTTTAACAGACCAAGCTCTTCCAGTGTGGTCATGGTAAACTGAGTGGTAATGGAGCCGTCACTGCCTCTGGACAGAGGCACAAATTCATCTGCCGCCTCAGGACATATTACCACACCTGCTGCATGCATGGAGGAATGTCTGGGCAGTCCCTCCAGACGCTTACACATATCGATTAAGTATCGAACCTGCTCATCCTCCTGATAAAGCTTACGAAGCTCCGGATTCTTCTCAAGCGCTTTTTCCAGCGTAATATTCAACTCCTGGGGCACCATCTTGGCCAAAGAATCACACAACTGATAAGGTAAATCCATCACACGGCCCACATCACGGATTACCCCCTTGGCCTGCAGGGTACCGAAGGTTACGATTTGTACCACCTTTTCCGCGCCGTATTTGCGACCCACATAATCGATAACCTCCTGTCTGCGTTCAAAACAGAAGTCAATATCAATATCGGGCATGGTCACACGCTCCGGATTTAAGAAACGCTCAAACAGCAAGCTGTAGCGGATAGGGTCAATATTGGTAATCTTCAGACAGTACGCCACAATACTGCCCGCCGCAGAACCTCGTCCCGGTCCCACCGGAATATCATTCTGTTTGGCGTAATTGATAAAGTCCCACACAATCAGGAAATAGTCCACAAAGCCCATGCTGCGGATAACATCCAACTCATAATCCAGGCGCTCTCTAAGGGTCTGCCCTGTCTCTCCCGCAGGAAGCGCTCCGGGATCAGTATATGTACCATCCTCCAGACGCTGTCCATAGCGCTCTGCCAGACCATCACTACACAATTTATTCAAATAAGTCCAAGAATCATACCCCTCCGGCACCTCAAAATGAGGGAGCTTGGTCTTGCCGAATTCAATTTCCACATTACAGCGGTCGGCGATGCGCTGGGTATTCTCCACAGCCTCCCAGGCATAGGGGAACAACCCCTTCATCTCCTCCTCGCTCTTCACAAAATACTGGCCGCCTTCATAACGCATACGGTCCTCGTCGGACAGCTTCTTACCGGTCTGCAGACACAGAAGAATATCATGGGACTCTGCATCCTCCGCATACGTGTAATGCACATCATTGGTGGCAACCAGCGGAATATCCAGTTCCTTGCTCATGCGCATCAGTTCCATGTTCACGGTTTTCTGCTCCAGTATTCCGTGGTCCTGAAGCTCCAGAAAATAATTTCCCTTGCCAAAACAGGCCTCATATTTGCGGGCTGCTTTTCTGGCCTCATCAGGCAATCCCTTCATAATATATCGCTGCACCTCACCTGCCAGACAGGCGGAGGTTGCAATAATGCCCTCGTGGTAGCGGTTTAAAACCTCAAAATCTACTCTGGGCTTGTAATAATATCCTTCTGTAAAGCCCTTACTGACAATCTTCATCAGATTGGCGTAACCGGTATTATTTTCTGCCAAAAGTACCAGGTGATAATAACGGTCCTCGCCTCCTGTAAGCTCCTTGTCAAAGCGGGAATTGGGCGCCACATAGACCTCACAGCCCAAAATAGGCTTGATTCCTACTTCCTTGGCTGCACGGTAAAAATCAATGGCACCATACATCACACCATGGTCAGTAATAGCTGCGGAATCCATCCCCAGCTCCTTCACTCGCTGCACATATTCTTTTATCTTGTTGGAACCGTCTAACAGAGAATATTCTGTATGAACATGAAGATGGGCAAATGCCATGGTATTTTCCCCCTTAAAATTTATCCTTCGGGCCGTGCGCTCATATGCCACACGTAAGTTCAGTATAGCACATTCCGAAGCAAATCTTCAACCACCCGCAGATATTTGACACAAAATTCCCACTCCTCTATAATAAAAGTACATTTCCCAAGGAGGAATGATAATGAAATTATTCAGGCGCATCATTCAGACAGTTTTTTTGTTATGCATGGTCAATATTGTTCAAATAGACTACTTGCTCACCCCGCTGGTTGAAAAGAAGCATTTCATATATATCCCGGCACTGTTGCTTTTCGTACTAATGGAATGCATCCCCTGCTACGAAAAGGGATTAAGCATCCGTCTGCAACTTCTGGCCGGCGGCCACGAGCTGATTGTCACCTCCGTTTATACCCTGCTTATACAGATAGGCATCTTAATCAGCCTACTGTATACCAACGGCTTGGGCGAACTGTTTCTCTGGAATCTGGGTGTCGGCTACGGCATACTTCTGCTCCATTATTTAAACGGTTTTTGGCGGGCAGCGCTGTATTCTTCCCAATTAGGTTTTCGCCTACGCGTAGCCATGTTTTTCTTCTGGTGGCTCTATCCGGTAAATCTGTTCCTGATGATAAAATGGTGTCGTATCGTGCGCAGAGAGCTTATCACAGCCAGAGATAGATATTTGCTTGACAGCGCCCGGGTAGAAAATGCAATCTGTCGTACCAAGTATCCTGTGGTGATGGTTCACGGTATCTGTTTTAGAGACTGGCAGCTCTTTAACTATTGGGGACGCATTCCCAAAGCGCTGAAGCGAAATGGTGCCAATGTATATTATGGCAAACAGCAATCTGCGCTTTCTGTAGCGGACAGTGCCGTAGAATTGAAACTGGAAATTGAGCGCATCCTGGCAGAAAGCGGTGCCGAAAAAGTCAATATTATTGCACATTCCAAGGGTGGCTTGGACTCACGTTATGCCATCGGCAAGCTTGGACTGGCACCCTATGTGGCGTCTCTTACCACTATCAACACACCTCACCGAGGCTGTAAGTATGCAGATGTTTTGTTAAATCGACTGCCGAAGGGATTTATAAACTACATCGGCAGAAGATACAATTCCCTCTTTCATATATTGGGAGACGAACAGCCGGATTTGCTGGCAGGTATCCGGGATTTGACCGCCTCTGCCTGCGAAGTCTTTAATAAAGAGGTAACTGACGCCCCCGGCATACACTATCAGAGCGTAGCCTCCGGAATGAAACGCCCCAAAAACACCTTCCCGCCGCTAAACTACAGCTATCTGTATGTTAAACGCCATGACGGAGAAAATGATGGACTTGTCTCTGTCTCCTCCGCTGTCTGGGGGAACTTTCTGGGCGAAATCTCCGCAAGTCAACGACGGGGACTTTCCCATGCCGATGTAATCGACCTGCTCCACAGAGATATTAAAGGATTTGACGTCTGTGAATTCTATGTGGGATTATTGGCTGATTTAAAAGAACAGGGATTTTAAGCTTTATGATAAAAAAGTTGTGCTAAGTTTTACCTTAGCACAACTTTTTTAATGCACACTCGCACAGTGCAAATTCAATTAACTTAGCCTAAAAAACCAAACAAATCCTTCAAAAGGTCAGGTAAAGTCTTCAGATTCTTAGCAACAATCCTAAACTTCGCAGTCTTGCTGCCGGTACAATCTTCTGTCACACCTGTAACGACTACAGTAGCCGTACCCTTCTTCACATTGTTGGTATAGGTAACCTCGTACTTGGAAGAATCAACAGGTACCCATGTTGTCTTGCCATTTACCTTCTGTTTTACTTCTACCTTCACAGTAGGCTTAAGCTCCTTACCGGTGTAAACCAGCTTGGTAGTCTTTGCACCAGTCTCATCATAGAAGGTCACTCTTGCCTTGGACAAATCGATGGTGGACTTCTTCACTACCTGGAACTGGGTGGAAGCATACTCACCATTCTTGGGAGCATAATTGCCCTTACCGGTAATCTTTACATATACCGTTGCCTCATTCTGACCTTCCTTAAGCTCCAACTTATTCTTAGAAGTCATCTCAGATGTATCACTCATAGAAGGATCCAAATAATACTTCACAGTATAGTTGGAAGACTTCAACAGCACACCGTCGATAGTAACAATGGGTGCAGACTTGTAAACATTCTTCTTGGTGTAAATCTTGTCTGCTGCTACAATCTTGATGCCATCCATGTTATCGCTAAGAGGCTGCTGGTTAATCTTGAAAGTACCCTTAAGCGCCGTGCTTCCCTTGTAGTTTCCAAGGAAAGTAATGGTAAATTTGGCAGGAGCCTTCTCTGTGCTCACCTTCTTGTTGTTCGCATAGGTAATCTTGTAATCCTTGCCCTGAACAAGCTTGGTGTCGCCATTGGTATCACTATAAGTTACAACGATGTCCTCATCAATCTTCACACCGCTTGATACATAGGTATAGCCATTTGCATCGATTGCATTTGCATCATAGCTGATGCCTCTCTTTGCCACAATAGGCTTAATCTTCATGGTCTTCGCCACACTGCCGGTGTAGTCACCTACGCCAATGATGGTGAACTTCACGGTACCTGCATTTACAGTGTTGGAGCGGCCAAAGTCAATGATATAATCCTTATCAAGGGTAAGAACCTTCGTTTTATCCTTCTTGTCGGTTACAGTCACTGCCGCTGCAATAGCATCTGCCTTATCCGTTCCGTCATAGGTAAGAACCGTCTTGGTATTTACCTTTACATTGAACTTCTTCAGTTCTGTTTTTTCAACAACCGTTACCATTAACAATCTGCTTCCGGTAAAGTTACCTCTACCCAAAATCTGGAACATTCCACTGCTATCAAACTTAGAATTGATAGGAGGATTCTTCTGATAGTCCTTGGTGGTAAGTTTCTTGTTGTTGTAAATCAAAACAGGCGTAGGTACGGTGTTTTTTGCAATAATAATCTCACCCGCAACAACATCCGCATCTGCAATATGCTTAGGTTCAATCACAAATTCAGTAGAGATATTTCCTGTCAAATCTCCCTTACCGGTTACCGTAATCTTTGCCTTCTTCTTGACGGTGGATGCATTCACGTTATTGGAATACTTTACGGTATACTCCACCCCTTCCGTCAGAAGCTGACTGTTATTGTACACCACAATAGCAGGCTTAATGGCACTGCCGGTGTAGGTATAAGTCTCGCCGGGATTTGCCAGCTCTACATAGAGGCCCGGTCTCTCATTCCACTTTGCATAAACAGTTACATCTGCAGTAACAGCAGTACTGAAATTGTACTCTGTAGTATAAGCAGCATCTGCATACCATCCGCCGAAAATGTATCCGGCCTTTTCAGGGTCTGCAGGCTTTGCACAAGTGTTACCCTCTGCAACAAACTTGGCATCCACAGAAGAACCACCCATCGCATTAAAGCTTACGGTGTAGATATTTGCATCGATACCGTTAGGATAAATCAGGTTCAGGAAGTAGAAGTTGATTCCACCCTCTCTGCTGTAAATATAGTAGGTGCCTGCTGCTGGAATCTCCAAGGTAATGTACTGTGCATCAGTTCCCACTACAGGGATGATGCCATCGGTGCAATCCGTTGCCACACCATTGATGGTAGCAGTTCCCTTCCAATCTACGAAATTGCCGTTTGCATCAAGCAGCGCAATACCCATCTGACGAGGGGTGCTCTTATTGGAAGACATACAACCAATCTGCAAAGTAGCTGCTGCCTGAGCAGTAAACTTAATGCTTCTAAACTCTGCTGTGCCTGCTCCACTAAGCTTCAAACGCTTAGGATAGTTGACACCGTTGATAGTCTTGCCATTCTTTTCCTCTACTACTACCGATGCATTTTCATCTGCGGTAATAGTAAATCCATTCTTGGCAAAATCCTCTGTGTAAGTACCATCTGCCAGGTCCGAAACATTCAATCTTAAGTTGTATAATACACCCGGTGTGGCATCTCCTCCGGAAGTATCACCACCGGATACATCGCCGCCGGTTACATCGCCACCGGTTACATCGCCACCGGTTACATCGCCACCGGTCACATCGCCACCGGTCACATCGCCGGAAGAAACATCCTGCTGCCATGTGGCCTTAATGGTCATACTACCGCTAGGTGTATAAGGCAAAGTAATCGGATTGCCGCTAGCATCAACCCATCCGGTAAAGGTGTAGCCCTCTCTGGTAGGATTAGGAAGCTGAGCAATGGTAATAGCTGTACCTGCAGTCACTGTAAAGCTGGTAGTTGCAGAACCATCTGCCTTGTCTACAGTAATTGTGTAGGTAACAGTGGGGGTAGTGCCCTCTCCGGGATTCACAACATCGCTATCCATACCACCAACAGCCACAAGACCGGAGGTATAACTCTGAAGTGCTGCCTTCAGTGCAGTAATCACATCATAGTTGGTATCCTCAGAAGGATCACTGAAATCCCAACTGAAATCGCCACCGTTTACACGGCCTGAATAAGTCTCAACAGTAGTCTTTGCATTTGCTGCGGTCTCAGCAGTATAGCTGTAGAATCCGGAAGCAGTATCAAAGTTGGAATAAACATTTCCGTCACTAACGGTTGCATAGGTATCAGGCACAACTTCCGTAGAAGTAGTTGCCTCATAACAGTCGAAGTTGGTTGCATTATCCTTATGAGTGATAGGTGCAGTAGTATTATCATATACGTTGCCGTAGGACTTAATCATACCGCCTGCATCTGATGCAATAGGATCACCGTCTGCAATATCCGTACCCTGCTGAGAAATCAGGATAGGATCTGTTGTATCTTTAAAGTAGTTAGAATCTGCAAAAATGGAGCAACCCAGTCTTGCAATCATACCATACTTGGAAACACCGTCATACAGGTTGTTGTATACGTGCACTGCAGAAGAAACACGTACTAAAGGATGACGGGAATCGGAATGGTCATACCAGTTATGATGATAGGTAATATAGTTATCTTCACTTTCGCTCTTCATACCCT
>JAZQFO010000054.1:0-3396 GCA_045539535.1 Acetatifactor sp.
TGCCAAACAATCCAACAACACGAGGATGCTGCGCTGAAGACCAGCATGCAATTTTTCGCAGATGAACTGCTCCCATACCTGAATATACCGGGCAAGGTGGTTGGTTTTGCCCCCACGGAATTGGTGCATCTGGAACTTCAAAAGCTTGCCCAGGACTTCAATCTTGTGATGGAAGACGGGACCTGGAAGCATTTCGAGTTTCAGAGTACCAATGAGGGAGTGGCAGGTTTAAAGCGATTCCGCTCTTACGAGGCGCTAGCCAGTTACCAGCATAAGGTGCATATAACTACCTATGTGCTGTATTCCGGAACAATCCGCAACCCGATGACCGAGCTGCAAGAGGGAATCAATACCTACCGGGTGGTTCCTATCATTATGCGGGACAAGAGTGTGGATCAGCTCTTTGCCGGACTGCAGGCGAAGCTAGAGGTGGGAGAAAATCTGACGAAAAGCGATCTGGTGCCTCTGACGCTGTGCCCTTTAATGGGCGGAGCGATGCCCCAAAAGGAGCGTATTCGGATGGCGTATCGTTTTACAAGGCAGGCATCCATCGTGCAGACTGAGGATATCAAGAAAATCGAGGCGGTGATCTACGCGATGGCAGACAAATTTTTAGAGAGCATGGAATTGGAAGAGATTGTGGAGGATATCAGTATGACAAGATTAGGACAGATGTTGGTGGATAGAGGTATGTGTGCAGGACTGCAGCAGGGGTTGGAGCAGGGCCTTGAGCGTGGCTTAGAACAGGGCCTTGAGCGTGGCTTGGAACAGGGTCTTGAACAAGGCTTAGAACAGGGCATCGCGCAAGGGATACGCGCCTTGATCCAGACTTGCCGGGAACTGTGTGTTTCCAGGGAAGATACGGCAGCGCGAATATTACAAAATTTTGAGATTGATGAAAATACAGCCCAGGAGTATCTGCAGAAATATTGGAAAGTATAAAAATAAGATGAATAGACATCATCATGATATTAGGAGCATTCCTGTAATTCAGAAATAATGCCAATTGAATAAAAGAAAACCTCGAAGTACAATTAAGGTGTTCATCTTGGCCGGATGAAAAAACACTTTAAGAATACTGGAGGTTTCTAATAATGAATTTAACACAGAATGACAGATTAAATCAAGTGACATCTGAAACTTTAATTGTAGGAGTTGATGTTGGATCACAGATCCACTTCTGCAGGGCTTTTGACTGGAGAGGCTTTGAGCTCTCCCGAAGAGTATTTAAGTTTGGTAACACCGGAATGGGATTCCTTACTTTCCTTCGATGGACAGAGGAACTCATGGATCAGACCGGAATGAAAAAGGTAATTGTTGGCTGCGAGCCTACCGGTTGTTACTGGCTTACTTTTCAGAAGTTCCTGCAAGACCGTGGAATTCAGCTTGTAACTGTAAATCCGTTTACGGTGAACAGAAGCATGGAGCTGGATGATAACAGCCCAGAAAAAAGTGATCTGAAGGATCCAAAGACGATTGCGTTACTTGTGAAGGATGGAAGGTATTCCACTTCTTATCTTCCAACTGGAGTGTATGCTGAGATCAGAGAGGCCTCTGTATGTAGGGATCAGATCATGAAGCAGCATGTGCGTCTGTCAAATCAGATACAAGGATGGCTTCAGAAGTTCTTCCCGGAGTATTTTGAGTGTTATGCCGATTGGGATTCGACCAGCGGACTAATGCTTCTGAAAGAGGCACCGTTACCACAGGATATCCTGAGAATCGGTGCAGGTGGAATCAATCAGATATGGCGTGATGCAAAGGTGCGTGCGGCAGGATTAAAGAGGGCACAGACCCTGGTGGAAGCTGCACAGAACAGTGTGGGTCTGGAAGCCGGTGAGGCAGCAAGACTTGAGATATGGGTTCTTGTGAATGACTACATCCTGAAGGCAGAACAGCTGAAAAGATTGGATGAATACCTGGAAGAAAAAGTAAAAGAAGTACCAAATGTGGAGAAACTGCTCGCCATTAAAGGAGTAGGAATGAGTACTGTGATTGGCTTTATTGCAGAGGTTGGTGATATCGGACGTTTCACTGACCCAAAGCAAATACAGAAGCTTGCCGGACTGGAAATAGTCAAAAAGAGTTCAGGCAAAAAGAAAGGTCAGCCAAGAATCAGTAAGAGGGGCAGACGAAAACTACGGAGAACCATGTATGAATCGGCACGTGCACTGCTGAACTGGAATCCGGCATTTCAGGATGTGTTCCTATACTACAGGAACAGACAAAAGAATCCGCTGGGAGGAATGCAGGCAAAGATAGCGGTAGCATGTAAGGCAATACGGGTATTCTACGTAATACTACAAACAGGCTGTGAGTTTGATGAGGAGAAGTTTAGAAGGGATATCATTAGGCAGGAAGCAGCTTAAATCTAAAAGCACATACTGTAGCAGATAACGTCCGCCAAGAATTCAATTGGTGCTGGATTACAGGAGTGCTCTCTGGCAATGACAAAGCAGAGCGAAGCCGCTAAGACATAGCGCATAGGGCAAGACCCTGATTAGGAGCAGAAGCGGCATCCCACTATGGGTAGGCTGGACGAAGGAATTTAGGACCCTCCCACGGGAGGATGATCCTGTTAGACATGAGAGGTTAGCAGCCATAGGGAAGAATGGGACACAGATTCGCCTTCATAAAAAGGATGACGTTTTATTTCGTGTACCTTTCTGACCGGAAAACGATGTGCATTGAAGCAGAAATGACACAGTTTTCGCCCATTATTACATGTGAGTCATTGTTTGTAACTTAGTTGATTATTGCACAAATGGCTAAAATACAGGCTTTTTTGTGCAAAATAAATAAGAAAGTATAGAGAGGGTGCTATGTTATACTTGCCGGAAAACTTAAAGAAATATCGCATTTTGAAAAATCTGACACAAGAGGATGTTGCTGAATATTTAGGGATTACACCACAGAGTGTTTCGAAATGGGAGCGAGGAGAGTCTTATCCAGATATTACACTTTTACCTGCACTGGCTAATATTTTTGAAACAAGTATTGATTTGCTAGTAGGGATGGATACAATTCGTGCAGAAGAGACACGATATAATATTCATAAAAAAGCAGTCGAATATCAAAGGCGAGGAGATTACGATTCGGCAGAACAAACATATCGTGAGGCACTGCTGATTTATCCTAACAAGCCAGGAATGATTTTGGGGTTAGCAAGTACATTGGCGTTAAAAGGTAATACAGAGGAGGCTATCGAATTGATGGAAAGAGGATTACCTATATCTATCAATGAAAGACAAAAATCTACTATGCGTGCCACTTTGTGCTTCTTGTATTTGAAGGCAGGATATGAAGATAAGGCTAATAGATTAGCTTCTGAACTTCCTCATACAAGAGAGAGTAGAGAAGTTATTCAACCGTTAATCCAGCAATGTTTAACTGAAA
>JAZQFO010000055.1:0-8870 GCA_045539535.1 Acetatifactor sp.
AAAACGCAGACATTCTACGTTGCAATACATGACGCCGGTAGAATATCTTCGTAAACATGATGAAGTAAGAATAGCGTAATTACAAAGACTAAGGTATGCATATGGATTTGTGAAGGTGTCTCAAAAAACCACCGCACTCCAGTAGAAAAGAGTATGGAATACACCTATGATTCGGTAGGAAATATGGTGTCAAAGCTTGAAAATGACGATTATTTAGAGGATCTGTTTACAGAATATCAGTATGATGAAAACGGTAGAGTGATCCATGAGAAACAGGCAGACAAGGGGTATGGTTTCAGTTATGACCATGTAAACGAGTATGATGAATCCGGTAATCGGGTATATCTCACCAGCTATACAGAAGACGGGGAGATAAAAGGAACCCAGAATTGGGAATATGATGACCATGGCAGAGTGGTAAAAAGTACAACCTATCACGGTGGTGAAAAGCCTACTTCCTGGTACGTAGTGGAATATTTGGAGGATGAAGTAGCAGAGTAAAAAAAGCCCCTGTCAATCAGACGGGGGCATATTTTTGGCGTAAGAAGAATTCTGCCTTGTTTATTTTTGGTACTCATACATTCGATACATGCTTTTCGAGATTCTGCCACCAAACAAATTCTTAAAAATGAATTTTTCCATTCCTTCCAATTCCTGAATCATCTCTTTGGGAGTCATATTGTGTTCTCTGATATATTGAAGACCTGTATTCTCAGTGAAAATCGCAGGGTCGTCAATTCCATAAACATTTGTGACACCAACGTCATTAATCGGATTTTTGTATTTGGAAGCTTTAGCTGCACGAACCGTATAGCAGTCCATGAGTATTTTCGCGGATGTAAAATGGTCATTGAAAGCCTTCAAAAGGCCCTTCATTTCCTCGTGGGTAAAATACATGCTGATACCTTCAAGCACAATGATAGCGCGTCTTGTAGGGAGAGCGTCAATCCATTTGGTCTGGCGCGCATCGGCTGCAATCATTCGATAAAAGCCGGTCTCCTTATAGTATTTTTGGCGCTCAGCGATGACCTCTGGGAAATCAATATCGTACCAACGGATACCGGATGCGCCAACCCTTTCCACCCGGCTGTCCATGCCGCATCCGATGTGCAATACCACACAATTGTCCGATGCCGCCAGCTCTTTTTTGACCCAATTGTCAAAAACTGCAGAACGCATGCCCATGTAGTAGGCCAGCCACTTTGACTTGGATTTGCCCTTAAGTTCAAAGCCTTCTTTGTCCCAGATGGATTCGGCCTTGGGGTCATTTAAGATAATACCTTTGCGGCTGACGTATGCCTTTCCGTAGAGGGGGATATAGAGTGTTTTGTTGACGCCGTCCATGTTAAAGTCTCCTATCACTTGTCCAGAGTATAAAGGTGTAAATCAAACGATAATATCCGCCAGTTCAAGGCGGATTACTTTTTTAAGTTCTTCTACGGAGAGCTCTACCTGATAGCCGATTTTGCCGGCGCTGAATATAATGGTGTCAAAATCAGCAGCAGTCATGTGAACCGTAGTCCGAAACTGTTTCTTCATACCGATGGGAGAGCAACCGCCGTGAATGTAGCCGGTGAGGGGCAGCAGGTCTTTGGATTTAATCATGCTGATGCTTTTCTCGCCTACGGCCTTGGCAGCCTTTTTCAAATCCAGTTCCTGTTCCACAGGCACCATAAATACATAGTTGGTTTTGCCGGCACTTTCAGTCACCAGTGTCTTAAACACCCGGTTAGGGTCCTGACCCAAAGCGGTGGCTACCTCCACGCCGCTGATGGCCTCTGTAGCAGTGTAGTCGTGGCTGGTATAGTTGATTTTCTTTTGGTCTAATGTACGCATGACATTGGTTTTTTCGATTGATTTTTTCATGATAATCCTCTTGTATCTTCTATTCTGATAAGCAGTATAACATTATGGCTTGTTGTACCTCAAGCAGACATTTTTTAAATTCATATCCGACAAAATAATCCGAATCGATTACATCCTCAGAGACTTCCTCGCCGCGATAAAAGGGAGGGCAGGGATTAAGGATGGCGCCTTTGTTGGCCATATCCATGATCGCTGTAGTAATCTGACAGTCTTTGAAGTCGCTTACCGCACTTGCGGGAAGGGAGTCTGTGCACACGATATCCTTGCCAATAATTGCATCGTGGATGTCAGAGTGGGATACAAGTCCGTCTATGTTATATCCTTTTGGACAGCACTGTTCCAGTTCAAATCCCATGACCGCAGCGGCCTCCTTCCAGGCCAGTCCAATATTACCGTTTTGTCCGCAAAACAGGAACTTATCCTTGGTAAAATCTTGCCTGATTTTGGAGAGCGCATACATGTCGGAAAGCACTTCACAAGGATGGTTGCAATCTGTCATGGCATTGATAACCGGTACGGTTGCGTATTTTGCAAGTTGCTCCAAAATATGGATGTCCTTGTGTCGCGCAATAATCATATCTGCCCAGTTATTCAGATAGCCGCAGACATCTCTTAAATCCTCTTTTTTATCCAATGTCTCAGTGGGAAACAGGATGGATTGTCCGCCTAGCAAATGGATTCCCTTTTCAAAGGTCACTCTGGTGCGAATGCTGGAATTGGGGAAAACAAAACCACAGTTTTGCCCTGAAGAATGTTGGCATGTTGCCCCTGTTGCAGCTCGTCGGAAAGAGTGAAAATATTGTAAATGTCAGTTGGGGTGTAATCAGTCAGTCGAATGAGGCTTTTCAATATTGATTCCTCCGCAAATTAGGTCGTTTTGAATCTTAATCGCTGTGTCCATAAAAAATGTCTCGTCGTGCTTGTCCGAAAACATAGCATTAAAAACATCAGCAATAACTGCTGCAATTTCCGGGGCTGTACTGGTAGTCGTAATTTTCTTGGCAATTTCCATGGATTCTATGTCATATTCGTCCGCAGGTGCATGGGGAAGGAGTGAGGCATAGTCCATTTCATCGATATGCTTTTTTACGATTGGGAAAATTACGTTTTGTATATATGGAATGTTTTCTGTTCCGAGCTGATCCCTTAGTTCGGTTAGAAATCGAAGTTCTGCTTCTCTAAACATCCATTGAGTTTCATTCTCAAGAGAACATATTTTATCGTCAATATATTTTTGTATATCGCTAATAAATTTTATCTCAGAAGATCGTTCTTTCACAGTAGTATAACACTTGTTAATATACTGGCGTCGTTCCAAAGTATTATTTTCAATGCGACCATTGGTTTCGATCAACATTAGTTCATATGAATCAATCATTCTATAAACATTACATGTTTCTTTTTCGGTTATTACCTTGTTGTTTTCTGTTTCACTATATAATTCTTTCATTATTCTACAAACGCCTCGATTTTAATCCCATACTGCCCAAGCTGGTCTTGCACGGACTGCAGAAATTTCTCACAGTTTTCGCTAATGTCATATTTGAAGTGGATTTCAATAACGGCCAAGTCAAATGTCATTTCCGGATATTGCTCTTTGTATTGATTTGATTCTAAATAGGAGACATACGCATTTATTTTTTCTTGCAGCAAAGTCAGATGCTCATATTCGCTCAAAGTATCATTTGATTCGTTTTTCCACGTTAAGTGGTCCGTTATCAGTAAGACCAGAGCATTTCTGGTAGAATCAGTTGCGATGCCGTCTATAACATTTACATTATCTATTGCCATGTTTTCCTCCTTGATTGCTTATATATTTCGTTGTGCATATATATTACCTTTTCAATTTATATCCTTCGTTGTTACGAAGATTAAGACATTTATCGGTTATGTATTCCTTGTGTTTATATTCTATTTCCTGACAATAGGTTTCATCTCTTGTGCTGATATATGTGTCGGTGAGTTCTGTGTAGGGCGCAAGTTTCTTGACGTAACGGGCCAATGCATTATATACCTTCGTAAGACAGTCCGGTCTGGGGATGTATTCGCCATCATTAGCGTAGTAACCGGAGATACAAAACAGACGGGCACTAAAAACGGTTTTGGGATTACAATTGGCATGTGTATGAGAATAGGAAGCTTCAATTATGGTATTGCCACTTGCGCAGTAGGCTCGTTTGAGCTGTTCCCTGCCATTTATCACTTCTCGATATAACCTTTCCGGTGGACGTATCTTGTTTGACAATGACGCATCCAAGATCCAATGCCTTTTGGGCTAAAAGAATAAAGTTGTCATAGTCCATCCAATAGTTAATTTGTTTTCCCATAAGACAATTTAGTCCTTTTTATTATTATTTTTAACCAAATGTACAACCAATGCAATGATACCTACCCAGAAGCTTAAACCTGCTAAGGGCATGGTAATGGAAAAGATTTGCCAGCATGTTTGAACATCTGCGTTAAATATCACCAGACCAAGTACGAAGGATAAAATGGATAAAGCCAATACAATGAAGGAAGCGATGGAAATTTTCTTTAACATGTGAAGTTTCTCCTTTTTTGTATTATTTTTTAATGAGTTTCCTGGTATAGCCAATCAAAAATTTTTGTCAGTGTGGGTGACTGGGCTTTATTCTTTAAAAATATTCCTGCGCTGTAAGCTGAGTGGGTATTTTGTTTTTCGGGCACGTCAGTAAGCGCGGCAGGAATTCCCAGTGCTGTTAATCGTTCAAGGAAGTGCTTCGCCTGTTCATATCCCACAAGTCCGTCGTGGCTGCTTTGTATGAGCAGAGTTTTGACAGGTACTTTTTGTTGAAGCTTGGAAAGGGGCTCGCCCTTTTTCCATGAAGCTTTGTCTTTGGTTCCGAACAAGTCTTTTAAAAGAATATTTAAGGTGCCTGTCTGGGGAAAGTCAAAGCATAGCGGTCCGGCCAGACTGATGAATCCGGAAAACGTATCCGGTGGAATCTGAAATTGACTCTGCATTTGTGTGTCAAAGCATAGTAAAGCACCCAGATGTGCGCCTGCAGAGGAGCCCATCACAATGATTTTATCGTAATTTCTTGCATGCGTTGCAAGATGGTTTCTGATATGTACAAATCCTGCAAAAATATCATCAACAATATCTTCGTAGTGATATTTGGGGGACTTGCGATAGCCGGGCATGATGCAGTCATAGCCTTCCAGTGCAATACGCTGGCCGATAAAATGGAAGTCCTTCGGGGAACCACTGTTCCAGCCCCCACCGTGGATGTAGATAACCAGGGTGCTACTGATGGGACAAGCGGCAGCATAGTCCAAAAAGTATTGATGTTTGTTGCCCCATTGTATCTTTTGGGGTGTAATTTGCTTTTTGACTTTTAATAACGGCAGGATAAACTGTCCGTAACTGCAATATTCTCTTAGAGTATCATTCATAGTATATCCTTTAGGTGGTGTTTACAAGGTGTATTTCTTGTCCGATTACAATGGCCTTGGCATCCGCCCTGTGTCCAATGTCTTTAGTCACTGCGATAGGTATTTTGCTGCCGGCGATTTTTCGGACCAGTGTTTCCGCATTCGGGGTGCATTTTTCGTTCTCCATCTGCGAGAAGGTTCCCAACAAAATGCCTGCAGCCTTTTCCAAAGCACCCATTTGCTGCAGCTGACACAGATGAGTCTCTATCCGGGCAACCGTTCCGCTATAGGCTTCCAGCAACATGATTTTGTCTGTCAGGTCCGGCATGTATTCTGTACCTGCCACTTTTAAAAAGCATCGGATGTTCCCGCCCACCACGACGCTCTGCATTTCTTTGCCTTGCACGAATCGGTAGTTTATCCGAAATAAATCAGTTCCCTTTCCTACCACGGTATTTTGAAAGTTCTGAATTTGCCGTTCCTTGTCTTCATAAATCAGGTTTCGGATCTGATACAAAACAGAGGGTTTTCCGGTCTTGGCGTAAATTGCATTAATCACGGTAGTTAAGTCGCTGTAACCCCAGAAACGCTTGCCGCTTTGCCCAATCACATCATAATTTAAATACGGCAGAATTCCATTGGCCACATCTCCGCCGGAGATATCAAATATCTCCTGAATCGTTTCATCCTTAAAAAAACGCATCAGCGCCTCAGCCCGCTCCTTAGCACTTCCGCTAAACACGCCATCCTTCTCATAAATACAATCGCTAAACACAGGCTCCACGCCCATGCCAAACAACGTCTGCTCCAATTGCTGCATGCCGGCAGCACTTGCTTTCTTCAGCCCGTTAGAACAACCTACAATTCCCACCCGCATCATATCCCACTCCATAATACAATTTCTTCTTTAATCATTAGATACCTTAAATTATATCACTATCCCCCGTTCCTGCCACCCTTTTTCTTTATTTATACAATTGTTAATTTCTCTTTTGTTTTGAACATTGGAGTTTCGCAGTCGATTGGGAGGTATCTATCCTACAACGGACCTTGAAAAACGCCGGTACTTGGGCTGTGTACTTTACAGCCCTATGTACCGCTGTGCTTTTTCACGGAGCGAAAGCGTTCCGTAGTAGGATAGATACCGCCCAATCGACTATATAAAGTCCAAGGCTTCCAAGCAAATTCAGGGAAATTAATAATTATTTTAGAATTAATCTGTTGACAATAGATATTTAGGGTGCTATCTTAGGTAAGGAAGGGTGTTAGCACTCCCTCGAATCGAGTGCTAACAAACTTGGAAAGGAGTGAAGGGATGCAGTTGGACGAGAGAAAAACCAAGATTTTGCAGGCAATCATTCGCAACTACTTAGAGACCGGCGAGCCGGTGGGCAGCAGGACCATCTCCAAGTACACTGATTTGAACCTTAGCTCCGCAACCATTCGTAATGAGATGGCGGACTTGGAGGAGATGGGTTACATTTTGCAGCCTCATACCTCCGCAGGACGTATCCCTTCCGATAAGGGCTATCGATTCTACGTGGATACCATGATGGAGGCCAAGGAAAGAGAAGTCACTGAGATGCGGGAGATGCTCATTGAGCGTCAGGATAAGATGGAGCAGATGCTTCAGCAGGTGGCAAAGGTTCTGGCCAAGGATACGCAGTACGCCACATTGATTACCGCCCCCCAGACCAGAGGCAGCAAGGTAAAATTTGTACAGCTGTCCAGAGTGGCCCAGGGTCAGATTCTGGCGGTTATCGTGGTGGAAGGCAATGTGATCAAGAACAACATCCTCTCTGTGAGGGAGGAGCTTTCCGATGAGACCTTATTGAAGTTGAATATCTTGCTGAACACAAATCTGACAGGACTGTCAATTGCAGAGATTAATCTGGGAATGATATCAGCCATGAAACAGCAGGCGGGCATTCACAGTGACATTGTAAGTGAAGTGATTGACGCTGTGGCTGAAGCCATTAAGGCAGAGGATGATTTGGAGATTTACACCAGCGGTACCAATAATATTTTCCGGTATCCGGAGCTTGCAGATCATCAGAGGGCCAGCGAGCTGATTAATACTTTTGAGGAAAAAGAGCTCTTAAATGAATTGGTTCAGGATGCCTTGTCCGAGGAAAACAACACCGGTATTCAGGTGTACATCGGCGATGAGACCCCGGTAAAGAGTATGAAGGACTGTAGTGTGGTGACGGCAACCTATGAATTGGGTGAAGGTATGCGAGGCACTATAGGAATTGTAGGTCCCAAGCGAATGGACTACGACAAGGTAGTAGGGACGCTGAAAACGTTACAGAATAAGTTGGATGAACTTTACAGGGATAACAACTAAAAATAACAGAAAGGCAGGTGCGGCATGGAGAATCAGGATAAGGATTTGCAGGAAGAACTGCAAGAGACCATGCAGGATGCAGAGATAGAGGAAGAGGAAATCGAGACCGACGCAGAAATCTCTGAGGAAGAAACAGAAGAGATGGACGGCGAAGGCAAGATGAGCTGGGCAGAGAAAAAGGCTGCCAAGAAGCAGGAGAAAAAGGACAAGAAAGATAAGACAGATGCTTACAAGGAGCAGATTGCACAGCTGGAAGACAGAGTGATGCGTCAGATGGCTGAGTTTGAGAACTTCCGTAAGCGTACAGAAAAGGAAAAGCAGGCCATGTTTGAGACCGGCGCCAAGAGCGTGGTGGAGAAGATTCTTCCCGTGGTTGATAACTTTGAGAGAGGTCTGGCAACCGTTCCCGAGGATAAAAAGGAAGATCCTTTCGTAGATGGAATGAACCGTATTTACAAACAATTCCTTACAGAGCTTGAGAATATCGGCGTGAAGCCCATCGAGGCTGTGGGATGTGAGTTTGATCCTAACCTTCACAATGCAGTGATGCAGGTGGAGAGTGAGGAGTATGAGTCAGGAGTTGTGGCTCAGGAGTTGCAAAAAGGTTACACCTACCGGGATTCGGTAGTAAGACATAGTATGGTAGCAGTCACCGTTTAAAGAGGAGGAAGAAAAATGAGCAAAATTATCGGTATTGACTTAGGTACAACCAATAGCTGTGTAGCAGTTATGGAAGGTGGTAAGCCCACCGTTATCGCGAACGCAGAGGGTGCAAGAACTACACCTTCCGTAGTAGCATTTACCAAGAATGGAGAGCGTCTGGTAGGTGAGCCTGCAAAGCGTCAGGCAGTTACCAACGCAGAGAAGACCATCGCATCCATCAAGAGAGATATGGGTACTGACAATGGCCGTACCATCGATGACAAAAAGTATTCTCCCCAGCAGATTTCCGCAATGATTCTGCAGAAGCTTAAGGCAGACGCTGAGAGTTATCTGGGCGAGAAGGTTAGTGAGGCAGTTATCACTGTTCCCGCATACTTCAACGACGCACAGCGTCAGGCAACCAAGGATGCAGGTAAGATTGCAGGCCTTGAGGTAAAGCGTATCATCAACGAGCCCACCGCAGCAGCACTTGCTTACGGTCTGGACAATGAAAAAGAGCAGAAGATCATGGTATACGACCTGGGCGGCGGTACCTTCGACGTTTCCATCATCGAAATCGGTGACGGCGTAATCGAGGTTCTGGCTACCAATGGTGATA
>JAZQFO010000056.1:0-30790 GCA_045539535.1 Acetatifactor sp.
CCGTCAGGTAGATCTGTTGCGTGATATGGGCAATCAGGTTGTGACAGAGTCAAAGTATCTGTATCTGACACTGTGCAAAAAAAGAAAGTATAAACCGAACAAAGATGTTGTCATGTATCGTTGTCCTAATTGTGGTTCCTCCATTTCCCTGAAAACAGGAGGCGTCTGCGGGTATTGTGATTCCAAAATGGACTACATGTTATATGACTGGGCAATCATTCATATGCACTATGGAGAGAGACCTTCTTTCGCAGGAAGAGGCGACGCCGGAATTTAATAGCCGGAAAATGGGGAGTAAGTTAAAAAGGAGAAATCACATGGAGCACATCACAAGAGACGCAGCTTTTGAATTATTAAAAAAATACAACAAAGACCCCTTTCACATCCAACATTCCTTAACCGTTGAGGCTGTTATGAGATGGTATGCAAAGGAATTGGGTTATGAAGAAGAGGTAGATTACTGGGGAATTGTGGGTCTTCTCCACGACATTGATTTTGAGCTTTATCCCGAGGAGCATTGCCTGAAGGCGCCGGAACTACTTCGGGAAGCCGGTATTTCGGAGGATATGATTCACGCGGTGGTGTCTCATGCCTATGGCATTACTGTGGGCTGCGGAGCTACTTTGGATGTGGCACCGGAGCATGAGATGGAGAAGGTACTGTTTGCGGCGGACGAGCTGACCGGCCTTATCTGGGCAGCAGCACTTATGCGTCCCTCCAAGAGTTGCAAGGACATGGAACTGAAGTCTTTGAAAAAGAAGTACAAAAGTAAGGGATTCGCGGCGGGTTGCTCCAGGGAAGTAATTGAACGAGGTGCCAATCAGCTGGGCTGGGAGCTGGATCAACTTCTTAGCATGACGCTTCAGGCAATGGCCGCCAGCGAAGACATAATCAATGAAAATATGAAATAAAGCAAAAAGCGGAGTGTATCTCGTGATACGACTCCGCTTTTTGACTATAAGCTAATATTTTTGCGGTATTCCGAGGGTGAAAGTCCCTTTATTTTTTTGAAAATCCGGCTAAAATACAAGGGATTGTCGTAGCCCACAATATAGGCTATCTCGGTGACGTTGTATTGCGGGCTCTGCAGTAGCATTTCCGCGTTATAGATTCGTTTATTCAAAATATATTGTAAGGGTGTAAATCCGGTATATTGTTTGAAGTTCCGTATGAACCAGCTGGTACTGATATGGTGTGTCTTGGCATATTCATCGATGCAAATCTCTTCGCTATAATGTTCATTAAAGTAAATAGTAGCTTTATTGACTTCTTCGGCAATTCTCGCATTATCTAATTGAGCACTGGTCTTAAAAAATCTCTGTAGCATTATAAAAATCTGTCTTAAATACATTTCCAACATTTGAACGTAGTTGTCATTACACATTTGTAATTCATAAATCATAGCACGAAAAAGATTTTGGTATTCAATGCCGGAACCACAATAAAATACGGTTTTGTCATCGGTAAGTCCATAGGAACGAAGTAAATTTGTAACATTTCCACCAGTAAAATGTACCCAATAGACCTCTGTCTGGTCCTCACCGTAATATTCATATTTTTGGGGTTCTTTGGGACGGTAAAGAACCATATGACCAGCAGTTACTATTTTTTCTTTGCCATCAAAGTGAAAATGTGCTTTGCCGGAGGCAATGTAGAGCAATTGGAAATCTAATCTGCCACGAGGTCTCCAGGTAGGGAGCTTAGGGCGGGAATATAAGTGATAGGTTCCGCAGCTGGTTACAATTAAAGGTTTTGATTTGTCTTTGATGTCCCGTGTTGTATTGTTCAGATAGGCGTTGTTTGTATACATAATGGACTCCTTCAAAAATGTGATGGTTCTGTTGGTTAATAATAGCGTAATTATTGACTAATTTTTTTATATTTAGTTCTATAGTATCATTTTGTGCATGTTTTGTCTAATTAATGATATGTATTTTGAACGTATAAATTTTTATAATAAGTATTGAGAAGGAGCATTAAAATTTACATCATTAATTGGGAAGGAGAAACTTATGGAGGAAAAACGGTATTTAAAATGGTACAACATGGTGGGTTACGGTTCAGGAGACATTGCAGGGAATGTGGTATACGCATTTTTGTCCTCTTTTGTCATGATTTATCTGACAAATACTGTGGGATTAAATGCGGGTGTGGTAGGTACATTAATTGCGGTATCCAAATTGCTTGACGGGATTACGGATATTTTTTTCGGTTCCATGATTGATAAAACCAAGAGTAAAATGGGAAAGGCCAGACCTTGGATGTTTTGGGGATTTTTTGGATGCGCAATTACCTTATTTGCAGTTTTTGCAATTCCAACAACTTTAGGAAAGACTGCCCAGTACCTGTGGTTTTTTATTGCGTACAGTCTCTTGAATGCGGTATTTTATACAGCAAACAACATTGCATATTCTGCCCTGACAGCGCTTGTTACTAAAAACAGTAAAGAGCGTGTACAAATGGGATCTTTTCGGTTTATGTTTGCGTTCAGTACCAGTTTATTGATTCAAACGATAACCATCGATGCAGTTGAAATCTTGGGCGGCGGTGCAGTTGGCTGGCGTAATGTTGCGCTTATTTACTGTGTCATTGGAGTTATTACTAATATACTTGCGGTATATTCTGTAAAGGAGCTTCCGGAAGAAGACATAGATGAATCCAAAGAAGAGAAGGCGGATCAGCTGACTTTATTTCAGGCTGCCAAATTGATGTTTACGAACAAGTACTATTTAATGATTTGCTGTGTTTATATACTTCAGCAGTTATACGGAGCAATGCTTAATATTGGTATTTATTTTATGACATATGTTCTTCTAAACAAAAAGCTTTTTGGAGTATTCTCTTGGGCCATTAATATTCCGCTTATTATTGCACTTGTATTTACTCCTGCGTTGGTGGCAAAATGGAAGGGGATGTACAAGTTAAATAAATACAGTTATATGCTTGCAACCGTGGGTCGTTTATTGGTGATAGTTGCAGGATATATGGGAAATGTACCGTTGATGTTGGTATTTTCGGCGCTTGCTGCGTTAGGACAGGGGCCTTGGCAGGGAGACATGAATGCGGTAATTGCTTCATGTTCAGAATACACATATTTAAAAACCGGCAAGAGGGTAGATGGTACAATGTACTCCTGTACTTCTTTAGGAGTCAAAATTGGTGGTGGACTTGGCACCGCTATCGCTGGATGGCTACTGGCCTGGAGTGGCTTTGTTAATGGAGACATGGCAGTTCAGCCGGATAGTTGTATCAATATGATGTACATAATGTATCTATGGCTTCCTTTTGCTATCGATCTGTTGATTACAGTTGTCTTATGTTTTATGAATGTAGAAGAGGCTAATCAAAAATTAAAGGTAAACAGATAGGGGGATAGTTATGAAAGCAGATATTAAATGGTTGGATAATCCGGAGATTTTCAGAGTAAATCAGCTGCCGGCACATAGTGATCATTCCTATTTTTTAAATTACGAGGATTTAAATGCAGGGCAAAGCGGTTTGGAACAATCGCTAAACGGTCTGTGGGAATTTTGCTTCAGTGTGAATGCAAAGTCTCGTCCCAAGGATTTCTATGAAGAAGCTTTTGACGCTACAGGCTTTGATAAGATTATGGTTCCGGGACATATCGAATTAGCGGGGTATGATCAAATTCGTTACATCAACACTATGTATCCTTGGGAAGGAAAAACCTATCGCAGAGGTGCTTACAGTATGGAGGATACCAAAGATGGCTCGGGGATGTTTAGCGACGCAGAGTATAATCCGGTCGGTTCCTATATTACTCGTTTTGATTTGCAGGAAAATCTGGTGGGAAAACGAGTCAGCGTCTGTTTTGAAGGTGTAGAACAAGCTATGTATTTGTGGATAAACGGACAATTTGTGGGATACGCAGAGGATAGCTTTACACCTTCAGAGTTTGATTTGACGCCCTATATCAGAGAGAAGGGAAATGTTCTGGCAGTTGAAGTACATAAGATGAGTACTGCTGCTTTTTTAGAGGATCAAGATTTCTTCCGTTTTTTTGGAATTTTCAGAAATGTGACATTGAAAGCCTTGCCGGATGTGCATGTAGAGGATCTATGGATTCATCCAACCTTGGGGCAAGACAATATAAGTGGTAATGTATCCGTGGATATAAAGATTTCTACTCTCTCTAAACAGAAGTTAAAATCACGTTTTCTTCTGAAAGATAAAGAAGGAAATATCATATGTGAAAAGCAGTTTTCCATAGAGGCAGGTAAGGACAGCTATTCGGGTCATATGTGGTCAGAACTTGAGCGAGTAAATACCTGGGATAATCATCAGCCGTACTTATATACTGCTTATGTAGAGATTTTGGATGAGCAAGATAATATTTTAGAGGTCGTTCCATATTGTATCGGATTTAGACGGATTGAGATTATCGACAAGGTAATTTATCTAAATGGTAAAAGACTGATTCTTGTGGGTGTGAATCGCCACGAGTGGAGTCCCAGAACCGGGCGTTGCATAGGAATCGGTGAAATGATTTCTGATATGGATTGTATTCGAAGAAATAATATTAACGCGGTGAGGACCTGTCATTATCCGGATCAGATTCCCTGGTATTATATGTGTGATGAAGCAGGTATATATGTAATGGCAGAGACCAATCTGGAAAGTCATGGTACTTTTCAAAAGCTTGGCGCAGTTGAACCCTCCTGTAATATTCCCGGATCAATTCCTCAATGGAAAGAGGCGGTGGTAGACAGGGCAAGAAGCAATTTTGAGACATTTAAAAATCATACGTCTATTTTATTCTGGTCTCTGGGCAATGAATCCTATGCCGGGGACAATATCGAAGCTATGAACACTTATTTTAAAGAGAAGAACGATGGACGTCTGGTTCATTATGAGAGTGTAATCTATAACAGAGCATATGAAGATAGGATTTCTGATGTGGAGAGTCGTATGTATGCCAAGCCACAAGAGGTTGAAGAATATTTGAACAACCATCCGCGAAAACCATATCTTTTATGTGAGTTTATGCATGATATGGGTAACTCCATGGGAGGTTTGGGTTCTTATATGAAACTAATTGATCAGTATCAAATGTATCATGGCGGGTTTATTTGGGATTTTATTGACCAGGCATTGTTCGTTTGGGATGACATTACCAAACAGGAGGTACTTCGTTATGGAGGGGATTTTGAGGATAGACCTTCGGACTATGATTTTTCAGGAAACGGTATTGTTTTTGCAGATCGCAGGGAAAAGCCGGCAATGCAGGAAGTGAGGTATTATTATGGGTTGTATAGATAAAATGCCTTTGAGAGTTGTGTACGGAGATTTTACATTGGGCGTCCACGGAGAAGGGTTTGATTACATATTTTCTTATGCTCAGGGTGGATTAGAGTCATTGGTGAAAAACGGCTATGAATGGTTGTACCGTTGTCCGAAACCTACTTTTTGGAGAGCTTTGACTGATAATGACAGAGGAAGTAAGTTTCACATTAGAAGTGGTAGCTGGCTGGCGGCAGATATGTTTATAGACTGCAAGGATGTGGAGGTAACCGTTGATGGTGTGTCTCAGGGAAAGCCTTGTGCACCGTATAACAATCAATATGGCTCGGATGTATACGCAAGAGAGGTAAAGGTTGCTTATGTCTATGAGACAATCAGCAATCCTTCCACTACAGTGGAAGTAACTTACATTGTAGATGAGACAGGGAAAATTGTAGTCGATATTCATTACGTGGGAAGAAAGGGTTTGCCGCAGCTTCCGGTATTTGGGTTGCGAATTATAATGCCTACATTAGCTGATAAATACCAATACAATGGTCTGTCCGGTGAAACCTATCCGGACCGGAAACAAGGTGCAGAAAAAGGAGTATTTGAAATAGACGATTTGAGTCTGACACCTTATCTGGTTCCTCAGGAGTGTGGTATGCGAATGGATTCAGAGTGGGTGGAAATTGTAAGACATACAAGTCTTAACAATAGCAGAAAGGATATTGCAGCACAGACATTAAGAATTGAGAAAACGGATAAAAAATTTGCCTTTTCCTGTCTGCCTTATACATCCATAGAAATCGAAAATGCGACACATCATGAGGAATTACCTCCGGCCAGAAGAACCGTTTTATGTATCTACGGAGCTGTAAGAGGTGTTGGCGGAATTGATAGCTGGGGAAGTGATGTGGAGCAAACGTATCATATTAGCGCTGAAGAGGACATCAGGTATTCCTTCGCAATTTGTTAGTTATATTAAAACTGCTGCCGAATTTTCAAACGGCAGCAGTTTTCTTTATCCCAATAAATGGTCCACTGCCAGATAGCAAGGCAGGCCATTTTCATATGCAATAGGCATTTCTCCCTGAATCAGGGGTCTTAAATAAGTAATCATATCTTCTGTCAAATCATTACCGCGCTCATTGATATAGGACGCAGGAACCTCTTTGGCCAAATTGGCAATGTCACATACAGGCGCACTGCTGTAAGTAACAGCATAGGGGTCGTTGCTTGTGCGAAGCAGGGTCAGCATTACTGCATTCTGACCTGCAGCGGCCAGTTCTACAGCTTTTTCTCCCAGGTTAAAGGATTCTTCCAAATCTGTCTTGGAAGCAATGTGTGCTGCACAGCGCTGCAATACATTCAGCTCAATGGAGCGAACCTTTACGTCTAAATTCTCCTTTAAGAAGTATTCTAAGGTCTTGCCTGCACCGGAGAGCTGGCTGTGTCCGAAGTTATCCACAGTGCTTGAGGAAGCGCTGATGTATTGGCCATCCTTATCTCGGATGCCTTCTGAAACGGCAACAATGATGTTATCCTGTTTGGACAATAATTGCTTTACATCGGCCAGAAAGTCCTGCAGATCAAAAGCCCGCTCCGGCAAATAAATCAGATGGGGAGCTGCATTGTATTCATTTCTTGCCAGGACACTGGCAGCTGTGAGCCAGCCGGCATCACGTCCCATTACCTCTACAATAGTGACGCTCTTTACTTTATAGATAAAGGTATCATGTGCAATCTCTAAAAAGGTAGAAGCCACATATTTGGCGGCAGAACCAAAGCCCGGTGTGTGATCTGTTACACAGAGGTCATTGTCAATGGTCTTGGGGATGCCGATAATACGTACGTTGCTTCCGATTTGGTCTGCATAAGCGGAAAGCTTGTCCACGGTATCCATAGAGTCGTTGCCGCCAATATAGAAAAAGGCTGCAATCTCTTTTTCCTCGAAAAATCTAAAAATATTCTCATAAACTGCCGGGTCAGCGTCTGCTGTGGGCAGCTTGTAACGGCAGGAGCCCAGATACATAGCCGGGGTCATAACCAGCTTGTCCAGCATCGGTTTACCTTCTGCAAAGATATCGGAAAGATTTAACAGACGGTCATTTAAAATACCGGTAATACCGTTTAAGGAGCCGTATACAATATCGTACTCCTGAGAGTTCAAAACACCGGATATAACACCGGCAAGACTTGCGTTAATAGCCACGGTGGGGCCGCCGGATTGTGCTACAATACAATTTTTCATATTCAAATTTCCTATTCTTTTGAGATTTTACAACTAAGGAATTTATACCATATTTTTTGAGATGTGTAAATCAGTTGCGGGAATAAATCATTTCATGTTACAATTTTCTCGGAAGCAAATTTATAATATATGAAAAGGGGATTAGCATGAAAAAGTATTTAAGTTTGATTTTGGCACTTGTTTGTACTTTTGCGCTGTGTGCATGTGGCAAGGAAGAGGCTGCAGAGGATGGTTTGACAAAGGAAGATGTTTGCGGTGTATGGATTGAGGATATGGGCGATGGTATTCAGACATTGACTCTGAATGAGGACATGACCTACCACAAGAATATTGTGCTGTACGACCCTTACCTTGAGACTAACAGTGAGGATACTTTTAAGCTGGAAGGCGACACGCTTACCATGAATTACTCTGCGTTTGGAACAGAATCCAAGTATACGGTAACCTTTGAAGGGGATACCATGATCTGGGACAACGGTAGAGCCCAGATTGTATATACAAGAGAGAAGTAAAACCGTGAAATTTATTGTTTAGGGAGGCGGCTACAGATGAATGTGCAGTTAAGAGCTGTAACCATGGAAGATGCAGAGCAGATTTTGGAATGGAGAAATGACGCTGCTACTCGGGCCAATTCATTCCAAAAGGAGTTAATTGACATGGAAAGTCATGTGAATTGGCTGGCGGGGAAGCTTCAGGATGAAAATTGCCATATGTATATCATGGTTGACCGGGATATGCCGGTGGGCCAGATTCGAATAGACGAGGTCAATCACATTGGAGAAATCAGTTACATGATTGCACCTTCCATGCGCGGAAAGGGTTATGGCAAGAAGATTCTTAAGCTGGCGGAGCAATCTCCCGCTGAGGGACTGCAGGTTCTGATGGGTATGGTGGAAGATGCAAATGAGTCCTCTAAGAAGTGTTTCAGAAGTAATGGATATGCTGAATTTGTAGGTAAAGACTGTGTCTGCTTTATCAAGACGATTTAGAAGAGGAAATAGCTATGTTGGATATTTTGATTGTGGAGGATAATGTAGAAATTGCTGCGCTGCTTTGTGATTTTCTAAGGAAAGAAAATTATGTGGTAAGTGTTGCAAATTCCGGCGAAAAGGCGTTGGATTTATATGAAAAATATGGTGCAAAGCTGTTGATACTGGACATCATGCTTCCCGGGATGGATGGATTCGCAGTTTGCTCCAAAGTTCGGGAAAACTCCAACACTCATATTTTGATTGCCAGTGCCAAGACGGAGAAGAATGATAAGTTAAAGGGCTTAAATCTGGGAGCAGATGACTATATTGAAAAGCCCTACGATATAGATATTTTGATTGCTAAGATTAAAGGAATCTTCAAGCGCAAATACGCTCAGGAAGAGATTGTGGAGGGACATTTGCGTTTGAATACCGTGCAGCAGACTTTATATGTAAATGATGTAAAAGTCAATGTGACGGAGAAGGAGTTTGAACTTCTGAAATTATTGATTGAGAATAAAAATGTTACGTTAAAGAAAGAGTATCTGTTTAATACGGTGTGGGGAAGTGACAGCGACTCGGAACTGCAGACTTTGACAGTACATATCAAGTGGTTGCGGGAGAAAATTGAGGCGGAACCCAAGAAGCCGGTACATATTATTACAGAGTGGGGAGTGGGATACCGGTTTGAGTAGGTATAAGAGTTTTGTATGTCTGGTTGTAGTTATAGAATTACTTTTGATTTTGCTATGTAATGGTCTGTTTTTGTATCAAAACAGTGACTGGGGAGGAAGATTGTACCGGGTGGAAGCCAACCGTGTCTCTATGGAAATAGACAAACAGGCAGGAGACCTCGCTACATTGGATTTATCGGAATACGAAACCATTGTAGCTGTCCGTGAGTTTCAAACAGAAGAAATTTGTAATAACGACTATGTGGTAGAAGCCGCCGCAGGCAAATTATATAGAATTGAATATCGAGCAAGTAGCAATTATGGTGTCCTTTGGTATATAAATGCAGCACTGGTTGGTATGGTGATTGTGACGGGTATAGTGCTTCTTTATGTGTATCAAAAGGTGCTAAAGCCATTTCATTCTATGAGTAATCTTTCTTATGAATTGGCCAAAGGGAATTTATCTATTCCCATCAAGGAGGAGAAAAGCAAGCTATTCGGACGTTTTCTCTGGGGCATGGATATGCTTCGTGAGAAGCTGGAAGACAATCGGGAGAAGGAGCTGGAATTTCAAAAGGACCGCAAAACATTGATTCTTTCATTGTCCCATGATATTAAGACACCTCTTTCGTCTATAGAGTTGTATTCCAAGGCTTTGTTGGAGAACCTATATGATTCTCAGGACAAAAAAGAGGAAGCATTGCAGGGTATTACCAGAAATGTTCAGGAAATTAAAAAGTACGTAAATGAAATTGTTACGGCTTCCAGAGAGGATTTCTTAAATCTGGAGGTAATGGATGGTGAGTTCTATTTATCAGAGATTCTTCAGGCTACAGAAAGCTATTATAGAGATAAGCTTTCCGTGATTCATACGGATTTCAAGGTAGATTCATTTTCTGAGTGCCTGATAAAGGGAGACAAAAACCGTTTGATTGAGGTGCTCCAAAATATTATGGAGAATGCCATCAAATATGGTGATGGTAAAGCTATTCGTATTTATGGTGAGGATGAAGAGGATTGTAAGCTGATTCATATTGAAAATTCCGGTTGTAGTCTGAAAGAGGAGGAATTGCCCAATTTGTTTGATTCTTTTTATCGGGGAAGCAACAGCCATGGAATAAAGGGTAACGGATTGGGATTGTATATCTGCAAAACATTGATGCGGAAGATGGACGGAGCAGTTTTTGCACAGGTTAGAGAGGGAGGCTTCCGTATGACAGTAGTAGTGCGGAAGGCATAAACCCATTCGCAAAATCGCCTCTGCGAGGCTTTCCTTTGCGCATTGAATGGCCGGGAGCCTGATTCGGAGACCATTCGCAAAATCGCCTCTGCGAGGCTTTCCTTTTGCTCATGTATGGCTACTCGCCATATGGATATAAAGAAACGGGCCGCCGTAAGTAAGCTTACGCGGCCTGTTTCTTTATATCCGCATGGCTCCGAATCAGGGCATTTAATGATTATTTAATAATTTCTCTTATATGATGGGTTTACAAACAAGAGAAAGGAGTAGAAAAATGTTATTTCGTATTTTAAAAAATGATCTGAAGAGAAAGAAAACGATGAACATCATCTTGTTTTTGTTCATCATATTGGCAACCATGTTTGTGGCCAGTGGTATCAACAATGTACTTACTGTTATGAACGGTACCGACTACTATCTGGATAAGGCCGGTGTGGAGGACTTTGTCATTATTACGATGGGAGACAACGCAGTCGGTGCTTTGGACGAGATGTTAGAAACGAAACCCGCAGTAAAGGATTTCCGTATGGAGCAGGTGGTGTTTGGTTCACAGGACGATGTTAAAGCAGTGGATGGATCTTCTGTGGAGTGTAAGAATACAACAATTTTTCAGTCCATTGATACATCGGCGATTACTTTTTTTGATAAGGACAATGAACCGATAAACGCTGTTGAGCCGGGTCATGTATATGTGTCAGGTACTTTTATGGATGTAAATGAGTTTGAGGAAGGCGATAAGATTTGTTTAGAACACAGTGGTGTGGAGATGACATTTATTTTAAATGGTATAGCCAAAGATGCATTGCTGGGTTCTGACTTTATGGGTAATACAAGATTTGTGTTGTCTGATGAGGATATGGATATATTGCTTGCCAACGAAGCAATATACAACCACTACAGGGGAGAAATTTGTTATATTGAAACGGATGATGTACAGGCCGTAAAGGCCGCTATGGCGGATGTTACCAATGTGGCCTTTGATGGAACCCGTTCCACAATTAAAATGTGTTATGTGATGGACATGATTGTGGCATTCGTAATGTTGATTTTAAGTGTTTGCCTGATTATTGTTTCTTTTGTAGTGTTGAAATTTTCCATTACCTTTACTATTACAGAGGAGTTTCGTGAGATTGGTGTTATGAAAGCCATTGGACTTTCTAACGGTAAAATCAGAAGTTTGTATATTGTGAAGTATTTTATGATGGCAGTTACAGGTGCAGTGATTGGTTTCTTCGCAAGCCTTCCTTTTGGGAAGTTGTTATTGGATTCCGTCAGCAGGAAAATGGTGCTGGGAAATGATGATGCGATTCTGACCAATGTTTTGGGCTCCTTACTGGTAGTATGCGTGATTGTATTGTTTGCATACCTTTGTACGGGAAAAGTAAAGAAATCCTCTCCGGTGGATGCAATCCGAAATGGTCAGACCGGTGAAAGATATAAGAATAAAAGTGTCTTGCGGATTCAAAAATGCCATACAAGTAATGCATTCTTTATGGCAGCCAATGATATATTAAGCAATTCCAAAAGATTTTTGACCATTGTTATTTCTTTTGGCCTGTGTACTTTATTTGTACTAATCATGGTAAATACTACAGCAACCATGAAGAGTCCCAATTTAATTCATACTTTTGGAACCAAGAGTCATCTCTATGTAACAGACGTTGCAGAAGTGATGGATTACATGAGTACAGGTTCTAAAGAGGCTATGCAGGATAGACTGGAGGAAATGGCCCGGGAGCTTACTGCGGAAGGAATGCCTGCGGAGTTTTGTATTGAAATGCAGTATAAATATCCGCTCTCTTTTGAGGGAAATGATTATGTTCTCACCTGTCAACAGGGTATGAATACAGAGATTACGGAGTATGTCTACATGGAAGGTGTAGTCCCTCAAAATGAATATGAAATTGCTATCACACCTCAGATTTCAGAGATGATAGGAGCAGAAATTGGTGATACCATGACAATTCATTTTGGCGAAAAAGATGTGGAATGTATGGTAACGGCTTATTTCCAGTCCATGAATCAGCTGGGACAATTGATTCGCCTTCATGAGAATGCACCTACGGATTTCCGTTTCATTTCCAGTGCGATGTCCTACCAGATTAATTTTACAGATGATCCTACGGAGGAAGAAGTTGAGCTTCGCAAGGAGCGGATCAAGGAACTGTATCAGAATGACAAAATTATGAATGCCACAGAATACTGTATTGACTGCACAGCAGTTGTGGATACCTTAGAAAGCGTACAATTCCTGCTTTTGAGTATTACCTTGGTGGTGGTACTTCTTGTAACAGTTCTTATGGAGAGAAGCTTTATTGCAGATGAAAAGAGTCAGATTGCTATTCTGAAAGCAATTGGTTTTAAGGATGGTGCAATTATTAAGTGGCACGTGTATCGCTTTGGTTTAGTAGGGCTGATTGCAGTAATTCTGGCAGCAGCGTTATCTATCCCTATGACAGAGCTTTGTATTACACCCATATTCGGAATGATGGGTGCAGTGGATGTGGATTATAATATCGACCCGTTGCAGATTTTTGTGTTATATCCGGGTATTGTACTGATAATGACAATTTTTGTAACTTGGATTACTGCATTGTATACCAAAACCATTCACAGCAGTGACACAGCAAATATTGAGTAAGATGGAGGATAAAGAAATGGCAGTTTTGGAAGTAAAGGATTTATGTAAAACTTATGTTGTAAATAAAAGACAGAATAATGTACTCAAGAACGTTAATTTTCAGGTGGAAGCCGGTGAAATGGTGGCTATTATGGGACCTTCCGGTTCCGGTAAGTCTACGTTGCTTTATGCGGTATCCGGTATGGATAATGCGACCAGCGGAAATGTATTGTTTGACGGCAAAGATATTACGAAGTTGAAGAGCAATGAACTTGCAGCACTTCGTCTGGATGAAATGGGTTTTATTTTTCAGCAGATGTACATGATGAAGAATTTGACTATTTTGGATAATATTGTTCTTCCTGCCATGGAGAGCAAAAAATCCTCAGAGACCAAAAAGGAAAAGATAGAGCGTGGCGAAGAATTGATGCGTAAGCTTGATATTATTGAAGTGGCAGACAATGATATCAATGAAGTGTCCGGCGGACAACTGCAGAGGGCATGTATTTGCAGAAGTATGATTAATAAGCCTAAGGTGTTATTCGCGGATGAGCCTACCGGTGCTTTAAACCGGACAGCATCCAATGAAGTGATGGAGGAATTGGTAAAGTTAAACAAAGAGGGTACCACCATTATGATGGTTACCCATGATGCCAAGGTGGCGGCAAAATGTACCAGAGTACTGTATATTGTAGATGGTAATATCAAGGGAGAATACAAATGTCCTACAGAAAAAACCATGCAGGAAAAGGATAGAGAAAGACTGTTACACAATTGGCTTATGGATTTAGGATGGTAAAAATATTGCTTCTATTGCTTGTCCTGTATTATAATGCAGTTATGAATAAGAATTCTATTGAGCAAGCAAGGAGAATATTATGAAAAAGAAATTCCTGGCAATAGTTATGGCTGGTTTGATTCTGTCAGTGAGTGGATGTAGCAGTTTAAATGCAGCCCTGGAGGGTGCATCCACGGGAGAGGTTGGAAAAGAAGAAATCGTAGAAACGGAAAGTGCAAGTTCCGCTCAGGATGCACAAAATCCTGAGGAGACCGACAAAGAGGTTACTGCTGTTTCCAATTATTTGGATGTGGACTTTAACTATTTTGTGGACAGCTATTACGAAGAGGTTTCCCTGATGTATGGTCACTACAACAGCATCTGTCTGAATTCTACGGAGTATCCTGCGTTGACGGCGGCAGTGGAGGCCTACAATGAGGAGCTTGAAGGCGCCAGACAAAGTTATCTGGACGAGCTGGAGGCCTGGGCAACTGACGAATATAAATCTTACGGTGCAGACAGCTTTATGGGCCCCTTTGTCATGGAGGCGGATATGTATCTTCGTCGTGCAGACAGACAGGTTTTGTCCGTGGTAGAGGCTTGTTATGCCTATGAGGGCGGTGCCCATGGCAACCAATATTATACCAGTGTGAATTTTGATGTGCAGACCGGTGAGCACATCAGCTTGGATTCGGTTATTGCGGACATGGACAGCCTCCCCGCTGTTTTGGCTACAGAGGTTCAGGAAAAGTATCCGGATCTTACCTTCTGGGCAGAGGATTTGTCCACTGTTTTTCAGGATTACATCACTCCTTCCAATGCGGAGTACGCTCCTGAATTTACCTGGACGGTGGATTATCAGGGTGTAACCTTCTACTTTAGTGATTATGAGCTGGGTAGTTATGCAGACGGCCGGCAGGAAGTATTGATTTCTTACACGGAGTATCCGGAGCTTTTGAACGGCACATATTTTGAAAATGTGGATGACTATTATGTGATTGCCCTTCTGGATAACTGGGCTGGAACGGATTTGGATTTGAATGGTGACGGTGTGACAGACTATGTTTCCGTACATAGGAATTACAATGTGGACACAGAATATTGTGAGTCTTTAACCGTGACAGTAAATGGCAATGCCTTTACCCAGGATGTATATTTTTATGATTTGTGGAGTTACTTTGTAAAATCAGGTGACAACAATTATCTCTACATCCAGCGTGTAGCGGAGAGCGATTACATGTGCGTGTCTGTATTTAAGCTGACGGAGAATTCTGTGGAATATGTAGGTGACTTCGCCAACAGTTTGGAGGACTTTACCAATTCTGCAAGCTTTAAAGTTGCCAAGCGCATGGATTTGCTGAGTACCTATTTTGCTACAGCCGATTGTACTGTAGGTGAGAACGGATTGCCTGTGGAGATAAGTGATGTATATACCATAAAGGGTCAGCTTATTCTTACTTCTACAGCAGTTATTCCTGCAGAATTGGTGGATGAGGAGGGACTTTTGTTGGGAGAAACCTACGAATTCCCTGTAGGAACAGCGTTTGAGTTCGTTGTCACAGATGGAGAAACTTATGTGGATGTGCTGGCGGATGACGGACAGAGATGTAGATTTTACACCGAGGCCGGCTGGCCGCCCACAGTAAACGAAATGAATGCGGAGAATTGTTTTGAAATGCTTTTGTATGCAGGATAGGGTCAGGTAGAGATGGTATGTTTTTGAAAATGTCCAAGTTAAATTTTGTTCATAAAATGTTGGGAATCGGGCTGGTGTTAATTGGGTTTCTGTTGTTTCTCCAGCCGGATGATTATCATACCGCATTCAAGCACGGAGAAGGAGTAAGCGGATTTCCCTTTGTGCAGGCCGGACAATATACGGTGGATGTGTTTTATGAGAAAACCGTTCCCGGCAACAGTCTGATCATTTATACGGATGAGGCCATAGATGCGAACAATCAGCCGGGCGTAACCTTCTATGAGACCGGGATTGGGCAGGGAGAGGAAAAAACCCGCGTGCAGCTTACCTTGGACAGGGATGTCTATGAGTTGAGCTTTCGCACAGCACAGGATATAGCAGACTACAGCTATATTGACAGTGTGGTGATTCAGGGCTCTCAGCTGCAAAACAGAGATCATTATCTGCTGGGACTTCTGTTTATCCTCAGCGGTTTGGGGATTATTTTGCTGGGGATGTATGTTCCGGTGGATAAGTACAAAGAACCGGTTATGCTGATTGTATTCGGTTTATTGGCAAGTCTTCCTCTGTTTTCGGATTTTATTTTGAGCGGAGACGATTTCGGATTCCATGTGGCCAGGCTGGAAGCGGTGTATCAGGGCCTGAAGGCCGGAGAATTTCCGGTATACCTGGGCAGCAATCGGATGGGTGGCTTCGGAATGTTGTCCGGCACCATGTACCCTTCTCTATTCTTGTACCCGGTGGCGATTTTGAGATTTTTCCGGGTATCGTTGATGCTGTGCTACAAGCTGTTGATTGTAGCGATGAATATTGCAACAGCTTTTGCAGCTTATTACAGTGCCAAGAAAATATGTAATTCTTCTGCGATTGGTTTTTGGGCCAGTGTATTCTATACCTTTTCTATTTACAGGCTGACGAATGTTTACTCCAGGGCTGCCCTGGGAGAAGCCTTGGCTATGACGTTTTTGCCTCTGGTAATCTGGGGAATTTATGAGGTGCTTTGGGGCAATTACAAGAAATGGTATATTTTGGCCCTGGGCGTGGGCGGTGTGCTGCAATGCCATGTGCTCTCCGCGGAAATGTGTGTACTGTTTCTGGTGCTGGAGCTTTTGGTGTGGCTGTTCTCCTGTAAAAAAGAGGAGTTTACCCCTCGTATTTTGGCAGGCGTAAAAGCAGCAGGCTTAACGGTTTTGGTAAATGCGTATTTTTTGTATCCTTTTTTGTATTTTTGCAAAGAGGATTTGCAGTGTTTCCATATGCCCAACCAAATCGGAGAGACGGTGCTCTATTTTTCCCAGATGTTTGCCCTGTATCCTCCTGCAGAGGGAATCGATCTGGTAACGGGAAGCACCGCCGGAGAGATGGCACATACAGTGGGGACGGTACTGCTTTTGGGCGCAGGTATTTTGTGTGTGGAGCTTGTTCGTAACCGGGAAAATAAGGAGCTCAATATCGCTAAGAGATGCCTGTTGTATGGCGTGGTGGCACTGCTTTTATCCTCCTGGCTGTTTCCTTGGGAAAAGCTGCAAGCTGTGGATTGGCTGTACACCATAGTGACTTCTATTCAGTTTGCATGGCGGTTTTTAAGTCCGGCCAGTGCACTATTGAGCGTGGCAGCAGCTATCGGTGTGGTGAGCTTTGCCGGAAAACAGGATGGTAAGTGGATTTATGCGGTTTGCGCCGTGCTTGTAATCTGCAGCACCGGCTACTATTTTGACATGAAGAGTAGTCAGGCTGTGTCCTACAGCGACAAAATGGCTTTTAACGGATTCGGCTATACAGATGCCATGTATATGTACAGTGACGGTGAAAGCTTTCAGCCTCTGAATCTGCAATATAACCGGTCAAATGCTTATATTCGTACACAGTTTGGCACGGAGGTGACCTATGACAATCTGCAAAGAAAGGGTATGCAGTTGTCCGTTACAGTAGATGCGCCTTCCCAGGTTGTTGACTATATGGTATTTCCTTTTTACTATTATCCGGGTTATCGGATTTGGGTAAATGGTGAGCAGGTGGAGATTTGCAAGATAGATTCCCTGGTGGCTTGTAAATTGCCGGAGGGACAATCACAGATACAGGTATCCTATGAAGGGGTACCGGGCGTAACCGCCTCTAACCTGGTAAGCATCCTTAGTGTGATAGGTGTTGCGGTTTATCCGCTATTAATGAGTAAAAAGAAGAAAAACAGTTAAAATAAAACCCCTCTTTTGGTTGGTATTCCAATCAAAGAGGGGTTTTTAGCTTGATGAATATTGAGAAATTACTGGAGAAGATTCTTAATCAGGCTTCCAACCAATCCTGCACCATTATCGGAGTCTGCTTTTTTAGCAGCCTTCTTGCCCTTTTTGTTGGAAGAGTTGTTGTCGGTGAGAAGACCGGTCAGAAGGCTTCCCACATCTACATTATCCAAAAGTACGCTCAGCAGATTGCCTACGCCGGAGTCCTTGTCATCGTCTTCGTCCGCCTGCTGTCCCAAAAGGCTCAAAAGCAGGGGAGCAGCCGCAGACAGAATGGAGCTGGCATCGGTCTTGGAAACACCGGTATCTTCCGCTACTTCCTGTACTACATCATCTTTGCCGGAGCCTAAAAGATGTGCAATAATTTTAGCACCGTCTTCCATGTCAACCTTGCTCAGGAATTTGGTCAAGTCCTTGGTGTCATCCTTAGCGTGGTCAGAAATAGCAGTAGCAAAGCTTGTGGAGGTGCTTTCTCCCTTTGCCTGGTCTTTTGCACCGCTCAACAGAGCAGGAAGAGCCTTCGCCAAAACATTAGAAACATCGCTTCCGGATGCACCGGTAAGTCCGCTTAATCCGTCAATACTGTCAGAGCTTAATAAAGTACCTGCAAGTTTTGTCAAATCCATAGGTTTATTCTCCTCTTTGTGGAATATTTGTTATTTCAATTATGAAACATGTGTCGAAATAAGTCAAGAAAATGGAGATTTTTGGGGGAAAGTCTTGTTTTATAAAACGTTTATAAGTATAATATTAAACAGATTAAAAATATTTAGGAGGATTTTGTGATGGCAGAACCTAAAAAGAAAAAAATTGTATCTGCTGATACCGGCAAAGAGGTAAAAGCAGGTTCCTTAAAGGGCAAGACCAAGTCTGCAAAAGAGGCTAAGCCTGTAGGAAATGCAACCGGTTTCCGTATCGGTGCAGTTGTGTTGTGGCTGTTAGCTTTGGGACTTGAGGTGCTGGCTTATCTGGTACTGATTGGTACCTTGAACTGGACCTTTATGCCCAGTCTGTGGCAGATTATTATTTTCCTGGTATTGGATTTGGTTTGTGTGATTGTAGGCGCTCAGTTCTGGAAGAAGGCCAATCATATCAAGCCTGCCAGTGAGAAAAATAAGGTGAAGTTCTGGCTTTGGAACAACATGGGACTTATTGCGTGCGCGCTGGCATTCATTCCTTTTGTGATTCTTGCATTGACCAATAAGGAAACTGACAAGAAGACTAAGGCCATTGCAACTGTTGTGGCAATCATTGCACTGTTAATCGGTGGTGTTGCAAGCTATGATTTCAACCCTGTGTCCGAAGAGCAGCAGCAGGCAGCTATGGCAGCAATCAGTACCGATGTGTACTGGAGTCCTTTCGGCAGAGTTTATCATACCCATGAGGATTGTTCCTCTCTGAATCAGAGTGACAGCCTTACTTATGGTGATGTGGAGCAGGCAATTGCAGCAGGACGTACACGTCTGTGTTCTTTCTGTGCAAAGAAGGACGATATCACCGGCGTTGTAACTGACGGCCAGGATGTGTCCGAGGATACTACCACTGAGGAATAATGAATCGTAAATATGGACGGCATAAGGCATGGGCTTTATGCCGTCTCTTTGCTATATTTGATTTTACTATATTTGATGAGGTTTCAGGATGATTAGACCAATTTGTAGAGATATATTTATTTTAAATCAAAAAGCAGAGCCTGCCACCAAGGAAGATATGCAGGTAGTTCGGGATCTTTTGGACACTTTGAAAGCTAACGAAACCGGATGTGTGGGAATGGCTGCCAATATGATAGGTGTGAGAAAACGAATTATTGCAGTCAACATGGGATTTATGAATGTGGCAATGATAAACCCGGTCATCTTAAAGAAGACCGGGCAATACGAGACAGAGGAAGGTTGCTTGTCCTTGGAAGGAGTGCGCAAAACCACCCGCTACCAGAATATTGAGGTGGAATATCTGGACCAGAACTGGAACAAACAAAAAGTGAAGTATTCCGGTTGGATTGCCCAGATTATCCAACACGAGTGCGACCACCTGGAAGGTATCATCATTTAGTACTTTTTCAATTCATTTATTTGTGTTTAAGTATCCGGTATATATCGCTTGAGGTACATTATGTCCTCCCACGGAACGTTCTCACTCCGTGAAAAAGCGCAGCGGATGCTAGACTCGAAGCCGCAAGCGGCTTGACCTCGTCAAGCACCGGCGTTTTTCAAGGTCGCGTGGGAGGATATAATGTACCTAAGCGATTAATCACATAATCAAACACAAATAAATGAATTGATAAAATCAATCAAAAAATTTTTTGCGGTACATCAGGTAGCAGCCGCCAAGGAAGAGGCAAATTGCCAGGCGGGTCAGGCGGTACTGACTGTAACCGGATAAAATCTGATCGGTAATGCCCTCTGATAAAACTACAAAGGGGTCCTCCCCGGCAGTGACTACATAGGCTCGATTTTGGGCAGTAGCCAGCGAAATATCTGAAATATCATTTTTCATGCTTACATTGTCCCCGGCAAAGAAATTGCTGGGGATAAATTGTTTCTGTACAATTCCTGCGCTGCTGACAGTGATATTGCTGACGCTGTGCATCTCATCTCCTGCCGGGAAGTCAATTCTTAGACGGGTAATCTCATCTTTTAAAGATCCATCCAAACAAAAGGTAACACGGGAGCCATTTTCGTCGCTGACAATGGAGGCTCTTTGATATTGCTCCGGATTGAAGTCTGCAGCAGCTGTTGCATAAAAGAGCTCGCAGTCGCCGCCGATGGCGTCCATAAAGTGCAGTCTAAGATACAATTTATCAGCAGGAAGCGGGATCATGATAAATAGAATAGCGGCTAAAAAAATAACTACTATTTTTATCTTTTTCATAGAAAACTCCTTGTATCTGTAGTAGAATAAATAAAGTATATTCTTTATCATAATAAAAAAAGAAGGAATACGCAAGTGATTTGGGGAGGTTTTTATGGAACAGAAGAAAAGGGAAAATCTGGTAGCGATTCTGTTATCCATCTTTTTATCCTATTTGACATATTTGATGATTCGCAGTGAATTGCCGGGACATTTGTCGGATTACAACGGACATACTTATGTGTACCTGCCCATGTTTACGGGAGGGGACTGGACTCTGGGCTGGAAGACGGTTCCTTATTGTATCTGGCATGTAAGTGTGCTGGCATTGCATCATGTCATTCATCTTCCTCTTGAAGCATCTTCCGCTTTTGTAAGTATTTTCTTTGTGCTGTTGTCCTATTTTATTCTGTACCGGATGATACTTTGTTATACCAAGGCGGCAGGTGAGGAGATGCACTCTGCAAAGGCAGCTTTTGTGGCATTTGGACTGGCTGTCAGCCAGCCTCTGTATCTGTACTGGCTGGATGCGGGAGACAGGTTTTTGGGCTCTTACTCCATGAATCCCATCCACAATCCTACCCAGATGAGTGCCCGTCCTTTTGCTTTATTATGTATTTGTTTGGTGTACGATATCTGGAACAGACAGCGGGATGAGCAGTACAAGGGTGTATTTTTCAACATGGAAAAGGGCTTGAAAAGACCCTATATTTATCTGACGGTGGCACTTTTATTGTCCACCATGACCAAGCCTACCTTTGCGGAGGTGTTTGTGCCTGCGGTGGCTTTTGTGATGCTTGGGGAGTGGATCTTGCGTATCCGTAAAAAGGACGGCACGGCCAAAGCTTATTTTAACCACTGTCTGCACATGCTTTTGTGCGCAGTGCCCGGCCTGTTATATATTCTGCTGGCTTTTCTGGGATATTTTATCTGGGGCGGAAGCTACGGTGCAGATGGCTCCTTTATGATTACCAAATGGCTGGAAGTATGGAGCATGTACACGGAAAACGTGGTGCTTTCCATGGCCCTTGGCCTGGCATTTCCGCTGTTTATGATTCTGATTGATACCCGTTTTTTCTTAAAGGATAACCTGGGACGTTTGTCTTTGGTAGGTTACGCAGTGGGCTTTTTGGAGGCTGCGCTTCTTGGTGAGGGTGGCGTTAAATTAAGCCACGGAGACTTTATGTGGCCTATGATGTGGGGCATGGGGCTACTTTTTTATACGGCTATGTTACGATTGTCTGTCTTAGAAAAAACTCAGGCGGACACCGGGCTGAAACGGTTTTTGATAGACGGAGCATGGTTTATCTTCTGTCTGCATGTTTTGTGTGGTTTGTTGCATTTCAAAGCACAGATAGGTTAAGTTAGGGGGATACAAATGAGAATTCAATGCGAATATTGTGACGGGTATCTGCAGGATACAGACGAAACCTGCCCCAATTGCGGTGCAGTCAATCGTAATCTGAAACGCAGTGCAAATGGGATACCCAAGACCATAGAGGAATTGATTGCCTTTGCCAGGGAGAAAAATCTTCCCTTGGATAAGATGCGGTTTTTCCTGGGCCAGGATTACAGAGGGGCCAGGGCTTATGGTATTTACAAAAATGACGAGGGCATTGTGACGGTTTATAAAAACAAGTCCAATGGCCAGCGTGTGGTACGTTATGAAGGTACGGACGAGGCCTATGCAGTCAATGAAATCTATCAGAAGATGAAGACAGAGGTTATCGAGAATCGTGCCGCACAGTCTGCCAGGCCTCAGAAGATAAATTATAACGGTAATTATCATAGAAATGCCAACCCGTCCAATGACATCAATCAAGAGGCTCCGTCGAAAGAGGGTTCATTTGCGTTTCGATTACTGCTGTATATTATAATTTTCTTGCTGTTAATGTATGGCCTGTTCTCTATAATGATGTCTCCTCTTAATGTGTCTACTTATGAGGACAATCCTGATTTTAATGATCATGGATGGTACTATGATTCCGGTGACGATTATGACGATGACGACGATGATGACGGTTGGGACTGGAGTTATGATGACGACTGGGATGACGACTGGGATGATGATGACTGGGATAGCGATTGGGACTCCGATTGGGATTCTGACTGGGATTCTGATTGGTAAGTCATTGAGAATCCGGTAAATTTATGGGGGCAGAAATGTTTAAGAGACTTTTATTTATTTGGTTATATATGAATTATTGTCTGCTGTTTCCGGATCATGAGATGCTGGAGCAGAAGTGGAATAGATCTTTCGAGCAGAATGCCCCTTCACAGGCACAGGTATCCATTACTGTGGAGGAGCCGGATAAGCCGGCCATGGAGGAAGCGTTTCTTGCCGGTAATGCAAAGGGCTTTCATCTCTCCAATACCTACAATATCGATATGTATTCCAGTGAAGTGGTAGGTATGGTGGGGGTACCTATCGAGGTAAGCTGTCCTTCTGACACGCCGCTTAATGGAGACGTGAAGCTCATATTTGTTTATGATGAGGAGGCCCTTGATTGCAACGAGCAGGATTTGGCTGTTTTGTGGTACAATCGGGATGAAGACTTTTACGAACCACAGGAATATATTGAGGCCAATTATGAAGAGAATATGATTGCTGTACCGGTAAAGCAGCAGGGTACTTATATTCTGGAAGATATGGCTACCTGGATTAGTGTTTGGACGGGGACTTATGAATATGATGAGCCTAAGGAGCCCGTCTGCCACTGGCATAATGAATTCTATTACCAGGATATAGAGAAGCTGGCAGATATTTCCTGGTACGATGAATCCTGCGAGTATCACATTACTACAGTGGAGCAGCTGGCAGGCTTGGTAAAGCTGGTTAACACCGGTACCAGCTTCAGGGATTGTGATTTTTATCTGGATGCAGATCTGGATTTGGCGGGGTATCAGTGGGCTCCTATCGGTTGGTACTATCCTGCGGATGATGGTTATTTGTGGAAGGATTTCCCTTTTGAGGGGCGTTTTTTCGGAAACGGACATACCATCTACAATATGCATATTGAGGCGCCTAACAAGTCGGATTTGGGGATGTTTGGGCGCACGCTGCAGAGCTTTGAGGTCCATGACCTGGCATTGAAGGACTGCTACATAGAGGGTAAATATTATGTAGGTGGAATCTTGGGTGACAATATCAATTCCGGGGATGAGTATGATATGACCAACTGTTTTGTCTCCGGCACGGTAAAGGGTAAACAGACTGCGGGCGCATTGGTAGGCTCTACAGCACGTCTGAAAATCAAGGATTGTGCGGCGGTAATGAGCGCAGAAAGTACCACTGAGCTGGTGGGCGATTTGCGAAGCGGCGCCATAGAAAACAGTTATATGAATGATGATACAGCCAAGAAGATGCTGAAGGAATACGAGGAAAAAAGCGATGATTTGTAAATGTCCCAATTGTAGCGGAGCAGTGGAGTACAATCCCGCAGACGAAAAGATGGCCTGCCCCTATTGTGGGGACGAGTTTCAGATTCAGGATGTATTAAAGGAGCAAAAGGAAGAGACTATTTCTTATCAGGTCTATGCCTGTACCTCCTGTGGTGCGGAGATCTCTGTAAATAAGACAGAGGTTTCTACTTATTGTGCCTATTGTGGCCAGCCCACCATTGTATTTAGCAGAGTTTCAAAGGACCGTAGGCCCAGATTTATCATTCCCTTTAAGATTACCAGGGAGCAGGCCGTGGAAAAGCTTCGACAGAAAATGCGGCTTGGATTCTTTATCCCCAGGGAAATTCAAAATTTTCAGATAGAGAAGGTTAGGGGAATTTATATTCCATATCAGCTCTACAACATTAATTACTACGACCGTCAGAAATTGAAGGGTAAGGTTCGTGAAGAGGAATGTTTTTTTATTCGTGAGGCAGAGTGTGAGTTTAGAGGGATTGCCTGCGATGCGTCCATGCGTTTAAAGGATGACTTGACCCGATGTCTGGAACCCTATGATATGCGTGAATTGAAGCCCTTTGATGAGGGATATCTGTCCGGATTTTATGCGGACAAGGCCAGTGTGGGCGAAAAGAGCCTGCGAGAAATCGCTAAGAAGCGTGCAAAGGAGATGTTCGACGGAGAAGTTCGAAAAACCATACATGCAGACAATGTACAACTGTGTAAGGGTAATTGCAAGTGTGAGGTTATAGGCACGGACTATGTGATGCTGCCGGCCTGGTTTTTGATGTTTCAATATGAGGGAGAGTCCTACACCATGCTGGTAAACGGACAGACCGGCAAGACCGTGGGTGCTGTTCCTGCAGATAAAAAGAAGGCGAAGATTGTTTTTGCACTTCTATTTCCATTTACCACTGTGTTGGGTATTGAAATCGGTACATTCTTTATTAAAAATACGGAGCGCGGATTTCTAATTTTTTTGTATGCTATACCTTTGTGGATCGCGCTATGGGCTCTAGGCAGCACAGCGATGGATAATGTAAAAGAGAAGATTAATCAGACGAAGAACAAGGACATGGGTATGTTTGTAAAGAAAAGGCAGGATAAAGACTAATGGAAATTTTAACTTGGTTCGCAATACTTATATTTGGTATTATAACGGGATATGCCTTGGCTTATTTTACTGTTGCAGTTCTATTTTGCCTGTCCAATAATCATGGTGATACCACGGGTGACTTCTATACCTTTACAGGGAGAAGAACCCTGCATTTTATAGATATGCAGAGTATGAAGGAAAATCCGAAGGAGAAAAATAAATGATTTGTAAATGTCCCAATTGTAGCGGTGCATTAACTTATGATCCATCTATAGAGAAGATGACCTGTCCTTACTGCGGAGAGGTATTTCAGGTTGCAGATATTGCGGCAGAGGTACAAGAAGATGCAGAAACCATGACCTGTGAAATTTATGGTTGTACTTCCTGTGGCGCGGAAATTATGGTAAACGACACGGAGGTATCTACTTTTTGTGCTTACTGCGGACAACCTACCATTGTATTTAACCGGGTTTCCAGAGAGCGAAAGCCCGATGCCATAATCCCTTTCAAGATTACCAAAGATGAGGCGATATCCAAGATTCGGGAAAAATTAGAAAAGGGTAAATTTGTACCTAAGGAGATCAAGAATTTCGAGGAAGAGAAAATCAGAGGTATTTATGTTCCCTATCGAGCTTACGATATCTACCATTATGATAAGCAGAAGCTGTCTGCATATATTGAAAGTGCAAAACGTAAAAAAGAGTTTATCCGCGAGGCGGAGTGTAATTTTCATGGAATTGCCTGCGATGTATCAGCACAGTTGAACGATGAAATCACTCTGCGTCTGGAGCCATATGATTTAAAGGAGCTTAAGCCTTTTGATATAGGTTACTTATCCGGTTTTTATGCGGACAAATACGATGTGGAAGAAGGGAAAGCCAGAGAGGTGGCACTGAAAAGAGCCAAAGATTTTTTTGACGGACAGATTACGGAGGGGATTCGTTCAGATAGTATTAAGGTGTTGGAAAGCAGTCCTAAGCAGGAAATTATAAAATCAGATTATGTGCTGTTACCTGCCTGGTTTATGATTTTCAGATATGAGGATGAAGCTTATACTATTCTGGTGAATGGGCAGACCGGTGAAACCATCGGAGCGGTTCCTGTGGAGAAAAAGAAGGTGTGGATCCAATTTGCAATTACTGCGGCTATTGCCATACCCATTTGTATTTTGCTTATTACTTATTTGGTATATGCAGGTGCGGTACAATTTACCTATTTAGGAGCACCAATCCTTTGGATAATTCTGTATGCAATAGGAGCTTCCGGTTTCCGCTCCCTTTCCCAGGGCTTAAAATTAACCAAAGACAAGCAGACGGAGCAATTTGTTAGAGAGAGGCGGGACGAAAATTGACAGCATCGATTATATGGATTATTGTAAGTGGCATTTTGACAGGAATAGGTATTGCATGGACTGTGGTTGGAAGTATGATAAGTTCTTCCAACGTACACGGTGATGATAAAACATATATCGAGGACTTTGTGGAAGAGGGCGGTATGTGCTTTCTAAAGCAAATTGATTTGTAAGGTTTTAGAACGGAGAAACGACATTAAATGAGATTAGTACCTATCCCAAAGGAACAATACGAAGACTATAGACTGACCCTAATGTTCGACTGCTACAAGTGGGACCCTCAGTTTCTGGACCACAATACCGTTGCCCGATATGCCCTGGTGATTACCGAGAAAGAGCATGAGGAGCTGGTGAAACTGACGGAGCAGATTGACAAGGAGACCATTGCTGCGGAGCAATTTTTGAATAAGCATCTGGAGCTTACAGGTCCTCTTGCACTTCCTAAAAGCGTGAAAAAAGAAATCAGTCAGATGTCTAACTATGAGCCGGATCAGCACATCCGGCTTATGCGCTATGATTTTCATCCTACGGTGGAGGGCAAATGGGCGGTCAGCGAGGTAAACAGCGATGTGCCCGGCGGGTTTGCAGAAGGGTCTTTGATGCCTTTGGTAGCCCTTAAGCTTCTGGGTAATCCGGATTACACATTCAAAAGCTTCGGCGACAGAATGGTGGCTGCCATTCAGAAGAAAGTGGTTCCGAACGGACGGATTATGATGGTGCACTGTACCTCCTACAGCGATGATCGCCAGGTAATGCAGTATCTGGGGGATCGGCTGCAGGCGGAAGGATTCCGGATTATTTATGGGGCAGCAGACCATTTGAGATTTGAGAATCACAAAGCATACAGCATTTTAGACGGCAATGAGGGGCCTATTGATGCCATTTTTCGATTTACGCCTCTGGAATGGCTTACGGAGATTAAGCCCAAGCGCTGGCAGGGATATTTTGATACGACTACTGTATCCTGCAACCATCCGGTGGCGATTTTTGCACAGACCAAGCGGTTTCCCCTGGTGTGGGATGCCCTGGAGCAAAACGGTATCTCCATGGATACTTGGAGAGCCCTGTTGCCGGAGACCATAGAGGTGAAGGACGCCAAGGGTCGGGAAGGCTTCATTTACAAGCCTGCCTGCGGTCGTGTAGGAGAGAAAATTTCTATCGAAGAGGCCTGCATGGAAGGGGAATACAAGCAGATTCTTGCAGATGTGCGCAAGCACCCCAAAAAATATCTGGCCCAAAAGAAATTCATCAGCCGTCCTTTGGAGGGTGAAAACGGGGAGACCTATCATGTGTGTCTGGGGTCCTATACCATTGACGGGGAGCATGGAGGGTACTATGCCCGTATCAGCCAGACGCCCCGCATTGATTCCAATGCAGCGGATATCCCTGTTTTGATAGAGAGGGGTGAGTAGCGATGACAGCGAAGGAAATCTATAGAATTTGGGCACCTGCAGGTAAGAAATGGGTGGATTGGGTCCGTCCTGTTCCTTTCGTAGCCATGAAGGACTATTCCAAGGGGTATGACCTTTCCAATCTGTATATTCCTACTGTGGAATATTTGGATGAAAGCATTAAGGATGCAGCGATTATCGTGGATCTGCCCGGTGGGGAAAGCGTCATGGAAGGTTTGGCGCTGGTCCAGGCCGGTTATCGACCCATTCCGGTTTTTAACGGAACCATTGAGCAAGAGGGCGCCAGAGCCACCGTGGACAATCAGTCGGCAGGCATTGCCCTGATCTGGGGGGCGCAGCAGCTTATGCAGATGCAGATAAAAGAGGACGCAAGGCCTGCATTTTTGCTGGATAGAAACCGTATTCAACAGTTTAAGATGGAGGCTGCGCTGTTTGACAACAGCTGGGACATTTACCACCAGGACCTTCCTTCTGCGGACTATTTTTTGAAAAGTGAGATTCGTAAAATCATTGTGGTAGGGCAATCCGTATCCAAGGATTTGGTCAAGATTCTCTATCCGTTTCAGAAGAAAAATATTCAGATTTACTGGACCAAGGGTTACGAGGCACCAAAGAAGGTTACCCTTCGAAAGCCCCGTGGCAAGGATAAAGATTAGAGGTAGATTGCTTTGATTAAATTTGAAGGCCGGATTGTGCAATTCGGATTTGGCGCTGTGGGAAAAAGCTTTTTTGAAAAGCTGCCCAAAGAGATTAAATTTTATGAAAATAAATATTACGTGATTACCATGGACCCCTACGAGTTCGATGCCTATATCAATTTGGGGGGGATTGTGGACAATTTTGTTGTAAGTCAGGTCACCCGGGAGAATTATAAAGAAGTGTTTGCTCCCTATTTAGGTGAAGGAGACCTGCTCATTGACTTTGCAGATACGGTGGGTACCAAGGACATCTGTCAGTGGTGTGCCGAGAACCGGATTATGTATCTGAACACCGGTGAGGCGGATTGGCCGGATCATTGGTACTGTATCTTTGAGGAGAATGGGTACAAAAATGAATTAAAGCAAAAGTATGCGGGGGAAGGCTACCCCATTGTACTGCAGCATGGCAACAACCCGGGGCTGGTGTCCCATTTTGTGAAGGCTGCCATCGAATACATTGTGCATACTCAATTTAAAAAAGATAAACATTTAAAGGAGCTGGTGAAGACTGGTCAGTTTAATCAGGCGGCCAGAGCTTTGGGTATCCGCATGATTCATGTAAACGACATTGATCTACAGGAGGTCAAGGACGCCTACAATGACAACCTGCTGTTTAGTACCTGGTGTACGGATTCCTTCTGGTTTGAGATGCTCAGTGAGGCTACGGTAAATATCGGTACTCATGAGCGAATCGATTATGAAGAGGAATGCAATTTTGTAAATCATGAAAAAGGGTATTTAGAATTCAAAAAGCTGGCTGCTGATAGGAAATGCCGCACTTATTACCCGGGCGGTGCCTTTGAGGGATTTTTGGTGCCCCACGAGGAGACTATTACCATTGCCAAAAGTCTGGAGGTTATAGAGGACGGCCGGGCGGTTTACCGTCCCACAGTGATGTTTCTGTACTCGCCCTGCAGGTATGCCAGCAGCTATTTTGCCAATGCCAAGGTCAATGACTATCCCAATCCGGACCCGGACAAGCCTCAGGATTGCGAGAATGTAAACGGCAAGTCCATCATCCGGGGCTATGTGTATCCGGAGAATTTCGAGATTGTGTATCAGGAAAAGCTAGCCTCCGGCACAGAGTATGTGGGCGTACTTGTGATGGGAGAGCATTTTAAGCCGGTGTGGGTAGGCAACCGGGTGGAGACATCCTTTTTAAATAAGGACAAAAAGAGCTGTTATTGGCAGACCCCCACCATTACGCCGGTGGCCATGTCTGCACTGGCAGCAGTATGCTGGATGCTGAAAAATAAGGACAAAGGCGGAATCTATTTTCCGGACGATATCCCCGATTATCAAGGGATTATCAAGACCGCTGAGAAATACATCTCCAAAACCATCTATCATACCTTCCGGGAGGAAGAGCTGGAGCAGGCTATGGGGGTCAATTTCAAGGATTTGCAGGCCAAGGATATTTTTGTAGACAATTGATTTTACGTAAAAAGGGAGGACAAAAAATGGCTGTTTTAATTGTGATATTGGTTATCGTTGTTGCGCTGGTGGCTTACGTTGCCGTTACATACAATTCACTGGTGCAATCCAGAAACAGGGTGAAAAATTCATTTGCTCAGGTAGAGGCCCAGATTCAGAGAAGATTTGACTTGCTTCCCAATCTGGTGGACACTGTGAAAAGCGTTGCATCCCATGAAAAGATTCTGCTGGACAAGGTTTTGGCAAGCAGAGCAGACTATATGGGCTCCAATGCTGCAAAGGATAAGCTTGCCATGAACAGCCAGCTGAACGCAACCCTTCGGTCTCTGTTTGTGGTTTCCGAAAAGTATCCTGAGCTGAAAGGAAATGCAAGCTTTGCAAACCTGCAGGAAGAGCTTGCTGAGACGGAAGATAAAATTACATTTGCCAGACAGTTCTACAACGATGCCGTGACCATGTACAACAACAAATTGCAGATGTTCCCTGCCAATCTGATTGCCGGAATGTTTGGATTTAAGGAAGAAGAACTGTTCAATATGGCAGACGAAACAAGAGAAGCACCGGAGCTGTTTGACGCGGATGAGCTTACAGATGAGGAGCGCCAGAGATATCCCCAGAAATGCCCTCATTGTATGGCCACCACCAATGGTACAAGATATTGTTCTTATTGCGGTTCAAGGGTGATATAGAGGGAAATGCGATATTGGATAAATAACAAACAAAACGTATTGACAAATGCCATAGGACGATGTTATAGTAATCAAGAGGATTCTGAAAAGGGCAACCTCATATCTGAAAGCTGTGAGGACGCAAAGCTGTAAGCCGGGATCTATCGG
>JAZQFO010000057.1:0-20166 GCA_045539535.1 Acetatifactor sp.
TCCTACAGGGTGCCGGTTGATTATTCAAAAGAGATGTACGGCGTAGAGCTACAGGCCAATTACGTTTATGCTTTTTTGAATGATAATATGACATATTCCGTAAATGGAGTGATTCAGTTTCTGGTAACATTTCTGTTTGTGGGTATATTTGGGTATTTTGCGTTAAGGTCCAGGCTAGTACGGCGTCTGATTGGCTTTGCGGTAACAATTGCAGGATATCTTTTGTTGTTGGTTCTTTTATTTAAAATTACTTCCTATAAGCTGAATCTGCTTGCGGTGCCTATTGGTATGGCACTGGTCTTTCTGGTGGCGATTATATATCACTATATGCAGCTTCAAAGAAGGAGAATGCTTGAAATGCGTGATATGCTCTTCTCCATGTCCGAGGCTATGGCCGAGGCCATTGAAGGCAGAACACCTTACAATGCCAATCATACCCAAAATGTGGCGAAGCGCTGTATAGAGATGTTGGATTTTATCAATACAAAGCATAAAGCGAAAAAGACTAAGTTATATTTTACAGAGAATGATAAAAGACAGCTGTATCTTGCGGCTATGCTGCATGATGTGGGCAAAATGGATATTCCGCTGGAGGTTATGGACAAGCCTACTAAACTGGGAAATCGCGAAAGCGCGTTGCGGGACAGATTGGAAATGATAAGACTTCGCATAGAGGTAGATGCATTAAACGGTCATTTATCCCGTGCTGTAGCAGATGAAAAACAGGAAAAAATCCAAACGTTTATCAATAATTTAAACGGTTTTAACTGCGGACGTCCCCTGAAAGAAGAGGAGTGGACACTTGTCGGTGAGATAGCAGAAAGTGTTTATGTAGGAACGAATGGGGATGAAATACCTTATATGACGGAGGATGAAATTGCCGATTTATATATAAAAGCAGGCACTCTTTCGGAGAAAGAACGCAGTATTATGCAAAGCCATGTGATTTATACGGATAAGATCCTTGAGCACATACAATTTGGAGAATATTTTAAGGATGTGCGTGCCATGGCGTCGAATCATCATGAATTGTTAAATGGTAAAGGATATCCAAAGGGTATTGGCGGGGAAGAAATTGATACCATGACCAGGATTTTGACGATTATGGATATTTATGATTCTTTGATTGCGGATGACAGACCCTACAAGAAACCAAAGTCCGTAAAGGTGGCATTTGAGATATTGGATGAAGAGGCTAAGCTGGGTAAGGTGGATAAGGAATTACTTGCCTATGCCAAAGAATTGTATTTGAAAGAAGAATAATGTAAAAGCAGAATAATTGATAAGAAGGAGATTTTAGGATGAAAAGTAAAAGAATACCCGTGTTAATTGGTGTTGCGGCACTTATTATTGTTGCAGCCATAATTATTGTTTTGGCTGTTACCAATAAAGGACACAGAGTGATTAAAGTTGAGTCATTTAGCGGTGCGGTTACTTTGGAAAGAGATGATTCCCAAAAAGAAATTTTTGCGGATATGAATCTGCAAACAAAGGACACAATCACTACCGGGGCAGATGGTTTGATTGGGCTTTTGGTGGATGAAGATAAGAATATTGCAGCCATTGAAAATACTTGTTTTGCAATTGTATCAGAGGGTGATGAAAAAAAGGGTGCGCTGAAAATAGAATTAAAATACGGTACCTCTTTGATTGAGATCGAAAACAAGTTGCCGGATGGCTCATCCTTTGAAGTAAAGACGCCCAATGCGTCACTCAGTGTCAGAGGAACGATTTTTGAGGCTTCCTATATTCCGGAAACCAATACCACGATCCTTAAGGTGACGGAAGGTATTGTACAGGTAGATACAAATGTAGGGACTGATATGGTAAATGCCGGAGAGATGGCCATTATTACGGATGCTAATGTTGAGATAACAGAACTGGCAGGTGATTTGACAACTGTGCCCGGCGTTGAGGAAGACGGAGGAAACAAGTCATCCGGTGAAGCAGACGGCACAGCCCAGGAAGTACCGCAGGCAGCTAGTGGAACTTACATTAATGATGAAGATTGGCCGAATTTATTAAAGGGCGGTTCAGACTATGATCAGTTGCAATATTTGCTTGAAGTTGCCAGCCGTTGTGAGTACGAGGGTGAAGGTGACTATTTGCAGAGCGGATTATATTGGATGTGCATTGAATATGGACAACCGCCTTTTGAGCCCGTAGAGGAACTTGCGGATGGAGAAGTTGCATATGATGTGGCGACATTAAACGAAAAATTTTCCTTTTTAACAAATGATACTATCAGTGAGGAGAAGTTGAGTGCCGGTGCCAATCGTTTGGAGGGAGAACGGTTAATTTGTACAATTACAGACGAGGTTACCAGAGTTGCATCAGCAGGTATAGACGAGGCACATTATGGTGAAGCAGGTGAGATTATTGTGGATTATCTGTTTAACGTAGTTCATAATGATACCTGGGAAATAGAACGATACACAAAAAAGGCATATTTGAAACTTGATGAAACCGGAAAATATGTACTTGACCACATTGAGTAAATAGGTAATGTACCTTTTTGATTAATAAAGATTATTTAGAAAGAGGTTTGCGCCATAATGTGATATGGTGCAAACCTCTAAGCATTTACGTTACATAATTTGTTTTTGGGAAGTCTTACCCCGGCTCGGCGATTCTGGTTACACCCACGTAAATATCAGAGATTTCGTACCAGGTTGCATAATCTGCAACACCGGTCTGGGGAAGTCCGAAGATACGCTGGAAAACCCGTACACTTTGGGCGGTGGCGGGGCCATAGATGCCATCTGCAGTAACCATGGGAATAGCGGGGTAGTTGCGGGCGATGCGGTTTAGTTGATTCTGCATCTGACGGACTTTGTCGCCGGAGGCACCGATGCTTAAGGCGTAGCCGGGGAAGGAGGAGGGAACGCCGGATATCATGTCAGCAGTGGCAATATAGATGTCGTTGCCAAAGTAATATCGAATGATTTCGATGGCAGAATATCCTTCGTCGGCCAGATATTTGGAGCCCCATTGGCTTAAGCCGCTGCATTGCACACGGTCGCCGTCACAGTAGGAGGTAAAAATTGGCTGGCGCACACCGGGGCGAGCCAGGTAGTTGGCAAAAATGGTGTCTACCAGGTAATCAATATTTTCAAAAATATTTCTGCCGTAGATCCATTTCTGGTCATAGGCGGTGGAGGATGTGATGGTAAAGGGGAATCCTTGACCTCTGTACCATTCAGTGTAAATCCTGTTCAAGGTAACAGACATAATGGCCAAAATATTGGCATAAATGGCTGCCTCCGGCCAGGTGGAGTAGATTTCGCAGGATGCTACATTTTTGATGTAATCCTTATAACGCACCCAATAGTTGGGGGCGGAGGAGTCGGAAGGTACACCGTCATGTACTATCACATATTCAGGAATCACGACCCTACTCAATACGATTTCGCCACTTTCGTCCATGGGTTTAATTTCATCCTCGGGTATTTTTGGTGGGTAGTCTCCGAATAGTGTGTGCTCAGGGATAATCACGATTTTTTCCAATTCATCTGTAGTGTCCAAGGGGTTCATGACGATAGGTTGGAGTGCCAATTCACCGGATAACAGTTCGGAGCCGGACACCAAAACCGGTTCGTATCCTTCAGCAGTTACAGTAATATTGTATTCCGAGTAAGGCTGGAATTCAGCTCCGGGAGTAAGGGAAAGGGAAATTGGCGGCGTGGGCAGTGTAACGATAGGTGTTTGCCCGGAACTGTCGGTGGTTAATGATTCTAAAACGGTATTCGGATCTCGAGTGTATGAGATAGCTACAGTAGCGTTTTCTATGGGAATCATCCCGATAGAGGAGATGACGCTCACACGCAGGGTACCCGAGCTGTCCGTCTCGGCTGAAGGAGTTGCAGTATCCATAGTGTTTTGCGTTGTTGTACGTATATCCATAAAAGTCCCCTTTATTGAAGTTGGTTGTTATAATATATGTCTGACATGAAAATGTGTTCTTGAAATGTTGACAAACTGCACATGTGGTTGTATTATGAGAGTAATACAATCAAAGAAGGGTGAGTGCCTATGGCTTGGAATATGGATTCGAGCAAACCTATTTATGTACAGTTGGTTGAACAAATTAGTATGCGGATTGTATCAGGTTATTATGCACCCGGAATGTGGCTTCCCACAGTGAGAGATTTGGCGGCTCAGGTAGCGGTAAATCCTAATACGGTGCAGAAAGCTTTTGCGGAATTGGAGAAAAGCGGTTTGGTTACCGTACAGCGTACTAACGGACGGACTGTTACGGAGAATACCGAATTAATAGAGCGGATGCGGGAGAAAATGGCCCATTCACAGGTAGAAAATTTTGCAAAACAGATGAAGGATTTGGGCTACACTAAAGAACAAATCATGGTATTTATGGAGCACTCCTTATAAAAAACGATTCGAGTACATAGGAGTGATATCAATAAACAGAAAAGAGGAAGAATATGACAGCGTTAGTAGAATTAAAAGGTGTAACGAAGTCTTATGACGGCAAGGTTAATGCTGTAGAAAATGTGAATTTAGCATTGCCAAGAGGGAAAATAATCGGCCTTTTGGGACCGAACGGAAGTGGCAAGACCACTTTGATTAAGATGCTAAATGGTCTTTTACAGCCCACTTCAGGAACTGTATTGATTAATGGTATGGTTCCCGGTCCGCAGACTAAGGCGAGAGTGGCATATTTGCCGGACAGAACTTATTTGACTGCCAATAAGAGTGTGAATCATATTTTAGATTTCTTTGCAGATTTTTACGAGGACTTTTCGAAGGAAAAGGCATTGGAAATGCTGAAAAGTCTTGGAATTGATCCTTCGGTTAAAATGAAGACGCTTTCAAAGGGGGCCAAGGAGAAAGTTCAGCTAATTCTGGTTATGAGCCGAAATGCGGATTTATACATTCTTGATGAACCGATTGCCGGTGTGGATCCGGCTGCAAGGGATTATATTCTTCGAACGATTATCAATAATTATAACCCGGAGGCAACTGTTCTGATTTCTACCCATTTGATTTCTGATATTGAACAGGTGTTGGATGAAGTGATTTTCGTGCACTACGGCAAGCTCATGTTGTATGCTTCGGTAGATGATATACGTGAGAAAAAGGGCAAATCGGTAGATGCTTATTTTAGGGAGGTGTTTGCATGTTAGTCAAATTACTTAAACATGAGTGGAAAGACACCTATAAAGTCGGATTGTTAATGTTGGGGGCTTTGGCAATTGTAACACTGATAGGTGCCTTGGGGGCATTGATGCCGGCATTAATGTCAGGGGATAATTTGCAGTCAGGTGCAGATGATGCCGGAGTAGTAATGGGCGCAATCAGTGCGATGTTTATTTCGATGGCCAGTTTTTGGGTTTATACTATGGCCATTATGGGAATAGTTTACGGAATGTTGATTTATCATGGAATTCGTATGTATAAAACCATGTATTCTGATGAAGGATATTTGACACATACCCTTCCGGTGACACCCCATCAGTTGATTATCAGTAAAGTGCTAAATGCCGGAATATGGAATGGGTTGGTTTCTGTAGGGATGTCACTATCTATAGTTGTATTTATGATTGTCATGTTTTCGTCTATGGGAGTAATGCTTCCGGAGGAAGCGAACTTTCAGGCTGTTTGGTCGGAAATGTTTACTCAATTAGGTGTGACTTGGTTGGATATCGTACATATGATTATTTCTACAATATTAGCCATGGTTATCGGTCCATTCACTTCGATGATGACCTTGTTTGTGTCCTTTGCAATAGGTCAGTTGGCGCCTAAATTTAAGGCGGTATTGGGAGTGGGAGTGTATTTTGCCATAGCTTCCGTGCAAAGTATGATTGCTTTTGGATTAGGTATGGTGTTTTCACTGGGAAGTACTATAGTCGCAAGTGTGACCAACTCCATGCCCAGTGTTACAAGTAATACCGATGCATCATTGGTTATATCTTTAATTATGCTGGTAGGGGGATATTTTGTTTCCCGTACGATTATCACGAAGAAGCTGAATTTGAGTTAAAAGAATTATTTGCTCTTCCTCACTATTTTTGGTATACTATAAGGGAGTATGTTATACAAGGTGGGAAAGTGGCAATGCAGGGGATTGTAAATCAGATTTTAGAAGGTAAATATGATTATGAGAACGGCTCTCTGGATTTCTCATGCGCTAAGCTGGAGCTTACGATGCATAGGGGCGAAGTCTGCGAGGGCTCTTTTCATGTCTATTCGGCGTCTGATACATTTACCCGCGGTTTTGTCAGTTCCACGGATGGACGGATGGAATGCCTGACAACGGAGTTTACCGGAAGTCAGGAGGAGATTTTTTATTGTTTTCACGGAGATGCTTTACAGGAAGGCGATGTGGTAAAGGGGAATTTCTGTATTGTAAGCAATCAGGGGGAATATTATCTGCCTTTTGTGGTGTCAGTGGAGCATACCGCGCCGGTTGCATCTATTGGCAGTATTAAGAATCTGTTTCATTTTACCAATCTTGCCAAAAGTAATTGGAAGGAAGCCGTGGAGCTCTTTTATTCATCGGAATTTTACAAGGTGTTTGAGGGGGCTGACAGTCAGTATCTGGACAGTTATAAAGGTCTTTCGGTATATCCGGGTAATGAACAGAATGTAGAAGAGTTTTTGATTCGCATTAACAAAAAGCAAAAGACAGGCTTTGTGGTTCGTGAAAAAGAGATTTCGCTGCAGCTGGATACAGTTTCCATGGAGGATGTGCAGGAAACAGAACTGAATATTATGCGAAACGGCTGGGGCTATACAGCTCTTTGTGTGGAATGTGAGGGTGATTTTGTCTTTACGCAGAAGGAGTTTTTGGGCGAGGAGGACTTTGTCGGTAACCACTGCAGGCTCCCCATATTTATTGACACCAAACTTTGCAGACAAGGAAATAATTACGGACGGATTTATTTGTACAATTCACATGTATCTTTTGAAATTCCTGTGACTGTGCAGTTGGGCGAGGTGTCTGCCGAGAGGCAGCTGCGCCTGCAGAGAAAACAGGAAGTTCTACAGTTGATGGCAGCTTATCAGGACTTTCGAATGAAGAAGATTAATTCTGCAACCTGGCTGGAGGAGACTGCCGCGATTGTAGATGTGATGGTAGCCCGCGACGAAGAGGATGTGGAAGCTGCATTGTTTCATGCGCAGCTGCTCATTTCTGAGGAGCGCTACAATGAAGCGGACTGGGTGCTGGAGCATGCGGTGGATTTGTTGGATTCCATGGATGGAGAGCAGGCGACTCTGTATGCCTATTATTTGTATTTGACCACGTTGATTCAGCGGGATGAGGAGTATGTAAATGAGGTTACCCTTCGTGTAGAAAAGCTTTTTGGAAGGGACAGAAGTAACTGGAGAATCGCATGGCTTTTATTGTATTTGTCTGAGGAATACAATAAGACCGCTTTGGCCAAGTGGGAGTTTTTAACCAAGCAGTTTATAAGAGGCTGTGAAAGCCCGATTCTCTACATAGAGGCGTTGCATTTGTTAAACGGTAATCCTACATTTTTGCGCAAGCTTGAAGGGTATGTGCTGCAGATTTTGAACTATGGCTCAAAACAGGAGGTTCTGAGTCCTGAGCTTGCGGAGCAGGTGCTTTATCTTGCAAGCAAAGAGAAAGAGTACACGCCTGTTCTTTTGAAAATTTTACAGCGTTTATACAAGCGCAACAGGGATGTGCGGATTCTGCAGGAAATCTGTACCATGCTGGTGAGAGGCGCTTTGGTGGGGCCGGCGTATTATGAGTGGTATGAGGCCGGCGTGGAGGCACAGCTGCGCATTACGAATCTTTATGAGTATTATATGATGTCGGTGGACATTCACAGCGGCGTTACACTGCCCAGAATCGTGCTGATGTATTTTTCCTATCAGGCCAATCTGGATCTGACCCATAGTGCGTTTTTGTATTGGTATGTGGTACAACACAAATCAGAGCTGGGCGAACTGTACGAGACCTATAAGCCCAGAATGGAATATTTTGTGGTAGACCAGATTCAAAAAGGGCGAATCAATCGTCATCTGGCAGGGCTTTATCAGGAACTTTTGGCACCTGCCATGATTAATGAGCAGACGGCTAATCAGCTGGCACGACTGCTATTTGCTCACAGTATCCGGGTGGAAGACTTGCGTATGCGCAAGGTAATCGTTTATCAACCCGGCAATGTAAACGAAATGGTATATCCTCTTGTGGATGGCAAGGCATGGGTGCCTCTTTACGGCAATGATTGTACGATTTTATTTGAGGATGCATATCAAAACCGTTTTGTTACATCTGTGGATTATACGCTGGAAAAGCTTATGATTCCCGGCAGATTTTTGCGTATGATATTCAGCTACGTCACGGACTGTGTGGAGCTTGATATTTATCGCAGTGAATATGGTCAGGAAGCGGATATGCTTACGGAGGAGGCTCAGGGCTGTATTCTGAGAATCTGCCAGAACGATAGCGTGGATGAGCAAATAAGGCGCAGATTCTACTTGAAAATGCTTAGATTTTATTATGATGCAGACAACATGCAGGCGTTGGATGCATGTCTTGACAGTATTCCTGAGGCGCTTTTGAATGCTGAGGAAAAGGGAACAGTATTCCGCTATATGGTTCGTCGTGGGCGCACAGAGGAGGCGTGGAACTGGGTTGTGGCGTACGGTCCGTCCTTTGCGGAGGTTAAGCCTCTTATGCGTCTTGTAAGTGAACGGATTGATTTGATGGACGGAGCTTTGGATGAGACGCTTTTACAGGTTGCGTCTTATTGCTTCGCACAGAATAAATATGACAGTTGTATTGTGCAATATCTTGTGCAGTGGGCAAAGGGCTCTACCAAGGAACTTCGGGATGTGTGGAAGGCAGCCCGTTCTTATGAGCTGGAGAGACACTATCTGTGTCAGCGATTGTTGGTACAGATGCTGTTTTCCGGTGCATTTGTAGGGGAAAAACTGGAAATTTTTGCAGATTATGCAGCCGGGGAGCCGGATTATGATGTGGTGGAGGCTTTTCTGGACAGTTGTTGTTATGAGTATTTTGTAAAAGACCGTCTTACGGATGGCGTGGTGTTCCGTGAGCTGGGTAAGCTTTATGGTATGCAAAGAGACCTGCAACGTGTGTGCAAGCTTGCATATTTGAAGTATTATGCAGAGCATACGGAGGAGGCAGGGGAGGAGCAAACCCCTATCATAACGGATTTCCTGGAGGAATTCCTTTCGGAGAAGATCCATTTAAATTTCTTCAGAAGCTATGTGGGAATGCCCTTTGCAAGAGAGAGCCTGCTTCGTGAAATGTCTGATAAGACTATTGTGGAATATCGGGCCAAGCCCGGTGCAAGGGCAACCATTCATTACGTGATTATGCGTGAGGACGGAAGCGATGGCGAATACTTGAAGGAAAATATGCGTGAGGTTTGCAATGGTATTTGCTTCAAGGAATTTGTGTTGTTCTTTGGCGAGACACTCCAGTATTATATCATGGAGGATGAGACCGGTGACGGACAGTTAACGGAGAGCGGCAATCTGCAGAGAAGTGATATTCGTGCAGATGGTGCAGACTGGCGTTATGAGATGATCAATGATATTATCATCAGCAAAACGTTGGAGGATTACGATACCCTGGATGGACTTATGGATGAGTATTATCGCAGGGAATATCTGAATGAGAATTTATTTACATTACAGTAGGCTTGAGAGGGCCAGGTAAAGGAGGTGGAACGTATGGGTTTTTTGAATCCCGGCAAATTGATGGTTGGTTACGATATAGGAAATGATTTTGTACAGCTCAGTTACTGTGTGGGTGACGGAGAGGTGGAGACACTTTCTTCTGTGGCCGGTGAGGAATCCTATAACGTTCCTATGGTGTTGTGTAAACGGCAGGGGGCCAATCAGTGGTTTTATGGCAAGGAAGCCTTGCGTATGGCTGAGGACGGCGAAGGAATTCTGGTAGAAAATCTCTTGAAGCTTGCGCTGGACGGAGAACCGGTACAGATTGATGGGACGACCTTCGAACCCATTGCTCTGTTGACCTTATTTGTAAAACGTAGTCTGGGTATGCTTTCTCAGGTGGCCGGTCTGGAGAAACTGGCGGGCATGATGTTTACTTGCGAGAAGCCGGACGCGCGCATGATTGAGGTGCTACAGCAGGTGGTAAAAGGAATGCATCTTAAGACAGACAAGGTGTTTTATCAAAGTCATGCGGAGAGTTTTTATCATTATGTGATTAAGCAGTCCAAGGAGCTTTGGCAGTCCAGAGTGCTTCTGTTGGAGTATCGGGGCACCAGAGTCCAGGCATACTGCATGGATTGTAACCGTAGGACAACGCCGGTGGTATGTAGTGTGGATGCCTGGGAGCATAGTATGCTTCCCTACGAGCCTATGCCGGAGGATGAGGAGCTCAAACGAGAGAAGATGGAGCGTCTGGACAGAGAATTTGCGGAGCTGGCATCTTTGGTTTGCAAGAATACGGCAGTATCTTCCGTGTATCTGATTGGTGAACATTATTCTGATGAATGGATGAAGGAGTCCCTGAGAACCTTGTGTATGGGACGCAGAGTGTTTCAGGGTAATAATCTATATAGCAAGGGTGCCTGCATGGCCATGCAGGAGAGACTCCGCCCCAGCGAGGTGGGGAAGGCGCATGTATTCTTAGGGCAGGATAAGTTGAAGGTCAATATCGGTATGTATATGTTCCATCAGGGAGAAGAAACATATGTGGCGCTGATGGATGCAGGAATAAACTGGTATGAGGCGGTTCATGAATTTGAGTTCTACCAAAGAGGCGATAACGAGCTTGAACTACAGTTGACCTCTTTGATGGGTGGAGAGAGCCGGATGGAGAAGATTACACTGGAGGATATGCTTCCCGGAATGAGCAGGATGAAGGCGAAGCTTTATCTGACAGGAGAGAAGAATCTGGTGTTGGAGGTTGAAGACTTGGGCTTTGGAAGCTTCAGACCGGCCACCCACCAGGTGTGGCGCAAGGAGATTGCGTTGTAAAGTAAATGAGTATTGTGGGAGAAGGACAAAATGCGTGTCAGTATTTGTGTAGGAAATTACGCTACAACTCCATACTATATAGCAGGACTTGAATTGCCGGTAAGTTCCATGGAGGAGCTTTGTTTTGCGCTGAAAGAGAATGCATTTTTGCTGGATGTGTCCGTGATGCGGGATGAGCTGGTGGAGTGGATTGAAAGAGAGTGCGGACTGAAAAGTCTGGCCGGTGAACTTCACAAGATGATTCATAAGCAAGGCTCTTTAAGCGGATTTGTACTCATGATTTTGGAGTATGTGGGTTTTTATGACAGTGCAGATATCCGGGATGTGGAACAGATTCTGAAGCAAGGTGCCGGTTTGTCCAATATTGAGCGCAGAAAGGGCCAGATTGACTATCTGGTGCGTCAGAAACGTTATGCGGCAGCTATCCGCGGATATGATGGACTGCTTGACAGATGGACAGCAGATGCAGAAGCGGGAAGAGAGCTTCCTGCGGCTAAGGTGCGAGGTTCTATTTTGCACAATAAGGCGGTTGCACTGGCAGGAATGATGCTCTATGAATACAGTGCGGAGTGTTTTAAGGAGGCCTACAAAACCGATGGAGAGTTGTCTCATTATCGGGAGTATCTGGCTGCAAAGCGTATGGAACTGAGCGAAAAGGATTATATTGCCTTTGCGGCGGAACAGACGGAAGGTTACCGCTATACATTAGAACTTGAAAAAAAGATGGAACGCCTGACGGAGGACTGGAAGATACAGCCGGAATTCCAAAGACTTCTTGAGATCAGAGAACGTCGCAAAAATGGCGAGAGGCAGAGTTATTACGAAGGTAATGATGAAGTGATTTGTGAGTTGAAGAACAGCTATTGCAACAGTGTCGGGGAATAAAGGAGCACTGATTTATGGGTTTGTGGAAGAAGATTTTTGGCTTTGTCGGCAACAAAAAGGACGAGCCGGAGTACGACTGGGAAGAAATTGTATATGACCATACGGAAGTGGATTTCTCCAACGAGGAACAGCGTAGCAGCTACGTGACCAACTGTTTGGAGCAGATGGCTGAGGCTGCGAAGGAGATTAACCTGCTAAACGGAGAATATAGCCTGGTAACGGCGTATCTTACTGATATGGAGGAGATTGAGGCACTTCCTTCTGAGCCCAGAGAGGAACTGAATCAGGTGGCCACCAGACTGACTGTGCTGGAGCGGGAGAGACAGCAGTATCTGGATAAAAAGGATCGTATGCGTGACAGCGACTATTATCGTATGCGCAAACAGGAAAATGAGGTCGCGGAAGGAATCGAGAAGCTTCGTGAGGCAGAAAACTATCGTAAACTGGTCAAAAAGGATTTGAAACGTCTTGACGGAGAACGACAGGCCTATGCCTATCGCAAAAATGAATTGATTACCATGCAGGCCAATCTGCGCGGTATGGCCGTTATTTTTATCTGCGCGTTGGTAGCCTGTCTGGTCATGCTGGTGGTCTTGCAGTTTGGATTTGAGATGAACACTTTTGCGGGATATTTTATTACGATTCTGGCAGCAGCCATTGCGTTGACGGTGGTATGTGTCAAATACATAGATTCCAACAAGGAACTGGAATCAGTGGAGCGTGCAATCAGCAAGCTGATACAGCTTCAGAACAAAGTGAAAATCCGCTATGTGAACAATACCAATCTGTTGGAATACCTGTGCATGAAATATGATACGGACAATGCGGCAGATTTGGAGAAACGTTGGAATTTATATCAAGAGGAAAAAGAGGCCCGCAAGCAGTTTGCGGAGGCAGAGGCTAAGACAGAATATTATCAGAGAGAGTTGGTAAGACAGCTTTCTAAGTTCAGAGTCAGCGACCCTGACCGCTGGATTAACCAGGCGGGAGCTCTTTTGGATTCCAGAGAGATGGTGGAAATCCGTCATGAACTGATTTTGAGAAGACAAGCTCTGCGTCAGCAGCTGGAATACAACAATAATGTGGCACAAACCGCGCGTAACGAGATTATGGCAGTGGTGCAGGAGCACCCCAAGTGGGCCGCGGAAATCATGGATATGGTAGATAAATATGACGTGAATGTGTAAATTTACTATTGTTTTTTTTCGGCAAATGTGGTTATCTATTATATGTGATTTTTTATAAAGGAGAAATTTTTATGGGCGGATTTTTTGGAGTAGCAGCCAAAGAGGACTGCGTATTTGATTTGTTTTTCGGAACAGACTACCATTCTCATCTGGGCACACGTCGTGCGGGTATGGCAGTGTATGACCGGGAGAAGGGCTATGACAGAGCCATTCATAATATTGAAAACTCTCCGTTTAGAACTAAATTTGATAAGGATGCAAATACCATGAAGGGGCAGCTTGGTATCGGATGTATTTCTGATTATGAGCCGCAGCCTTTGATTGTCAGATCCCATCATGGAACCTATGCAATTACCACGGTGGGTAAGATTAATAATATGGAGCAGATTCTGGACGAGCTTTTCTCCAAGAGCCATTCTCATTTTTTGGAGATGAGCGGCGGAGATATTAATGCTACGGAGTTGGTGGCAGCCATTATCAACCAGAAGGATAATATGGTGGAAGGTATCCAGTATGCTTTGGAGATTATAGAAGGCTCCATGACACTGCTGATTTTGACACCCAAGGGAATCTATGCGGCAAGAGACCGTATGGGAAGAACACCGGTAGCCATCGGCAAAAAGGACGGTGCTCATTGTGTTGCATTTGAGAGCTTTGCTTATTTGAATCTGGGTTATACCGCAGTGAAAGAGTTGGGACCCGGTGAAATCGTGGTGGTTACGCCGGAAGGTGTGCGCACTCTGGTGAATCCCGGAAAAGATATGAAGATTTGTACTTTCTTGTGGGTTTATTATGGTTATCCTTCTTCTTCCTATGAGGGTATCAGTGCAGAGCAGATGCGTTATAATTGTGGTGCATTGATGGCGAAGAGAGATAATGTGCAGCCGGATATTGTGGCGGGTGTGCCGGATTCCGGTATTGCCCATGCAGTTGGATATGCAAATGAGTCGGGAATTCCTTTTTCCAGACCTTTTATCAAGTATACTCCTACCTGGGCCCGTTCTTTTATGCCTACGATCCAGACCCAGCGTAATCTGATTGCTAAGATGAAGTTGATTCCGGTGCATGAATTGATTCATGACAAGAGCCTTCTTTTGATTGATGATTCTATTGTAAGAGGTACTCAGTTGGGTGAGACTACGGAGTTCCTTTATCAGAGTGGAGCGAAAGAGGTGCATATCAGACCTGCATGTCCTCCTTTGATGTACGGATGTAAATATCTGAATTTCTCCCGTTCTTCTTCGGAGATGGATCTGATTACCAGACGTGTGCTTAAAGAGATTGAGGATGAGGGCAAGACTATTGATTTGAAGGCATATGTGGATCCTGATACCGTAGAGCATGAGGATATGGTGGAACGTATCCGCCAGAAATTGAATTTCACTAGTCTTAGATTCAACCGTCTGGATGATATGATTGAAGCTGTGGGTATTGGCAGAGAGAAGCTGTGTACCTATTGTTGGGATGGCAGAGAATAAGTTTAGGAAAATATGATTGGTAATTTGGAATATTACAAAGTATTTTATTATGTGGCGAAGTCCGGCAGTGTGACAGGAGCGGCAGAAATGCTGTCCATCTCACAGCCGGCGGTAAGCCAGGCAATTAAGCAGTTGGAGTCAAGTCTCGGTATGAAGTTAATTTACCGGGCTTCCCGCGGCGTGAAGCTGACAAGGGAAGGACAGCTGCTTTTTTCGTATGTAGAAAAAGGGTATGAGCAGATAGAGACCGGCGTGGAGAAGCTTTCCCAGCTGAAAAATATGGGCGGCGGAGAAATCCGTATCGGTGCCAGTGACATGACGCTGCAGTATTTCCTGTTGCCTTTTCTGGAACAGTTTCATGAAAAATATCCGGACATCAAAATCGTGGTAACCAATGCACCTACGCCTGAGACCTTAAGCTCTATGGAGGAAGGCAGAATTGATTTTGGTGTGGTAAGTACGCCCTTTGCTCCCGAGACAGGGATGGAGGTTGTTCCCGTGCGGGAGATTGAGGATGTATTTGTGGCAGGCCGTCGATTTATTGCTTACAAAAACAAGACATTGGATTTGCAGCAGTTAGAACAGCTCCCCATGATTTTTCTGGAGAAAAATACCAGTACCAGAAGCTATATGGACGCTTATTTGGAGGATAATGGTGTGCAGGTGCAGCCGGAGTTTGAATTGGCTACCAGTGATATGATTGTACAGTTTGCGCTGCGAAGCTTGGGAGTGGGCTGTGTGGTAAAAGATTTTGCAGCGGAATATTTAAATTCCGGTATGCTTTTTGCCTTGCGTTTTAATAAAATCATCCCCAAGAGAAGCTTTTGTGTGGTGCGTTCCACCAAGATGCCTCTTTCGGCAGCAGCTAAAAAGCTGTGGGAGGATGTAACAGGAGGACAACATGATTAAGAATATTATTTTTGATATTGGTAATGTGCTGACAGATTTCCGTTGGAGAGATTTTCTGCGGGATAAGGGCTTTGATGATGAGATGATTGGCAGAATCGCCAAGGTTACCGTAGAAAGTCCTTTGTGGAAAGAGTTTGATAGAGGTGTGCTTGACGGGGAAGACCTGATGCAGGCTTTTATCGACAGTGACCCGGATATCGAGGAGGAGCTTCATAGGGCATACGATAATATTCATGGCATGGTGACCATTCGGGACTATGCTATTCCCTGGGTGCAGGAGCTGAAGGCCAAAGGCTATAGAGTATGGTATCTTTCCAATTTTTCTGAGAAGACAGAGACAGAGTGTGCGGATTCCATTGCTTTTATGCCTTATATGGATGGCGGTATTTTATCCTGGAAGGACAAGCTGATTAAGCCGGACCCGAAGATTTATCAGCTGATGCTTAAGCGGTTTGAACTGGTTGCTGAGGAGAGTGTGTTTATCGACGATTTGCCGGAGAATGTACAGGGGGCTGTGGATCAGGGTGTTCACGGGATTGTATTCAAGACAAAGGAGCAGGTTGTTGAGGATTTGAAAAAATTAGGGGTGGAGTAAGCGGATAATATTACGGGATTTTCAAAGGAGCTGTGGACTTTAAAATGAGTACACAGCTCTTTAATATTGCTTTCTGCAAAAAATGTGTTATAATAACTGCACGCGGCTCATTTATTCAAAGTTTGTTCTGTATGAATAACCGTGAAAATCTATTGTCAATTTCGTGTCGTTTATATTTTCCATGTACTCAAGCTTGCGTAAAAATGATTAAAATACAAATTTCAAGTTGACAAAAGAGTTATCATATGAGATAACTAAAGAGAGGAGAGATTATTATTCACGAAGTAGAGCTTTATCAAAAAGAAAATGGCAAGATACCTATTAAGGAATTTTTGTTTTCTTTGCCGACAAAATTGCGGGCAAAGGCTTTTAGCGATATCGAGCTTTTGCAAAAACACGGAAATGCATTAAGGGAACCATATGTAAAGCCTGTAAAGGGGAAATACGGAAAGGACTTATATGAATTAAGGATTCGGTTCGCAAATGATATCGCAAGAATATTTTATTTCACATATCATAACAATAGAATTGTGTTACTGCATGGATTCATTAAGAAGACCATGAAGACACCTATTAATGAAATTATTACAGCGCAAAAGTATATGGAAGATTATAAAAGGAGGGTCCAAGATGAGTAGAGCAGGAGTGTCTTTTGACGGCTTTAAGAAGCAGTTGATGGCGGATGCTGAGTTCGCTGAGGAGTACGCGAGACTTCGTCCTCGCTACGAGGTGATTTCCCAGATTATAGAAGCCAGAAAAGAGAATAACATGACCCAAGAGGAGTTGGCCAGGAAAATTGGAACCCAGAAGTCCAATATTTCCAGACTGGAGAGCGGTAATTACAACCCTAGCCTTGACTTTTTGATTAAAGTAGCCAATGCTCTGGGCAAGGAGCTTAAGATTCAGATGCGGTAAGCTAGGAACAGCTTTTGTTCAAAAGAAAAGGGAGGAATTACTCCTCCCCGGTAATATCTGCTTTTTCAGGATCTCCGATGACTTTCTTGCCGGAGTATCTGCCGTACATCCAACTGTAAATCCAGACGATAATCGGGATAATCAGGGTGCAGGCCATGCACATGGCAAAGTACTTGCCGGAAGCGGAAGTATCCACAATGGCTACTACCAGTGTGACGATATACATTAAAATCAGCAGTACCACGCCAATCAGGGCAACGACCTGTTTGGAGTTCATTTTTTTCTTGTTATTCATATCTTTCTGTTCTGTCTTTTTCATGAAAAGCTCCTTCAATCCGTGTATTTGCTATTTATCATATCATTTTCCGTTCATTCTGACAACAAATTCCGAAAATCTGAAAGAATATTTTGAATCTGAAATATTGTTTTTTGGAGCAATCTGTTATATACTAACTAGGTATATCTTTTTGAAAACTAAAGTAAGGATGGTATTAATTATGGCATTATTGGAACAGTGGCGCTCAGTCGCATACAATGAGAATTTGGACAGAGGCAGACTTCAGCAGTTGTGGGCTGCATATTTTAATGAGGAGAAGGCAATCTATGCAGAGCTTTTGAAGAATCCTGACGAGGTTGTTGAGGGTACAGTTAAGGAGCTGGCAGACAAGTTTGGTATTACCGTTATGTCCATGACCGGTTTCCTGGATGGTATCAATGACAGCTTGAAGGAGCCTAACCCCATTGAAACCATGGAGGAGGATACCAAGGTTTCTCTTGGTTTTGATAAGGAGCTTCTCTACAAGAACATGGTGGCAGCACACGCTGACTGCTTGTATGCCCTTGAGGAGTGGAATGATATCTTCGACGAGGAGACCAGAAAGAGACTGTACAAGGAGCAGAAGAATTCTACCACTATCGTAAAAGAGGACAAGATTTACCCCAACGATCCCTGCCCTTGCGGAAGCGGTAAGAAGTATAAGAAGTGCTGTGGCAAGAAGTAAGTTGATTGCAAAGCAGTTTGCTTGAAGGATTTGTAACATACAAAGGACAAGCCCAAAGAGGAGAATTCCATTGAATATTGCATCTTTTATTTTACCCAAGGCAGAGGTTGTTTACCTGCGAGATAATATGACTGTTCGCCAGGGATTGGAGAAACTCAAACATACCACCTACACGGCGGTTCCGGTGATTGATATCGAGGACAGATATGTAGGTGTAGTTGGATTGGGCGATTTTTTGTGGAATATTCTGGATAGCAATGAACAGCTGGAAAATATGACTATGAAGCAAGTTGAGCAGATGACGCTTCGGGATATTATTCAACATGGCAGAGTGAAACCTGTGTGTATTGATACCAATATGGAACAGCTTCTCGGGCAGGCGCAGGTGCAGAATTTTGTGCCTGTTATTGACGACAGAAATGTGTTTATCGGTATTGTTACCAGAAGTGATATTATCAAGTACTTTGTTAAAAAGCAGCTTGATGCCGTAGAATAATTTACATAAGGAATGGGAGGAGACGAAGATGAAGAAACTGGAAGAATATGTGAGAAGTATTCCTGATTTTCCGGAGGAGGGTATTATTTTCCGTGATGTAACCAGTGTTTTGCAGGATGCAGACGGGTTACATCTGGCCATTGATACCATGCAGGATTTGATTAAGGATCTGGATTATGATGTGGTAGTCGGACCGGAATCCCGCGGATTTATCTTTGGAACTCCCATTGCGTACAATAACAGAAAGCCCTTTGTGCTGATTCGTAAGAAGGGCAAACTTCCCTGCGAGACTGTATCTCAGGCATATGATTTGGAATATGGTCAGGCAGTGATTGAGATGCATAAGGATAGTATTAAACCCGGTCAGAAGGTTCTGATTGTGGATGATTTGATTGCAACCGGAGGTACTACGGAGGCGATGATTCAGTTGATTGAATCCCTCGGCGGAGAGGTTGCAGGCATCGTAGTGCTTATTGAACTTGCAGGTCTTAAGGGCCGGGAGAGATTGTCTAAATATCGTCTGGATGCAGCAATCTGCTATCCGGGCAAGTAGAATAAATTTGCTAAAATCAGTCATCATGGAGTATTTATGACAGAAGAGAAGCGTAGCGTTGTTGAGGAAGAAGAGCAAAAACCCCAAATAACACAAGTTGAGGAACAAAATAGTGAGGAAACGGAGTTTGTAGCCCCTGAGGTATTGTATCAGAGGCTTATTGCTCATGTTAGAAAATATCATCCCAGCGATGATATATCTATGATTGCCAAGGCTTATGAGACAGCTGCAGAGGCCCATAAAGAACAGTTCCGTAAATCCGGAGAGCCCTATATCATTCATCCATTGAATGTGGCGATTATTCTGGCGGATTTGGAGCTGGATAAGGAGACCATTGTGGCGGGACTTCTTCATGATGTGGTAGAAGATACCGTGATGACAGAGGAAGATTTGGTCAGGGAATTCGGTGAGGACGTGGCGCTTCTGGTAGATGGTGTGACCAAGCTGGAGAAGATTCCTCTTTCTGCCGGCGGAGACCAGCCGGACGCTAAGCTGGAGATGCAGGCAGAGAATCTGCGTAAAATGTTCTTGGCTATGGCCAAGGATATTCGTGTCATTATGATTAAATTGGCTGACCGTCTGCACAATATGCGGACACTTCGCTATCAGAAGCCGGAGAGTCAGCAGAGAATTGCCAGGGAGACGTTGGAGATTTATTGTCCCATCGCTCAGAGACTTGGTATCAGTAAATTGAAAATTGAGTTGGACGATTTGTCCCTAAAATATATGGAACCTGAGGTCTATTATGATCTGGTGGACAAGATTGCAGTGCGTAAGAGCGTGCGGGAATCCTATATCCAGAGCATTGTGGACGAGGTGAGAGCTCATGTGGAGAATGCGGGTATTAAGGCTGAAGTTGACGGTCGTGTGAAGCATTTCTTCAGCATTTATAAGAAAATGAAGAACCAGAATAAGACGCTGGATCAGATTTATGATCTGTTTGCAGTACGTATTATTGTGGATTCTGTAAAGGATTGTTATGCAGCGCTGGGTGTAATCCATGAGATGTACAAGCCCATCCCCGGGCGTTTTAAGGATTACATCGCCATGCCTAAGACCAATATGTACCAGTCGTTGCATACCACATTGATTGGCACCAACGGACAGCCTTTCGAGATTCAGATTCGTACTTTTGAGATGCATAAGGCTGCAGAGTACGGTATTGCTGCCCAT
>JAZQFO010000058.1:0-14560 GCA_045539535.1 Acetatifactor sp.
TATGCGTCTGTCTGTTAAAGCTGCGAGAGTCCAAACAATCCTTACTCTCTAACGGAGAGAGTGGGATTCGAACCCACGCGCCCTTGCGGACAAACGGTTTTCAAGACCGCCTCGTTATGACCACTTCGATATCTCTCCATGAATCCGCTCATCAGCGGCAATGATTATTTTATCAAAAATAGTATTTCATGTCAACATCTTTTTTAAATTTTTTTCAACATTTTGAAAAACGCCTATTTTACGGGCCTTATGCCTTATCTCCGTCTTCCAATCCCTCAGGTTCCTTATTGGGATCAACCAGCATTTGGGCATATATTCCGCCCAGTTCCTTTAATCCCTCTGCAACCAAACCGGCGAACGTAACTGCACCTGCATATTTTAAATGGGTATTATCTGTTTTGCCCTCGGGACAACTAGCATAGACTCCCGGCTCAATGTTCATAAACCATTCTACAGTTTTAGCCTCTCCGGCCTCATTCATAACCATTCTACTCTTACTATGAAGATCAATCAAAGGCACATTCTCAGCAGCCGCCACATTCTTGATTGCCTGACTATAAGGGAAATGAAATCCCTCTCCCAGTTTGCCACTCTCCTCAAAGCACTTGCGCTCCAGTGGAGTAATCAACACCGGATTTGCTCCATGCTTGCGTGCTACATTAATAAATGTGCGTAAATTCTCATCAAAGGTTGAACCGGGTATAGTGTATCTGGTGGGGTCCTGCTCTTTTTCATCGTTATGGCCGAATTGGATAAACAGAAAATCCCCCTCTCCAATAGCTGCATCAATCTTAGCTAGACGCCCCTCATCCATAAAGCTTTTGGTACTTCTTCCATTCTTGGCATGATTGGACACTGTGTAGCCTTCCTTTAAATATAAAGAAAAAACCTGTCCAATACCGGTCTGGGGATATGTAGTTATATCATTAGTCTGTACAGTGGAATCTCCTGCCCAAAATATTGTATTCATATACTTCTCCATTTCCTGCACCTGTGCATAAAAGTTTTTTAGCTAATAAGCTATAACAAAACAGAGGAACCCTGATTCATAGAATCGTGGTTCCCCTGTGAATAAACTCATGTAGTTATAAGATTATATTTAGGAACAGTTCCCAAAAGAAATCTTACTCCTTTACAGCACCGATATTTACACCGGTAACGAAATACTTCTGCAGGAAAGGATACAGAGCCATGAAAGGAAGGATTGCACATACGATACCTGCGTAATACAGAGTAGACTGTGAAATCGCATACTGGGTAGTAGGTGTATCACCATCCATAATCATTGTTCTCAGCTTATACTGGAAGTTAGTCTGATCGTTATCAGTGATGTAAATTCTGGGTGTGGTATAGTCATTCCATACAGTTACGGCAAACATCAAACCGATGGAAGCCAAAGCTGCCTTGGAAAGAGGAAGCACGATCTTGAAGAAGATTGCCATAGGAGAACAACCGTCGATCTTTGCTGCCTCGTACAAGCTGGCGGGAATACCTTCGAAGAAGTTTCTCATAAGTACCAGATTGTAAACGTTCATACCATGCTTAACTACGATAACCCACATGTTGTTTCTCAGACCCAACTGGTCGAACACCAAGTACTCGGGGATCATACCACCGGAGAAAATCATGGTGAACAGAAGCAGGAAAGAGAACAGTCCACGTCCGGGCATCTCAAACTGAATCATAACATAACCACCAAGGGTGGAAAGTACTAGACCGAGCAAAGCACCTACGATAGTAGTAATTACAGAGTTAAGGAAAGGTCTGTAAAGTGCACTGGTCTGAATAATGGTCTTATAACCTTCAGTAGTGAACTGAGTGGGCAACAGCTTGAACTGATACACACCTACCGCACTGAAGGAGTCAACTACAACCTTCCAAATAGGAAGCAGAATAATCAAAGCGATTAAAACGAATACTATGTAGTTAACAACAGAAAAGACTGTAACTTTTTTCTTTTTCTTTGCATAAACTTCTTTTGCCATATCCGCACCTCCTAAATAATACCGCGGCCGCGGATTTTCTTACTTGCATAGTTACAGATAAGTACCAGAGCAGCACCAACCAGGGATCTTACCAGACCTACAGCTGTAGAATAACCATAGTCTGCGATCGCAGTACCGAAACTCTGTCTGTAAATGTAAGTAGCAATAACGTCAGATACCTTGTATACAGACGCGTTATACAATACGAATACGGACTCGAACAGGTTCATAACCTTAGCCAGATTCAGAATCAGCACGGTCAAGAAGGTGTTCATAATTGCAGGTACGGTAACGTACCAAATCTTCTGAAGACGGGTTGCACCGTCAATGTCAGCTGCCTCGTACAACTCAGGGTTAATACCGGACAAAGTTGCAAGGAAGATAATAGTTCCCCAACCGGTATCCTTCCACAGGTTGATGAAGTAGTAAATACCACGCCACATACCAGGCTCCTCAAGGAAACTGATGTTAGGCTGGTCAGCAGCTAAGATACCCCAGTCTCTCAACAAACCGTTCAATACACCGGTGTTAGAAGGAGACAGGAACAGGGTAAAGATACCTGCTACTACTGCCCAAGACATGAAGTGGGGCAGATATATGATGGTCTGCAAAGTCTTCTTAACGAAGAGATTGCCCATCTCGTTCAAGAAGATTGAAACTATAACGGATGCAACCGTTGACAGCAACAACTTCACGATACTCAAAACCAAAGTATTCTTGAATGCATCCCAGAACTGGGTTGTTGCAAACATGTTCTCAAAGTTCTTAAATCCTACAAATGTAGGCTCCATTACTGTATAATACTGATAAAAGGAATATCTAATACCAAGCATCGGCCAGTAATAAACAATTGCCAAAAATACAAGCACGGGTAAAAACATTATGTAATAACCACGATGGTTCCACATACGCATGCCAAGCGGCTTCTGCTTAACTACCGCGCCTGTAGAGGTGGTAACTTTCTTCTTGCTCATACTTTTTTGCTCCTTCCTCTCCCAAATACCTTGCTTAAAAATTCTTTATAGAAAGGTCTGTCCTGCCCCCGGCAGGTTTTCCCTCCGAGAAACAGGACAGGCTTTCATTGGCTCATAGAGCCTTATTCAGTTCGTTAATTCTTATTGACCAGCGTTAAGCTCAGCAAGAACAACATCTACTACGGAACCAGCAGTTGCCTGATACTCAGCAAGAGCCTCATCGTAGGTCTTCTCACCCTTAACAACAGAGTTTACGAATACCTGAACAGCGTCAGTGATAACTGCGGACTGTACAGCGTAAGTTGCAGAAGAAGGTACTGCAGGTGCGGAGATAGCCTTTGCATAGAATGCAGCACTGGACTCAGTAGCGATGTCGGAAGCTGCAGATGCAGAGTACTCAGCGGGAAGATCACGAATGGACAGAATGTTGTCGATGTGATTCTTCTTGTAAAGTGCAGTATTGTCGGTAAGACCGGGAAGCATATGGAACTGACCTTCCTCATAAGTGGTCTCTTTTCTCTTCTCAGGATCATCGGGAGCGAGAACTACAGTCTCAGCTGCCATAGACCAGTGAACGCCCTCAACACCGTAGGACCAAAGAACCTGAACGTCGCCGCCATCAAGCATGGTCTCGAAGAATGCATCGAAGATTGCCTGGCCACGAGCATCCTGCTCAGCCTCGGAAAGGGAAGTATCATTCATGATAACCCATACAGGAGCCTTTCTGTCAAGGAAACCATTCATCTCCTCGATCAGGTTCAGCTGAACTACCTCAGTCTCAACACCGTTCTTGGAAAGGTTGTTGGTCAGAGTCTCTCTCCAAGTACCTGCCCAGTATGCGAAGCAACCAGCGGTACCCTTCTGATCGTTACCAAACCACTTCTCACGAGTAGACTTGGTCTGGCCATAGAATACGGAAGTATCAGGGTCGATTACGCCTGCAGCCCATGCAGTACGCATTCTCTCAAGAGCAGCCTTAGACTCCTCACTCTGCATACCATCGTACCATACACCGTTCTCATCCTGAAGCAGACCGGGATAAGCGTTCTGCCAGAACTCAGGCAAGTAGTTGTTCCAAGGAGCCTCGTTACCAACAAGACCAGGAGCGATGATACCATAAGTATCGCCATCAACACCGTTGCCATCGGGATCTTCCTTGGTGAATCTCTCAAGCAAGTTGTAGAAATCATCATAAGTCTTGATGTCATCTACGCTTACGCCGAGATTGTCAAGCCATGCCTTCTTAACGTAGGTAACACAACCGTTACCAGCTGCAGGAGACATACCATACATTCTGCCATCAGTTACAACGTTACCGTCGTTAACAACAGCCTTAGCGTTCAGTGCGGACTGGAAGTCAGCGTTTGCATATGCATCGGTCATATCCCAAAGAACAGTACCGAAAGATGCATACTGAGCGTACATAGCTGCAGGCATAAGTACTACGTCGGGCTTGTCGGTACCAGCCAGAGCCAGGGACAGAGCCTCAGAGTAGTTGGAGTGGTCAGGCTTGTTGATAACGAGATCGATACCAACTGCCTCTTCCCATGCTGCCTCAAAGTCAGCAAGGCCGGTCTCCTCAGTAAGGTTCAAGGTACCATCAACCATGATCTTAAGCTGATCAAGTTCCCAGGTTACCTCAGGCTCCACTGCAGATTCAGTGGATTTGTTGTCAGCTACAGTGGTATCTTTGCTAGCATCAACGGGCTCTTTGTCGCCGCCACATGCTGCCAAAGAAGCTACCATAGCAGTTGCAAGAAGTACAGATAAAACTTTCTTCTTCATTTTTTTCCTCCCTAAAATTAGTTAGAATAAATAATTGTTCCTCCGGGTATTCCCGGTTCTATTATACTTTAACACTGTTGAGGACAAAATGCAAGCCACAAATTTTGTATAATTGCACAATTTTGGGGCATAATCCTCAAAAAATGCCTATTTTGCGGTGTTTCTTTCAAGAATTTTACTAGTTTTTTACTTAAAAATCGGTCATACTGACCACATTTCCGGAGTTTTTTAGGCATATTTTCCGACTAGCCTTGTACGACTTGCACAACCGTTTCGCCATTCTATTGTGTATTTTGATGTGCCCCCAGAAGCGCTTCCGCCACAATCATGTCCTCCGGCGTAGTTATTTTCAGGTTTTTGTAGGAACCTTCCACCAGACGAACCTTATAATTGGTAAAGAGCTCCACCACTCCCGCATCATCCGTGATGGCAATTCCCTGCTCTTTCATGCGGGCAATTCCCATACTCAGACGCTCATATGCCTCCATGATAATCCTCATTTCAAATACCTGAGGCGTCTGCACATTCCACACGGTACGTCTGTCCGGCGTCTGAATGGCATACTGAGCCTTGTCGATGATCTTAACCGTATCCTTGGAGGGCATGGCTGCCACGCAGGCATGATACTCTGCCACACCGTCAGCAAGACGTTTTAGCATTTCCTCTGTCAGAAATGGTCTGGCTCCGTCATGTATAAACACATAGCCGTTGATATTAGGATGTTCTAACCTGCCATCCGCAATTGCCTGCAGTGCATTTCCCACGGACAAATAGCGCTCCGCCCCTCCGGGAATTACTGCGACAACCTTGGTAAAACCATATTTCCCGACAATTTCTTTCTCTACATATTCTTCATCACCGGCACCTACCACCAATATACAGTCATCAAGCACCGCTGACTGCTCCACTGCATTGAGAGAGTACCACAGAACCGGCTTGCCCAAAAGCTCCATATACTGTTTGGCTACAGGGCCTCCCATCCGGCTTCCTGTGCCTGCTGAAAGCACAATTGCCGTACATCTTTTTCCAACTATCATAACTGCAAATTGGGCCCGGCATTCAAATCATAGCCGTGACGCACTCCTTTACAATATTCATAATATCCTGCCACGCCAATCATGGCTGCATTGTCCGTACAGTAAATGGGACTTGGATGATAAAAGGTAATTCCTCTGGAGGCACATTCTTGTTCAAAAGCTGCCCGCAGCGAGGAATTGGATGCCACGCCACCGGCAATGGCAAACTTGTCAAACCCGTATGCCTGCACCGCATGAAGGGAATGTTCCACCAGTACATCGATTACTGCTTTCTGGAAGGAAGCTGCCACATCAGCCCTATTGACTTCCTCTCCCTTCATCTGACATCCGTTTAAATAATTCAGCACAGCGCTTTTTAAGCCGCTGAAGCTGAAATCATACTCATTTTCTGCCACCTTGGCCCTGGGAAACGCAATTGCATTGGGATTGCCCTCCTTGGCCAGCTTATCGATTTTCGGACCTCCGGGATATCCCAAGCCAATGGCTCTGGCCACCTTGTCGAAGGCTTCTCCCGCCGCATCATCTCTGGTACGACCCACAATCTCATACTCCCCGTAATCCCGCACAATCACCAGATGAGAATGTCCGCCGGAGGCCACAAGACAGGCGAAGGGCGGCTCCAGCTCTTTGTGCTCTATGAAATTGGCACTAATGTGTCCGCTGATATGATGTACGCCCACCAAAGGAATCCCTGTGGCGAAGCTCAACGCCTTAGCTGCCGAAACACCTACCAAAAGCGCACCCACCAGCCCCGGACCGTAGGTCACCGCAATAGCGGATACATCCTTCAGCGTAATCTGCGCTTCCTTAAGCGCCTCCTCAATAACCGGATTGATCATCTCGATATGTTTGCGGGATGCAATCTCAGGCACCACCCCGCCATAAAGGGTATGTAACGCAATTTGGGAGGATATCACATTGGATAATACCTCCCTGCCGTTACGCACCACCGAAGCTGCTGTCTCATCACAGGAGCTCTCGATGGCCAATATGTATACATCTTTTACTTCTGAATTCAAGTCTGATTTCACTTCCATTACTTTTTCCTATTTCGTTTATTATTGCTGCGTATCCTGCTGTTTCAGATTGTCCACATCTTCCCAGCCATAGATTTTCCAGCGTTTATCTTCATCTCTTCTCAGAAGATACATCTGGCTGGAGGGGTAATTTTTGCCGTCCTGCAAAAAATTGTATCCGCACATAATTTTGGCAAACTCATATCCGTCCGCCTCAAAAAAATCCACACTGGTACTGGCGGCCACATTAAAGCTTGTGATTCTGCGGCCTTTCTCGCGATAATCATACACCTCCGCCTTTAGTCTGAGCTGATAGCTTTCTTCCTCATTGATGGCCAAAAGCTCCTCATCATAAAGCTCCCTTGACTTCTCGCCCAAAGCCTGAATCTCCTCATCTGTGCTCTCTTCATTGTAGAGGCAGCGAAGAAGCTGGTTGTAGTATTTAATTACCTCTTTGGGAGTGGGGGGATAATCCTTACTCAAGTCACGACTAAGCGTAGACTGCACCACCGTCATGGAAACCTCTTGCCTGCTTTCACGACTTCGGTTGGAAAGGTAAGCATAATATCCGACCACCGCCAGCACCAGCAGTACCACAATGACTGTGGTGCGCGTTGTCGCTTTTTTCATACTATTCTTCCTCAAATTTTAATTCTGCAGTTCTGCCATCCCGGGCAGCAATTGCACCGGGGAAAATCTTACGCACATCACCGATAAACTCATCCGGTCTCATAAGAGACGGGCTGTAATGGGTCAGCCACAGCTCCGGAACCTGAGCATCCCTGGCAATTCTGGCAGCTTCATACATGGTCATATGCCGATGCTCCTTGGCTTTCGCCAGCTTGTCCGGCTCACCGTACATGCCTTCCAGTATCAAAAGATCCGCGCCCTTGGCATGCTCCAAAATACTCTCCGTAGGTCTGGTGTCCGTACAATAGGTCACCTTAAGGCCTTTGCGGTCTGCGCCCAGCACCATGTCCGGTGTAAAAATCCGTCCATCCTGCTCAATGGTCTCACCCTTTTGCAGACGGCTCCACAGCTTCATAGGAATCTGCTGTGCCTCCGCACGCTCTCTGTCAAATCTGCCTGTGCGATCGATACTCATGCTATATCCATAGCATAACACATTATGATTGACCTTGAAAGCCTCAATTCGAAATCCGTCAAAAGAAAAAGTCTGCTCAGATCCGTCTATTTCTACACATTCAATCTCAAAAGGAAGCTCCGGTGCAATAACTCTCAGGGAGTTGACTACTCTGGTCAAACCCTTGGGACCTATGAGTTTTAAAGGCTGTGTACGCTCCGCATTACCCATGGTCAAAAGCATTCCGGGCAAACCGCTGATATGGTCCGCATGGTAATGGGTAAAACAGATAATATCAATGGGATTGGGACTCCAGCCCTTCTCCCGCAAAGCAATCTGGGTCCCCTCTCCGCAGTCAATCAATATACTCTGACCATTATAGCGAAGCATCAGGGCCGTGAGCCATCTGTAGGGCAATGGCATCATGCCGCCCGTACCCAGCAAACAAACATCTAACATAATTCTGTCTCCTCGTCCTCCTCCACAGGTATGGCAAAGCCGTCCACAATTGCATCATAACAGCTTTCACACAAATCAAACCTGTGTCTGGTTCCGTCTTTATTACTAAAATATCCAAAGGTGTAGTCCACAGTAAAACACCCCTCTGTCAAACAGGTTCCGTTTGACTTAAGCTCTCTCTTGCATCGATTGCAAATCACCTTACCGAATTTGTGCATCTCATCCTCCCGTCGCTTCTCTTGTTGTAGCTTGTATAGTACCGTTTCACGTACTGTCAGTATACTATAAAAAGCACACCCGGGAACGTGGTAATTATTGGTGTATTGCCCTATAAACCACCTAGCGGAGCCACATAATCAGCGCATCCTCCACCGGTTTGTCATAAAATCGGGGGCGCACCCCTTCCGAAGCAAATCCAAATTTGGTATATAAGCCTATGGCCGGCGCATTTCCTGCTCTTACTTCCAACGTAAAAGCTTCTATTCCGCGTTTGCGACCCTCTTCCAAAAGTTTCTCCATTAATATAGAAGAAACTCCTTCGCCTCTGCAGTCCTCTCTGACCATTACTTTATCGATATCCCCCTCATTGCCCAACTTGGTCAATCCTGCAAAACCCACGATTTTATCAGCTTTTTCGGCCACAAGATACAAGCAGTACTCCCTGGTCAGCAAATATGCAAAATTCTGCTCTGACCATGGCATGGAAAAGATGTCTTGCTCCATTTCCACAAGGGCCGGTATGTCCGACTCCTGCATCAAGCGAACGATCACACTCATTTTTGCCCCTTTTCCGCCAGCTCCCGTTCCGCCTGACTCTGTCTTAAGTACTCCGGCTGATGTTCTGCCGCCGTAACCGTGCGTCCCTGTGCAAAATACACTGCGCCCAGGGCTGCCACTGAGGCTGCGCACTGCCTGTTTTTGCCCGCCGGAGCAAAGGAATAAGGTATCTGCAGCTGTTCCTTGATAACCTCCCGATACACTGGAATACCATCACCCACAAAAACAACTTTCCTGTCCGGACGAATACGCCAAAGCTCATTTAACTGCCCCAAAATATCAGCAATATCCACTGCGCACTGCTGCACAACTGTATCCAGACGATAACCGGCATCTTCATAAACAAACTCATAAATACCCGTATATACCTGATTGCGTCTGGCATCAATAATGGGACACACCAAACTATCCGTTCCCCACATATTATAGGCCAGTCCCTCCAAAGTAGGCACCTCTACAAGGGGCTTTCCCAGGGCCATGCCCAGACCTTTTGCGGTGGCCGAACCGATGCGCAGCCCTGTAAAGGAACCGGGACCGGATGCAATGGCGATGGCATCCAGACTCTCCACATCCAACTCCAGCATTTTACGCACCTCATCCAACATAGGAAGTAATGTCTGGGAATGGGTTTTCTTATAATTTACATTGTACTCCGCCAAAAGCAGATCATCCTCTACAATTGCCACTCCGGCAACCAGGCCCGAACTGTCCAAACCTAAAATTTTCATCTGATTATTGCTCCTTTAGGGTAATTTTACGATAGTCAAATCCCTTCTGCAAATCCTTTTCTATGGTTATCTGCGTATAGTGCTCCGGCAAAATCTCCTCTATAAGATTAGCCCACTCAATCATGCAGACACCCTGCCCATAAAAATAGTCCTCATATCCGATTTCGTCCATCTCCTCCACATCATTGATGCGATATACATCAAAATGATAAAAGGGAAGACGTCCCTGCTCATACTCCTGCACAATGGTAAAGGTAGGGCTGTTGACCGGTCCGGTTATCCCAAGTCCGGCGGCCAAACCCTGGGTGAAAACAGTCTTGCCCACACCCAAATCACCAATTAGCGTATACACCTGCCCGGGAAGGCACGCCTCTCCCATACGCTTGCCCAGCTCAAAGGTTTCTTCCGGGCTGTTAGTCTCTATTATTGTTGTATTCTCAGAAGCTGACATCTCTTTTTCCTTCTATGTTTAGTCTTGTTCCGGATTGGCACCTCTTCTATACCAATCCGTGTCAAATCAATGACGAATCTTTACCTTTTTCGGCTCCATATTGGTACATATTGTTTGAATAACAGCTGTTTCTTTATCTCCCAGCTGCTTTCTGGGGAAAATCGTTGCATTATTTTTGGCCGTGTAAACGATAATGCTCCGTCCGGTGGATACCGCTTTTACCATATTCTCCCAAGCCTGCCTCTCGCTGCTCTCTCCCTGGGATACCGTAATCCCCTGCTCGTCCAGCATATAATGTAAAGGCTTTTTAAAAACAGGATTACCCATAATCTGTTGTCTGCTCTTAATAAAAAGTGTCCATGGAAGATAAAGTACTAAAACCGTTCCCAAAATCCAAAAAATCGGCTGTCCCTTCAGGATACCCACAACAACAGCCAAAGCGCCCACACAGCTACCCAGCAGTCCGGATGCCTTGTTATAATGATGCATCAGCATATAGTCATAGAGGTCTCCCGCCTCAATCTTTACATCAAGCTCTACCATAAACGCCTCCACCTTGAAAAAGCACCTACAAATCATTCCCTTTGTAGGTGCTTTATTGTCTTCTTTAAATTATAAGATTTTCCGTGTAAAAAAGCAAGTGCCAATTATTCATGTCTAAGGGCTTCAATAGGACTTAAGCGGGCAGCCTTTCTGGCCGGATAAATACCGAAGAAAATACCCACTGCCGAAGAAAATACGCTGGCACCCAGTACCGTTCCCACTGTAATCGAAGCCTGAAAGCCGATCAACGAACAAACTGCCGCCGCTCCCAGCACGCCCAGCAGAATACCAATCAATCCTCCCAATAGGGAAATCAAACCGGACTCTGCCAGGAACTGAATCAGAATAGAACGGGTTCTGGCACCCAGGGCCTTTCTGATACCAATCTCTCTGGTACGCTCCGTAACAGATACCAGCATAATATTCATAACACCGATTCCGCCAACCAAAAGAGAAATAGCTGCCACGAACACTACAAAGATTGTAATATAATTTAGGATGTCACTTATTTGACTCATGTAGTCATTGAAGTTCTCAACCTGGATTGCATTCTTGCCCCGAACTCCGTGTCGGTTTTCCATAAGACGCACGGATTTTTCCGCCACCTCTGTCGCAAATTCGGCGCCATCGCTGATAATCAGCAGGTCATTGTTGGTGACAGAGAATCCGAAAATAGATGACACTACTGACAGTGGACACTCTATTGAAACTGTATCCATCATCATTCCGCTCAGCATGGAAGCATTATCTTTGCGGATACCAATGATGGTAAATTCCTTACTGACGCCATACATACTCATATCAAAGGTCATACCCAGTACATTGGTGGTGCCAAACATGGTCCTGGCGCTGCTTTCCGTCATAACACACACACATGCTTCCGAATAGTATTCATTATCCGTAAAATATCGTCCTTTGATAATCGGATCACTGCTGGAATATTCCAGTCCTGCCATACCCATGGTAGCCGTACCGTTAAATTCTCCTTTTCTACCGTAAAAAGTACAATTACCGAAGGTCCAGTTGGGTGTAACCGCTTTTACATGGGGCACCTTTTCCTTAATAGCTTCAATATCCTCATCCGTAAATTCAACAGAAATCCCTTCCTCGTTATCTCCATAAGAGTAAATATATAACTGACCACCCGCCATAGCGTTTAACTCATTGTTAATGCCGCTTTTCACACCGTTTCCGATAGAAATAATCATAATAACAGATGATATTCCAATGATTATGCCCAGCATCGTCAAAATCGAACGACCCTTATTACTTTTGATATTGAGGAGAGCAATTTTGATATATTCCCAAATCTGTATCATATCATGCCTCCTACATTTCCGGCATGACTGCTACAGCCATCCCCTCCTCCAAAGTGCCTATATAGGTTACGATTACCTGATCCTGCTCGGTAATACCCTCCAGAATCTCTGTATGTGTAGTATTGGAAATACCGCAAACAACAGGCTTTCTCACCACAATACCATTTTCAACCACATACAGGAAATCTCCGTCTCTGTCTGCATTTATTGCCTCAACAGGAACCAACAAAGCATCCTTTACACATCTGGTATTAATCAGTATTTTGGCATCCAGACCCAGAATGATATGCTCATCCGGCTCATTGATATGTACCTCCACGCCAACCATGGCCGTATTAGATGCATTCACAGTAGCCATGCGATTTACCTTGCTGACCTGGCCGGTATACACGCGGTCGGAGATGGTAATCTCAGCCTGCTGTCCCACCGCAATTCTCTCCACATCATGCTTTGAAGCGTTGATGGTCACCTTGACAGCCTCGCTGCTCTCCAATTTAAGAAGCTGCGTTCCTTCGGCCACCGTAGAACCTTCCACCGCACTGACCTCTGTTACCACGCCGGCAAACTCCGCACAAATACCGGATTTGCTTTGATTATAGGCTTCTTGGGCTTCCGCATATGCAATGTCAGCCAGCTCCTTATCTGCCTCATAGGAAATCTTGTCATAGGAATCCATAACACCCGTTTCGCTTCCATTCTTCTGGCTTTCCATCTCTGCCTTATAGGCCTCGTAATCTGCGATCAGCTCTTGAACGCGCGCAATCTCCGTCTCCATCTCATCTACATAATCAGATGAGCCGGCGATCTGCCGCAAATAAGCATTTCGGGCCAGAGCCTCCTCTACTTCCGCAATCTTTTTCTTTTTTGCTTCAATGGCCGCGGTATCTGTAGGATCCAGATTTTTCAACTCCTCCTGCAAGCGTGCCAGCTTCTGGCTCAGATTGTACTCCTCCTCAGCCAACGCGTTGGAAGTATCTCGCTGACTCTGACTGAGCTTGGACTGCAAATCCTTCAAATAAGCCTTGTTGTCCGCTATCTGCTGTTCCAAAACCGGAATATTGGTATTGGCTTCCCGCAATTTGGCCTGATTATCTGCACTATCTGCAACCGCACTGTTGTATCCTGCGTTGGACTTGGCCTGCTGCAAAGACGCCTGCTTGAAATCGTTGTCAAGCTTAGTACTATCGTAGGCTACCAGAACAGCACCTTTTTCTACTGCATCGCCGGGTGCCACATTCACCTGCTCCAGTTTGCCGGAAATCGGTGCAAAGAACACCTTTACTTCTTCTGCAGCCACAGTACCACTGGTACTCACAGTTTCCTGCAGATCTCCCCGGGTTGCGTTGGTAGTGGTAACCATTGCAGCAGCCTCACCGCCTGCACACCCTCTCAACAATAAAAACAGCAAAACAATTACAATCACACATATGATAACAAGTGTTTTCTTACTCTTTTTAGGCTTCCCTTCGCCCTTTTTTCCTTTTCCAAATCCTCTCATGATTGTTCCTCCCTCATCGGTACCGCTTCTTGTATTTGCATCTGTACCTGATCTGCTTCTATTTGACCGTCTTTGATTTTAATAACCCGCTTAGCCCTTGCGGCAATTTCATTGTCGTGGGTGATCAAGATTACTGTTCTGCCCTCTTGATGCAGCTCCTCCAAAATCCCCATGATTTCACCGGTGGAGTGACTGTCCAGATTACCGGTAGGCTCATCTGCCAAAATCACCGGCGGTGCCTGGGCAATGGCTCTTGCGATGGCCACTCTCTGCTGCTGACCACCGGACATCTCCGCCGGCTTATGATCCATACGGTGGGCAAGCCCTACCTTTTCCAATGCCACCTTGGACAGTTCCTCCCTCTTACTGCCTGCAACACCTCTGTAAATCAGCGGCAGCTCCACATTTTCACGGGCTGTAAGATTGGGAATCAGATTAAAACCCTGAAAAATAAATCCGATTTCCTTGTTGCGAATGTCCGAAAGTTCGTCATCGCTTAAATCTGCCACATCCTGTCCATGCAAGCGGTAACTGCCCGAAGTTGGTACATCCAGGCATCCCAGCATATTCATAAGTGTGGACTTTCCGCTACCGGACTGGCCGATGATGGCCACAAACTCACCTTCATCTATGGTGACGTTCACATGATCCAGCGCACGTACTTCATTTTCTCCGGGATTATAAATCTTGCACATATCCCGGATTTCAATCAATGCTCCCATATTGATTTCCTTTCTTTATGTATATCTGTATAACCTTCTCTATTTTAGACGTTTTTTTCCAAAAAATGTTACATTTAATAAAATATTAATAAAATTTTAACAATATAAATCCCACTGCCAATTTTTCAATCAACAATGGGATTTTTGAGAGAGTATGAACAAAATTTATTTGTTGTTTTTGA
>JAZQFO010000059.1:0-13070 GCA_045539535.1 Acetatifactor sp.
GAGACATTAAAACGCCCCTCTAAAAATGCCTTGGCACGGGCTCCGCGAATCAGTGCCTGGGCTGCTCTGGGGCTGGCGCCCTCACGAATCAAAGGATTGGTGTCGTGGGTAGCCATAACCAGGTCCAAAAGGTATTCCATAACCGCATCTGCAATGGGAATCTCATTTACCAGCTTTCTTGCCGCCAAAAGACCTTCGCCGTCCATGCACTTTTCGATTACAGCGCCTCCTGCGCCCTCCGTCAGATTCACAATCCCCTTAAGCTCTTCCTTGGAGGGGAACTTCACCAGCACCTTAAACATAAAACGGTCCAGCTGCGCCTCTGGCAAAGGATAGGTACCCTCATTTTCGATGGGGTTCTGGGTAGCCAGTACCAAAAAGGGCTCCTCCAGCTTATGGCTGTCATTGCCCACCGTGACGGTATGCTCCTGCATGGCTTCCAGCAGTGCAGACTGAGTCTTGGGCGTAGCACGGTTAATTTCATCTGCCAGAATCAGATTGGCAAAAATAGGTCCCTTCTCAAAACGGAAGGAACTGCCCTGTTCATTTTTTACAATAATATTGGTACCGGTCACATCGCTGGGCATCAGATCCGGTGTAAACTGAATACGCTTGAAGCTTAGGTCAAACACCTTGCTGATGGTACTTACAAGCCTTGTTTTGCCCAGGCCCGGCATACCCTCAAGCAGCACATTCCCTCCGGTAAGCATGGCCAGCATCACCTGACGGATAATCTCGCTCTGGCCGATAATTCCTTTTTGAATCTCCTGCTCACAGGCTGCAATCTGCGCCGCCATATAAACCGGGTCATTTAATCTGCTCTTATCTAATTCGCTCATTTCTAACCTCCAATACCTCTCTTAATTTTTTCGTTAGCTCGTCCTTCTCATAGGTGTGGTCAACCTGTCCGTCTGCATACACTGCCAATAGCTTGATACGGTAACTCTTCTCCACAGCTATAATCTCCACTTGGGTTCCCTTACAAACAAGTCCCTGCTTGCGTTGTAATTCATCGATGGGGGAACTCAGCATACGAAACTGGTCGGCCTTGTAATCATAATAAATAAGCTGTGCGGATTGTGTCACATTACCGCCCCACCTGGAGCGCACCCCGTAGGTGTCCTGCACATAGGCCGGGACTATCACCTTATCCTCCGGCCTACTAAGCCGGTAATCATCATACAGAATCCAAGCCGCAATACCGCCCACCAATACCAGTAGTTTCAGAAATATCGCGGCCAAATCTCCGTGCCATACTAACTGAGAAAGGAAAAGTCCAAGCGTCACCTTAAACACCTTTGTTTGCTTAAGCTCCTTTACAGCCTTCTCCGGTGCCGGTCTGGGCACCGCCGCTCGCAGAGTTATCTTCTCCATTTCCCCCAGGGCTTGTCTGTCCCTTCTGTTTCCCCGTACAATTACAAAAATCAGTGCTGCAATACACAATACAAACAAGAAAATATGTATCTCATCATCATATTTCAAAAGAAAGTCTCGCATCTGTTCCCCCTATATGGCTTTATGCTACCCTTACTTCAATTAGCTTCACAGCTAAAAAATGCGCCTTCAATGCCCTCTGATATCCATTTCATGGGTAACGCTATCATTGCTTCCCCAAGAATAAACGATGAAATATCCAGCACCACTTACCTCAGTTTCAAATTGCAGACTACCGTGTTCAATCACATCTATCTCTCTATCTGTCTGCCGTTCCACAATACATTCCCACTCATTGTCTGCATAGCCCGAATAATACTCCTGCAGCTCCTTTATAGACAGATCGCTTCGAATCAAAATTGCACCGAAATACTGCATCCCATTGCCATTTCCAACCAATTTTCCTGCCCTGGATACGCTTTCCAAATACTCCGTCCCGTCCGGCGTAGGTATCTCAATAAGCTCCTTTGCCGTCATCTTTGCAACAGCATCATTTACAAGAGGACTTGCTATAAGCAAGCTACAAATCGCAAGCAATACAACTGCTATGACTATATATAATATCTTTTTCATAATCATTCACCTAATCAATCGGTCTGGGCGTATTTCTCCCCAAAAGAATAAAAACACCCCCTAATTAAAGCTCGCAAAGTACTCCTTAATCACATCCTCCATACCGGTGGGATACTGCCCGGTAGCAATGCCCTCGTAGGCGTTCTGCTCATAGCTTCCGATAACCTGTTGATAAGAGACAGGCTTGCCCTCCCAATTCATTCCGTTAGGTGCACGAAAATACTGGGAGTTATCATGATTCACGCCATTGCCGGTCAGATTGCCGCTTTCCGCAATGGCATTGGGCACACTGACATAATCCCGCTCAATATTGGCGCTCCCTGTACCTCTGCCGGCGCCTGTTCCGTTACCGTTTCCACCATTATTCTGGCCATTGCCTTGGTTGCCCTGGCCATTGCCACCGTTACCATTTCCGGACTGACCGTTCTGACCGCTGCCGTTTTGGCCATTGCCATTCTGGTTACCCTGTCCATTCTGGCCGTTCTGACCGGTTTGGCCATTCTGACCTCCCTGACCATTTTGGTTGCCTTGACCATTCTGACCGTTACCGTTTTGATTAGAAGCCATCTGGTTGCCGATGCCGCTCATCTGCTGCAGCTGCTCTGACATAGCCTGCATAGCCTCCGAAGACATGGGAGCCGCCGTTGCACCGTTTTGCAGACTCTTGGCCATCTCGCCAAGCTGCTGCCCCATATTTTCATACTTGTAATTCAGCTTTGCCTGAGCTGTAGTAATACTCTCTCCGGTAGCCGCCTGGTTAAACTCTTCCATAGAGGACTGAAGACTCTCCATCATTTCCTGAAGGGCCGCCTGCTGCTCGGGCGTAAGATCCTGCTGCTTCAGCTCCTCCAGCTCCTCAATCACCTCTTCGATTTCTTCTTCCTTCTCCTTGGCCTGTTCCTTTACCGCGTGCAGCTCCTTGGCTTGTTGTCTGACCGCAGAAGGCACGAATACAAGCACCGTCATCACAAACAACAGCCCCATGGTAATCAGCATACTTTTCCGGGAAGGCCACAAGGATATCTTCATCCGCTCCCGATTGGCCTTTAGTCTGGCCATGGCATCTCTTCGCTGTAGCTCCACAAATGTTCCTTGTGCCTTAAGGTTCTCATACGCCGTAATAATACGCTCCTGAAAGCCGAAACGGTCCATGGCAAGGGCCGCCTGCTCCATGGTACTGCGCTTCAGATAAGCCATCACTGCTGCCGTAGCCACCGCCAGCAGCAACGCCAGCACTGTATACAGATTGGCATAGTATAGCGGTACGATCAGGGATATTACCTGAAACAGGATACCCACCATAGCACCTACACCCAACGCAAGCACTAATTTTTGCAGAAAATCAGCCATATTCAGTTTCTGACGAAAGGCTTTTATCAACGCCAAAAATTCTTTCTGTTCCATACCCTATCCCTTATTACTTTTTACGCATTTTACCGTCAAAAGAGTTCATGGGGTTTATCTTCCACGCTGCAATCAACATAAATATAATTGACATCCCCACCATAGTCACTGCTGATGCCAACATCCACACATTGCCCTCAGACAGGTAGTAGGTTACCAGACCCACATCCTTTCTGGAAAGTGACATCTCATTAAACAGCGTAGAGCCTGTCATGATCAACGTAAAAAACTCCTCAAAAAAGACCATGGGATTAAGCAATAAGCAAAGCAGGGACTCGCCTGCATAGCCATCCCCTATAATCAGCATAATAACCACCGGTATATAGGACACTCCGTATAGTACAAAATAAATGGCAAAGGACAAAATCACCGCTGTTATGGATTTTTTACAAAAAGCAGAACACAGGATACCAATACTTCCGCAAAATACAGAGAACATAATCACTGCCAGCATAAAATACAGCAGATTCAGCCAACTGAGTCCCCCCACAACAAAGGCCAGCGCCATAATCGGGGTACTTGCAACTACATAAAACATGATACGAAGTACCGCTGAAGTTACCTTACCCAGCACAATGGAGAAGGGTGACATACAAGTGGTCAGCATAATATCAAAGGTCTGCCTCTCCTTCTCACCGGAGATAGAGGAAGCCGTAATAATAGGCATAATCAGTGCCACCACGCACACCTGCACCACTGCAACCACAGGGAACAAATACACCATAGACGCATAAATATTATTTGCACTGTAATAAATATTGTCATTTTCAAGCTGAATAATCACCATAGCCAAAAGATAAGCCATGGTCAGGATTGCCTCATAGGCAAATAGTCCCCAGCTCAGTCGCATACTGCGGGCTGCCACCTGCAAATCTTTTTTCACGATTGGATTTAAACGGATTTTCACTGTGCCACACCTCCTGTCAGCTGCATAAACAGCGATTCCAAACTACCCTCTTCCTTGTGGAAACCGGTAAGAATAATATTGTTTTGAATCAGATATCCAAGCATTGCACAAATCTGTTCGTCCGTGCCTCCATGGGTAATAATAATCTCATTCTCGCGAACAGACTCAACCCGCACGCCTGCCTGCTCTTGCATCAGCCGTACCGCAGGCTCCATCTCGGACGCCACATGAATGTGAATCTTCTTGTCATCCGCAAGTCTCTGCATGATATCCTCAATTCTTCCGGCCGTTACCAACCGTCCCCTGTTCATGATACCGATACTGTTACACATTTCTGAAAGCTCAGACAAAATATGGGAGCTGATAATGATGGTTTTGCCCATTGAACGAAGATTCAATAAAAGCTCCTTCATCTCTACTCGGGCTCTGGGGTCCAGACCGGAGTTTGGCTCGTCCAGAATCAAAAGCTTCGGGTTGTGCAAAAGCGCTCTCGCCACACATAGTCTCTGCTTCATACCACGGGACAAGGTATCTACATATATTTCTTTTTTGTCAGAAAGATTCACAAGCTCCAGCAAATCATCGGAAAGTCTCTCAATATCCCTGGAATTCATGCTGTACATGGAACCGTACATGTCCATGTACTCTTTTACTTTTAAATTATCATATACACCAAAGAAATCAGGCACATAGCCAATCATACGCTTCATCTCTTTGCTGCCGATGGCCGCCTGGGTATTGCCAATCTGCACAGAACCTGCAGTGGCCTTTAACAGGCCGCACACAATACGGATTGTAGTGGTCTTACCCGCTCCGTTAGGTCCTACAAATCCGAACAAATCTCCTTCGGGAATATTCAATGTCAAATGATTTACCGCCGTAAAGGAGCCGTAATTTTTTGTTAAATCTTTGATATGTAACATCTCACACCTCCTACTGCCGCTCTACAACATAGAGACAACCGTAGGATGTCTCATTGCATTCATCATCTATGGCAGGCTCCCAATTTTCTATCACGCCACATACTGCCACCACAGATTCATCAGAAATCGGATACGCCTGACTAAGACCCACGCCCAAGGCAGATAAAGCCGTAATGTCCTCCTTGGATTTCGGATCCCGGTGTTCATCTCTGATAAAATTATAAATATAATCATGACGCATAACAAAGCCGTGTCCGCTGGTATAAATAGGCACCTCTGCCCCCATGGTCATGGTCTGGCCTGCGCCAAGGTCTTTATATACATATAAGGTACTGTCAACCACTACACCATAATACTTAAAGTCCTTGTTGGTGTTATTGGTAACCTGAAGATCAATATTGCCCCAGTGAGAACCTACCAATTCCACCTTAATTGTGCCAACATCCTCTATGGAGTCTGCTTTTTTGCCTGCATAGAAAAAGCTGTTTTCAAAAGAGGAAGAAGGATCAATACCAACTAAAAATCTGCCTCCCTCACTTTGAATATGATGGTAATAGCTATTGTCATCATCCTCCAGGTAGCCATACTCCGAGTTCATCAAAGCACCGGCATACTCATAGCCACTGCGCAGCTTAAGGTCCCACTCCTTATGTCCCGCATCATAACAGTACATATAGGTAGTGGCATTTTTCGTGCCTGCAACATCCCGGGTAGTGACAGAATACACTCTGGTGTCAGCTACCTCAAATCCACGTCCTGCAAAAAAGATTAGAACAATTCCAACCAAAGCTGTCACAGGAACCGTCACCCAATACCACTCCCGTTTTTTGGCAGCACGCAAAATCAGATACAGAACCGGTCCTACAAAAATCACATACAAGATAACCAGGAATTTCAAAACACCAAAATTCACGGTATTGCTGATGTTACCAAGAATACCAAGCATCCTTTGAATCATATTCATATTCTCATTATAAATACCTGCCGATGTGTTTTTGTTATAACGTGCGCTGGCATAACAAGCCAGCTCCTCCAACATATTCTGTACAAAGGTCTCCTGCGTGGTATTCACATAAAGCGTTTCTCCCGGCTTATTTAAATCCACCAAAGAAAAGGGCAACGCTGCCACGGCACCATTTCCCTTGGAGTTGGCATAACCATAAGAAAAATAACACTCCATATATTTATTGGTATCCACCTTCAGCTGTGCCATATCCAATTTGCTCACATCTAAATCACCGGTGCCAAAAAAGCTGTCTGTGCCACCCTCTGTACCTGCGCTGACAACAGAAGACGCTGTTACATCCGGCAGAACATCTCCTAAGCCGCCCAGAGTATCCTTAACATAACTTCCGGTACCCACTACCAGAAGTCCACCGTTATCCACCCAATCACTGATTTCCCCTCTTTGCTCATCTGTAAGAACTGATGTGTTATACTTGTCAATGACCAGGATAGTCAACGTGCTCAACATATTTTCCATGTTGTCCTGATTGATTTCCACAAGCTTTACCGGCATGTTGGTGCCGTAATAATATAGTGTTGCACCACCCATATCCAGATAAGTAAGGGAAGAATAGTCATCACTCAAAATACCCATGGTGATACAGTCAATCTCCTGCAAGAGCAGACCCTTAACACGTTCTTCGGCCACGACCTTGGACTTCTTATTCAAAAGAAGCACCTTCACATCACCATCCAGCGATTCCCCGGAACCCTTTGGTACCTTCACCACAAACTGTTTCTTACTCCCTGACGGCAAAGTAAGAGCTGTATCATAAGCAGTGGGTATATAATAATTCTCTGATGGCAGTAACCGCACCGTTCCTTCCCAGTCTTTTCCCTTATTCTCAACATCCAATTGGATATTATAGGTATCCTTGTCTGAAGCAATCATCACTGCACTAATATCAAAATCCGGATTATTCTTTACCTGCCCGCTTGCATGCACGCACACATTACAGCTCCAGAAACTGATAAAAAATGCCACAGCTGCTAATACAAGTCCCAACCTGATATTTTTTCTTCTCTCCATGTCCCTCATATCGCATTCCATATCCTTTCGTAGCATAAAAAATATAACTTTACTATAGCAGATAACTAAAGTTGACGCAATGAATTACCCTTTAAGTTAATAAATTCCTAAACTTTCTTAAGAAAATCTCTACACCAATCTCAAGAAATACACTTCTCGGGACCAAAAAAGAAGGTGCCTTGTAAAGTGCACCTTCTTTTTTACCTGCATTTTTACTTGAATAAAGTTTTAAACAGTCCGCGCTTGAGAACCTGAACACCGGTATTAATCAGTGCATTCTCAATCTTATTCTTGCGGCGCTCTGCATCTTTCGCCTTCTTAGCCTCTGCCTTTTCCTTTTCTTTGCGTTCTGCCTCTTCTTCCTTCTGTTTCTGTTTTAACGCTGCTGCTTCTTCCTTGGCCTTTAACTTAGCCTCAGCTGCTGCATCCTTCTGCTTCTGGGCTTCAAATTCAGCACGCTCTTTTTCCAGCTGGGCACGCTCGGCTGCCAGCTTGGCCTGCTCGGCCTCTTTTTCACGTCTTTCTGTTAATATCTCATAGGCACTATCATTGTCCACCGCAATGTCATACTTGCTCATACCATCCCTGGATATCAGATTCTGTCTGGTCTCCGCAGACGCTGGAGCCATCAGACTCTGAGGACAGATAATAGACGTGCGCTGTACGATAGTAGGCACGCCCTCCGTATCCAAGAAGGAAGTCAATGCCTCGCCCACGCCAAGCTCCATGATTACATCTTCCGTCTTCAGATTGGGATTCTCACGGAAGGACTGTGCTGCAATCTTAACTGCCTTCTGCTCAGAAGGGGTATACGCCCTCAGCGCATGCTGCACTCTGTTAGACAGCTGTGCCAATACCGGGTCAGGGATATCTCCGGGGCTCTGGGTTACAAAATAGATACCAACCCCCTTGGAACGAACCAGCTTTACCACCTGCTCTATTTTCTGTACCAGCACCTTCGGCGCATCAGAAAACAGCATATGTGCCTCGTCAAAGAAGAACACCAGCTTCGGCTTATCCATATCACCGGCTTCCGGTAATCTCTCAAATAACTCCGCCATCATCCACAACAAAAAGCTTGCATAAAGAGTGGGATTCTGAACCAGTTTTACACAATCCAGAATATTAACCATGCCCTTTCCGTACACATCCGTACGAATCCAGTCAAAAATATCCAACGCCGGTTCACCAAAGAACAGGTCGCCGCCCTGATTTTCCAAAGGAAGCAACGCACGGATAATACCGCCCAAGGACTGGGGAGACATATTTCCGTAATCCAGAATATAATCATCCTTATGCTCGGACACATAGTTGACCATAATGCGCAGATCCTTCAAATCTGTCAAAAGAAGACCCTTGTCATCCGCAATTCTAAAGATGATGTTCAACACGCCCTCCTGGGCCTCAGTAAGACCCAGAACACGGGATAAAATATCCGGCCCCATATCAGAAATGGTGGTGCGGACAGGGTGTCCTCCCTCCTGATAAATATCCCAAAAGCAAACAGGATATGCCTTGTATGAGAACTCCTCTCTCAAGCCAAACTTATCAATTCGCTTCTCCATGCTCTCGGACTGTACGCCGGGCTCCGCCATACCGGACACGTCACCCTTCACATCGCACATAAATACAGGTACGCCTGCATCCGAAAAGGACTCCGCCATAGTCTTCATGGTGATGGTTTTACCGGTACCGCTGGCACCGGCAATCAAGCCATGACGATTGGACATGCTAAGCTGCATATAAACACGCTGCCCCTCTGCAAGTCCCATATAAATTTGATTATCTGTATACATTACTCTTCCTCCACAACTTCGCCGTCAAAACAGATTTCCAGCTCATGGTTTTCTGCCATGGCTTCCAGACACATTTCCTTGAATGCGGAAGCATATCCGGGAAGGTCGTGGGAAAAGTCCATATAACCTACAAAATCTATAACGGAAGCTTCACAATATCCCGTAAGCACATCATAAAGTGCATCCAGATTACGACCATAGTAGGAGGGACAATCCAGGTTTTCCTGAATGGCATCGTGGAAAGCCTCCTTGCTTCTCACCTCTGTCAAATCGATTTCTACTCTCATCTCTTGTTCTCCTGCTAACTTCTATGTTTACTCATACAAAAGCGTAAAGCTCTCATAATGATCATCTGTGTAATAAATCAAGCCGTCATTGGAAAATACAATTCGCTTGGCACCGCGGCTCCTCGCGCCCAATGTATCAATATCACACTCTTTATAGGTTCGGCCTTTTGCCTTGGGAAGATTTCCCTCGTAATTACCAAACTTATCACCGCCGATACACATGCCGGGCGCGTAGGGCTCCAAAGAACCGCCTTCCCATCCCAAAGCACGGGCTTCATTCTTGGTCATAAAATTCTTAGGTAATTCTCCATAGGTCTCCAAGTACAGCGCCACATCCTCACATGTGGTATAGCTGCCATCCGGATCAAGCAACGCTTCCTCCGAAGGAGCTTCTTCGCTGCTCTCCGACACGGGCTCCTGGGCGCTGCTCTCCACAGCTTCGCTGCTACCTTCCACAGACTCTGCTACGCTGCTCTCCGACACACTTTCCCGGGCGCTGCTCTCCACAGTCTCCGCACTCTCCGAAGTACTTTCCTGTGTACTCTCCGGTGCCGCACTTTCGGCCACAATAATACTTGTGGGGCCATCCGCCCCGCCAATGATTGCTACCTCGGAGCTATCATAAATCAGATAGTCACAACCGGCAGTCATTAAGAGCGACAGAAGCAGCAACCATGACCCAATCCATTTTTTAAACTTTTTCATAATACCTTTAAAACCCTTTCCAATCAATTCATCCGTGAATTTTGATTACGCTTCATCATACAGCTTCTGAATGAACTCCTTCACCTGAATATTATTCTCAGGTGTGGTATTCTCCAGCGTAGCATGAATGAAGGGCTTTCTGGTCTTCATAAACTTAATCACTGAAGTATAGTCCATCTGTCCAAGGCCTGCACCTACAGAAACAAGCTTACCGTCCTCCACTACAAAATCCTTCAAATGAACCATAGCCACATCAGGACCCAAAAGCTCAATAGCCTCGTCCACAATTGCCACCTGATCCTGATAATTGCAGATATCAAGCAAATTTACAGGATCCAGAATAATCTGAAGGTTGGGAGAATTAATCTCATCAAGCACCCGTCTTGCACGCTTAGGATTGCATACAATATGCTTCCAAACAGGCTCAATGGCCATTACCACGCCCATCTGCTCCGCATACTTTACCACAGGACGCAGATTAGTGATAAAGGTCTGCAAAGCCTCCTCACCGTGACACTCAGGCACATGGGTATAGGTCTCATTGGGCGCGCCGGTCTCTGTACCTACCACGCCGCACCCAAGCCAAGATGCAAAACGCAGATGCGCCATATAGCGATGGGTAATCTGTGCCAGCTTTTCCGGATTAGGATTGGCCAGATTCAAATAACATCCCAGCACCGCAATATCCACATTGTTTTTTGCAAATACGTTTTTCAGATACATTGCAAGTCCCGGAGTCAGTGCCTCATCAGTGGTAGGGAACTCGTCAATTACCTTAGCCAGAGCCAAGTGACCGCACTTAAAACCCAGCTGGCTTACATCCGCAATACGCTCCTCAAAACAAAGCTTTTTGGTGTCATGTAATCTGATTCCTAACTGCATATTATTTCTCCTCCAATTCATCAACGCCAATAAACTCGTATGCCTCTCCTACCTGACCTTCAATCTTTACATTGTCCAGGGTCAGCTTGGCTACATTACGGGCAAACATACCACGCTTGCTGCTCTTGTCAACACCCTCAGACATAGCAGGTACATCGCACTTGGCATCCTCAGCATAGCTGATGGAAATATTCTTCATATAAATCTCTTCGATCTTAGCCTCGGGCAAACCATCAAAATAAGCTGCTGCCACGTGACAATTGGTACAATCCATATCCTCAAATACCATCTTCTTGATGGCAGGTGTCTTATCATCCACAGGATATACATCTCTGGACTGAACATACTGGGTCTTACCGTCGGGATCACAGAAGTAGAATGCATTTACTACCAGAGGAGTCATTACGTGATCCAAGGTCAGATTACGGAAGGTAATGTTGCTAAGAATCGCATCCTTACCACGGCCACGTCTGGTCTTGATACGCAGTCCTCTGTCTGTGTGACGGAAAATACAATCCTCAACAGTCAGATTTACCACACCGCCTGCCATCTCACTTCCCAGAGTCACGGCACCATGTCCGTTCTCCATGAGACACTGACGAATATTAATATTCTCAGAAGGAGTCTTATGCTTCTTACCCATGTAAATCTTACCGCTCTTTACTGCAATACAGTCATCACCCAAAGAGAATTTCACACCCAGAATCTCCACATTCTTGCAGGACTCGGGATCAAGACCGTCGGTATTGGGTGAATCTGCAGGATTCAGCACATTCAAACCGATAAATTTCAAATTATCACTAAAGTAAGGATGCAGTGTCCAAGAAGGAGAATTACAGAAGGTCACGCCCTGCAAGGTCACATTCTTACATCCGCTGATAAAAAACAGTCGAGGTCTGAATGCAATATTCATCACCTTAGGATTATGCCACCAGTTCTCCTTGGAAGCATTACCGTTGATGGTACCGCGTCCGTAAATAATTACATCCTCCACATTAATACCACAGATAATACCGGAGAACATAGGCAGGGGATTACCCTCCCAGGTACCCAGATTATACTCGTCAGTCTCATCATAGCTTTCAATCATAGCAGGGAACTTAGGGAACATGGTACGGTCAGTAAATGCCTTAAGCTCTGCTCCCTCAGCCAGCTCCAGTCTGGTATGGCTCTTCATAAACAAGCTGGTAATACGGTAAGTACCTGCAGGGAAATAAACTCTGCTGTTCTCGGGACATGCCATAATAGCCGCCTGAATAAAATGAGTATCATCATGCTCGCCGTCGCCCACAGCACCAAACTTCTTTACATTCAAGGTTACAAACTCATACTCAGTCTTAAAGCTAATCTCACCCAGCTTCTCACCCTTAGCCGCAGTAGCCTCATCCAGGCACTCATAAACCTCCACAAGCTGCTTAGCATCCGGAATCAAATCAAACAAAGAGGTAATGGTCTTGTCAGTCACGCCATAATCCGCGCCGTTTACACACACTACATAAGGTTTCTTGGTAAAATGTCTGCCACCGTCCACAATCTCCACAGTTGCGCTTCTGGCAGTACTCATCACTAATTTCATATCCATATGTCTATTCTCCTTATACTCTGTTCTCGTATTTTTCAGCCAGCAGAATATCTGCCTCACACGCCTGCAAAACAGCTGCCTTAAACACCTGTGCATCCGCACTCTCAGGCTTGCCCTCTGCATAGAATTTCTCCAGAGTCTCACGCACATTTGTCTTGAAAATATCACAAAGCTCTCTGTAGTATTCGTAAATCTCAGGACTCATATATTCGATGGTATGTATCCACATGCAAGCAGCTTTTGAAGCTTTCTCAAAGCTGTAGTCTGCCTTTAAAATCTTATTCCATGCACGCATCTGTGCGATCAAATCAGGATAACCCTCCTTCTTGTTGCAAACAGTCTCATAAGCCACATATACAGGATATGCAAGTCCTGCTGCCGCCCAAACATCGCTGTCCACACCGGACAAATCAAAAATCCCCTCTGCAGTTCTGGGCAATGCCTTCAGTTCATCCACAACCTCCTTGGCAGCCTCTGCATCCTTATTCTGCACTGCCTCTAAGGCCTTCTGCAATTTCTCCTTCAGTTCCATACTCATACCT
>JAZQFO010000060.1:0-8708 GCA_045539535.1 Acetatifactor sp.
CCTGGATATCTTCCTTCTCCAGATAGTATTCTTCCACCCGCACACCGTGCAGTTCACTATCTGCATCTTTAATACTTTCTCTGGCCTCCAAAGCCAAATCTGTTCTTACCTGAAAGTGATTCAATTTCCGTTCCCCCTACCTGTCTTTTTGCCGGCGTTTTATCATGTACCACCGACTCCCATAGAAAAAGCGTATTTTTTTCATATTTTTTGCATATTTCAAGAAAATATGTATTGACAAACCGAACAGAATTGACTAAACTATAACAGTATGTTTACACTAGTCTTCCGTGTCTGGCTATAGTGGAACAATTTCAAATAATTCAGATATTGTATACAAATGGAGGTGTACGACTTGGCTAACATTAAATCCGCAAAGAAGAGAATTTTAGTTGCACGTGACAGAGCTGATAGAAATAAGTCTATCCGTTCCGGCGTTAAGACTGCTATCAAGAAGGTTTACGCTGCTATCGAGGCTGGTGATAAGGCTGCTGCTTTGGCTGAGCTTCAGGCTGCTACCAAGACCATCGAAATCGCAGGTAGCAAGGGTGTTTATCACAAGAACAACGTTGCTCGTAAGGTTTCCCGTATCAGCAAGGCTGTAAACGAGATGGCTTAATCGTAAGTGCAAAACAATATAAATAATTAAAACAAAAAAGCATCCATACCGTCATATGGATGCTTTTCTTATTGTTAGAAACTGTTGTCTATAACCAATCCTCCACGAAGCCGCCTACCTTCTGCGTCCTCCGCCTCCGTGGCTGCGTCCGCTGCTGCTTCTATGGCTTCCGCTGCTTCCGCCGCCCCGATGCCCGCTTCTTGTGCCGCCTCCGCTACTACTGCTGGAAACACGGTAACTAGTCACATTCTTTCTGATAAACTGATCAGACTTGGAACGCATATTCATCTGACCATTTTCCACATAAGTACCTGCAACGGTTGTATCCTTGGCCTTGGATTGTGCCAGATTTGCAACCGCATAAATAATCGCTACAATGATAGGAACAATAAATGCAAAGCAACAGAAGGAAGGATCTCCGCCCCGAGAACCATAGCCATACTTTCCGTAATCAGCCAACTCATCTACTGCCGCACGATATGCCTGATAGGGATCACTTTCAATATACCAATCCATGGCATCGAAAACTTCTGCCTCTTCCTCCCAGCCAATCGTATCCTCCATCTTACCCATGGTAGAAAGCCAGGAACCTTTTTGAGAACCATTTTCATCCTCATACCAGTTATCCACCAGACACACACCATCACCGTAAGCCATGTTCCAGCCATACTTTCCGGCCTCATAGAAATCATCCGCAAAGGTCATCATGTTCTTTTCCCAATCATAATCGCTGATACCCATGGGTTCATTCAATGTTACAATGACAATATCCAGAGTGCCATACTGCTCTTTTTCTGCTATGTATTCACGTAAATCCTCTTCTTGCTGATCTGTAAGCACATTTGCATTATCATAGACACGCTCCGTAGCTGCTTGTGTATTTTTACGTGTTTCTGTTCTCTTTAAACTTTTAATTGCAAATGCACCGATTGTAATAACAAGCGCAACACCGGCAATGACAAACCATACAGCAAAATACTTGAAATACTGTTTTAGTGCTAATGATCTAATTTCCTGATTCATTTCCATCCCCTCCTTACATCCACGGCAGTACGGACAGCCATAAGCTCACACAAGTCAAAATAGTGAACAAACATGCCCACAGCGTGACTGCATATGCCCATACCTTCTTGGTTGAGATGGGTACTGTTCCCACAATTTTACCGGTTTGACCGTTTACATAAAAAGGATATTCCTTGTTATTGTAGGTGTACATGTACTTCCACACCGGCAAAAAGCCATATTTTTGCTCTGCCTTGTTGATCGTAATGTTGTTTGCAAGTTGACGCAAGCTGGAATATCCGCTCACCTGAGCTTTTACAAGGGCAGCTGCATCCGTACTCATCTTGCGCTGAGCTCTTCCCTCTATCTCTGCAGCCGGCATATTATACTTCTCCGCATAGAAGCCGGAAAGATATTTGGGGTAAAACTCCGACAACTGGCTGTAATTGTAGGGCTGCATCAAATCCATAATATCGTCCGGCATCTCTATAGATGCGTCTATGGGAATATTTCTGAAATTCACATCCACATTTCGACGAATATCATAGTAAGAGGTCTCCGTGTAACGCATATCACCGCTACTCCAGCTTCTCACCTTGGTACCCTCACCTTGATAATCGGCATTTACATCATAATCATAGAACCAATAAGGCACATAGGTACCCTGCATACTATTCAAACGCACTTCTGACAAAAAATCCGTAGGTGCAAATACTTTCTTTTTAAATTTGTCACGAATGAGCTTCTTGCAGCTCTCTTTGCCCATCTGGAAAGGAATCAGCATCTTGGGCAGATAGTCCCCTTCCACTCTCTGTTCAAAAATCACATAATTATTGCAATAAGGGCACTGGGTAGCCGCCGTATGCTCGCCTACCTGTATCTGTCCGCCGCAATCAGGACACATGGACATGTTATCACCTACTGCCGGTTTTAACTCATGACTCTCTTCACTTTCACAAAAAGGACAATACATCTTCCTTTTCTCCGGACTGTAGACCACATTACCATTACAATTTTTACACTTAAAAATCATTCTCTTTCTCTCCCCTGTAATGCATCCAAGACTTAATATAGCCGGGAAAGCATTTGCCCTCCCGGCTATCATTATGCATTCTCTTAAGCTGCTATGACTTTATCCAAAAGCTTACTGCATATCAACCACAATATGTCTGGGCTGACCGGTAATCATAATAGGCGTCAACTCCGCCTGAATCAAAGGCTTAATATAGTTAACCATCTCCTGAGAAACAAAGGTGCCGTCCTCGGTAATCCACTCCATGGGAACCTTCTTCTCAATATTTGCAATCTTGTGAACATCATACAAGCCGGTAGTACAGATATAAGGATCGCTGGACTCTCTCTTCAGCGTAACCATCATACCGGTCTCGCCATCAAATGCTGCCTTAACCGCAGAACCACCTACCTGATATGCCTCGGTAATATCTACACGGGAGGTCAGATGACCTGCACAACGCTGCATGGTAGCAAGCTCAATTGCTCTGGACTTACATCCAAACTTGCCGGCTACCAGATCAGACAAATACTTAGCAGTACCGGACAGCTGTTTATGGCCGAAAGCATCCACATACTCATTGTGATCACCGTGCTCAAATACATATCTGCCGTCGGCAGTCTTAATACCCTCAGATACGGCGATAACAACTGCTTTCTTCTTCTCCAGCAGCTTTCCGACCTTCTCCACAAACTTATCAATATCAAATGCAACCTCAGGAAGGTAAATTGCATCAACACCCTCACAGTCCTCACAGGTTGCAAGCGCTGCAGCACCGGTAAGCCAGCCCGCATTACGTCCCATGATCTCGATAATGGTAACGTTCTTAATATCATATACCAGACCGTCTCTGATAATCTCCTTGGTTACAGATGCAATATACTTTGCAGCACTACCAAAACCGGGAGTATGATCGGTAACCTCCAAATCGTTATCAATGGTCTTAGGTACACCAATAAAACGAATAGGACTGTCAATATCAGAAGCATAGTCAGACAGCTTCTTAATGGTATCCATGGAATCGTTACCGCCAATATAGAAAAATGCAGAAATTTCGTACTTTGCAAGAAGATCAAAAATCTTCTCGTATACAGCCTTGTCAGCCTCATACTCAGGCAATTTGTATCGACAAGAACCTAAGAATGCAGAAGGAGTTCTCTTCAAAAGCTCCAAATCCAATTCAGATTTGATCTTCTCATCCATATCCACGATTCTCTCCTCCAGGAAACCCTGGATACCATGGCGCATACCATATACCTTGTCTGCACCCAAATCCTTAGCAGTCTTATATACGCCTGCCAAAGATGAATTAATTACGGCGGTAGGTCCGCCGGACTGTCCCACAATTACATTTCCTAACATAAGTACCTCCTTTTGTACGGTTATATATTAGATTTACTGCTATCTATTTTAGCACAAAAGCGCGAGACATACAATACCCGACGGACGAAAAGCAATTAACCTTCGAAAATGTCAGACATTTTTAGCTTACTTTTTTATCATCCAAAAACTCAGACTCATCAATAACCGTAATAACCGGCTTACCCTCTGCGTCCAAAAGAGGTGTAAAACCTTCCACACAGCCTCTATAATGGAACACATAATTCACACCGGTCTTGCGGTCAACCCAAATCTCAGTTCCTTCCTTGTTACCTTCGGCATAAATTTTTATGAATCTACTTGTAGTTTTTGTCATTTCATTCTCTCCTTTTTAATATCCAACCCTCAAGTTTCTATTCGAGTTCCCCCGAATATAATGCTATTATATAGATTGTATTGTCAAAAATAAATCCTATATAATAGCACGATTTGCAGGGTTAATGTGCGAATAGTGTTTTTTTAGACTATAGGACAACAAAACACCCCAAAAGCCACTCCTGACCTTTGAGGCGTTCCCCATTTGCTCTATTTTTCTTAGTTATCCGAAGCAGCTTTCCAATTTTTATAGACAACATCACAGTCATACTCCGGCGCAGCATTCTCTGCCGCCTTGCAGATCGCAACAATTACTGCCAAATTCTCCTCTAACTCCCCCGCAATCTGCTCAGGCATCTTGCCTTTTCGCAACTTCCTGCAGACCAATTCAATAAGTTTTATATCTTGACCGATTTCCTTGCCGATTTCCTTGCCGATTTCTTCACCAATCTTCCTGCCATGTTCTTCGCCAATCTGTAAAATATTCATTCTCACGGCCTCCCATTCCTCAGACTGTTTTACCTCAGTCACTATAGCATCAATCTCTTTAATCCGTTCATCCAAAACTGTAATCTCCGGATTATCAATCCTCGTATTCTTCATATACTGCAAAAGGCTAACCAACTCCGGTCTGCCATTCTTGCTTGTCATATTTAGGAAAATCTTTGTGGTGCCATCCTCCAGATGCAGACCTTCCACTTCCTCACACTGTTCTGTAAAGGTGTACATGGCCAAGTCCTTTTTGAAGATGTCCTCCTGCGTTATGAAGATAATCGTAGTACAGGGAAGTTCTTTATACTTGGTATTCTTCCCAGATTTCAAAACCGGCGAATCCAACAAACCCTGATAGTATCTGGCGCGTTTTCGCACATTATCACCAGAAGTATCGTTTTGCATCTCCGTATTGAACTGGCGATTCTTGTTATCTATGGCCCATGCGTCCAGCCGAATGGCCCGCTTCCCGGATTTATTCAAAACCACCTGCTCTACCTTTACCTGGGTCAGGTCCAAATCATCCTCATCCAGAATAATACTCAAAGTATTTCGGTAAGCTTTGGGCTCCTTCATCACCGATAAAAACAGGGCAAAATCACTGAGATTTAACTCATAGTCTTCGAGTAACATTGCGTCATCCATCTTTTCCTTCATTCAATTCTTCCTTTCTGTGGTGCAGGAAGATGTCTGTCTCCCTGCTTGTCGTTTAGGGGTATATAAGCAAAGAGTTCATTGACAGCTGCGAATGCAGCATTAGAAATCAGATAAAAAGAATATATAGAAATCATTGCTTGAGGGTATTTTAGCACAGAGAAAACAGAACTGTAAAGATTCTCCCTGATAAAAATAGTATCCAAATTTTCAAGCCTCAATTTATCTATTTTAGACAATAAAGGTTGGTCTCGCCACATAAAAACCCCGTGTCACAATTCTATCTGCGACACAGGGCTTATAAACTACTATTTGCAATATTACTTGTTATAGTTAACAATCTTTCCGAAATCCGGTTTCAAAGATGCACCACCTACCAGACCACCATCAATATCAGGCTGTGCAAAAAGTTCTGCCGCATTATCTGCAGATACAGAGCCACCATACTGAATGCGGATTGCCTCTGCCGTAGCATCGTCATAGATTTCAGAGATACAATGTCTAAGTGCCTGACAAACCTCCTGTGCCTGCTCGGAAGTAGCAACCTTACCGGTTCCGATTGCCCAGATAGGCTCATACGCAATAATAGCATTTTTTGCCTGATCAGCAGGAACGTTTTGGAACGCAATCTTAATCTGCTGACAAACCCAACCTATAGTAATACCCTGTTCTCTCTGCATCAGAGATTCGCCGCAACACACAATAGGAGTCAAGCCATGCTCAAAAGCCTTAATCACACGTTTATTTACAGTCTGATCTGTCACTGCAAAGTACTCACGTCTCTCAGAGTGGCCGATAATAACATACTTTACACCGGCATCCACAAGCATTCTTGCAGAAGTTTCACCTGTAAAAGCACCCTTTTCCTCATAATGCATGTTCTGAGCGCCAATCACAATATTGGTGCCCTTTGTAGCCTCTACCGCCGGAATGATATCAATGGAAGGAACGCAGAACACTACGTCAACCTCATCATTCTGAACAAGTGGTTTCAATGTTTCAATCAGTTCCACTGCCTCGCTGGGAGTCATATTCATCTTCCAGTTGCCGGCAATAATCTTTTTTCTTGCCATGTCTTTGCCCTCGATTCTGAATTATTCTGACTTACTACAAATGCTATTCACTTTTTACATTATAAACCTTTTATTTGTCGGACGCAAGCATTATTTGATATTTTTTTGACAAGCCTGTAAATTTTTTAACAAATTCACAGGCTTGCGCATTTTTTACGTATTTTACTTATTTGTTGTCAGCTGCCTCAACACCGGGAAGAGCCTTGCCCTCAAGGAACTCAAGGGAAGCACCGCCACCTGTGGAGATATGGCTCATCTTGTCACCAAAACCAAGCTGGTTAACTGCTGCTGCGGAGTCACCACCACCAATAATGGTAGTTGCATCGGTCTCTGCAAGAGACTTAGCTACTGCAATGGTACCCTTTGCAAGAGTAGGGTTCTCAAACACACCCATAGGTCCGTTCCAAACAACGGTCTTAGCGCTCTTTACAGCCTCTGCGTACATAGCAGCGGTCTTAGGTCCGATATCACAACCCTCTCTCTCCTCAGGGATGCTGTCAATGTCATAAACCTCAACCTCGATGGGCGCATCGATAGGATTGGGGAAATCCTTAATAGTAACAACATCAACAGGAAGAAGGAGCTTCTTGCCAAGCTTCTCAGCCTTAGCCATCATTTCCTTACAGTAATCAATCTTCTCGTTATCGCAAAGAGACTGACCAATCTCATAACCCTGAGCCTTCAGGAAAGTATATGCCATACCACCACCGATGATAAGGGTATCACACTTTTCAAGCAGATTGGAGATAACGTTCAGCTTATCAGCAACCTTAGCACCGCCAAGAATTGCAACGAAAGGACGAACGGGATTCTCTACTGCATTGCCCAGGAAATCAATCTCCTTCTGCATCAGGTAACCAACTGCGTTCTCGCCACCCTTCTCGGTGATGAACTTGGTTACACCTGCGACAGATGCATGTGCTCTGTGAGAAGAACCGAATGCATCACATACATACAGATCAGCAAGATCAGCAAGCTCCTTGGAGAACTCCTCACCATTCTTGGTCTCCTCTGCGCCACGGAAACGGGTATTCTGAAGCAGAACTACATCGCCCTCCTTCATAGCCTCAACAGCCTTGGTTGCCTCCTCGCCGGTTACATTGTAATCAGCTACAAATACAACCTCCTTGCCCAGCTTCTCGGACAGGCTCTTAGCAACAGGTGCAAGAGACTCGCCCTCGTTGGGGCCATTCTTTACCTTACCCAAATGAGAGCAAAGAATTACCTTGCCGCCATCATTCAAAAGCTTCTGGATAGTGGGAAGTGCTGCGTTGATACGAGTCTCATCAGTAATCTCGCCGTTCTTAAGAGGTACATTGAAGTCACATCTTACAAGAACACGTTTGCCCTTCGCATTAATATCATCTACAGATTTCTTATTCAAACCCATTTATAAATCCTCCATTTAATTAAAATTTATTATAACCCGGCAAATAAGCCGGCTCAAAATGCCCTCGGCATTCCTTTAGAAAAAAGGGCCCGGTCCATAAGACCGGACCCTATAGTCCACGTCAAGTGATACTTAAGCGAGCACGATGAAGTAGTTAATGGTACGAACCATCTGAGAGGTGTAGCTGTTCTCGTTGTCATACCAGGAAACAACCTGTACCTGAGTATTGCCATCTTCCATAGGAGCAACCATGGTCTGAGTTGCATCGAAGATAGAACCGAAAGTGCTACCGATAACGTCGGAAGATACGATCTCGTCGGTGTTGTAACCGAAGGACTCGGTTGCAGCAGCCTTCATAGCAGCGTTGATCTGCTCCTTGGTAACCTGACCCTTAACAACTGCTACCAGAATAGTGGTAGAACCGGTAGGGGTAGGAACACGCTGAGCGGAACCGATGAGCTTACCATTGAGCTCAGGAATAACCAGACCGATTGCCTTAGCAGCACCGGTGGAGTTGGGAACGATGTTCTGAGCGCCTGCACGGCTTCTTCTCTTGTCACCCTTTCTCTGAGGACCGTCAAGAATCATCTGGTCGCCGGTGTAAGCATGTACAGTAGTCATGATACCGGACTGGATAGGAGCCAGATCATTCAGAGCCTTTGCCATAGGAGCGAGGCAGTTTGTGGTGCAGGAAGCAGCGGAAATGATCTTGTCTTCCTTAGTAAGAGTCTTCTCGTTTACGCTGTAAACGATGGTCTTGAGGTCGTTTCC
>JAZQFO010000061.1:0-7572 GCA_045539535.1 Acetatifactor sp.
CAAGGTAACACTGGAGGAGTTTTTGACTGATGAAACAAACAAGGCTGCTTACGAGACTGCAGTTTCTGATGCAGTGGCAGCAGCTTTGGAGCAGCAGAAAGCGGCTGCTGAGGAAGAGAAACGTTTGGCAAAGCTCACGGCAGAGGAGCGTCTGGCTGAGCGTGAGAAAGAGTTGGCAGGCAGAGAGGAAAAGCTTGCAACAGCAGAAAGAAAGAGTGCGGCAATCGAAGCGCTGACTACTGCGGGTATTCCTGCCAAGCTGGCAGATTGTCTCGATTATTCCAGCAAGGAATCATATGAGAACAGTCTTACCACTGCAATGGCAGCCTTTCAGGAGGCTGTTGAGGCCGGCATTAATGACCGGTTGAGGGGCAAGGGACAGGTGGCAGCAGGAGTAGCTACCGTGCAGGCACTTACAGGAAATGCAACAACAGACAGTGCTTTTGCTGAAATGTTGCGTAGTAATCAGGTAAAACGATAGAAGGGAGAAAAAGTAAATGGCAATTCTGAAAGACGAATTATCGGGATTAATTCCCACAGAGCAGGCAGGGGAGATTGTGAAGCTTGCAGTAAGAGGTTCCTCTGTATTGAGACTGGGCAAGGTTGAGCCCATGACACGTAACAAGAAAAAGGTTCCTGTGATGACTTCCGGTGCAGGAGCATACTGGGTAAACGAGGGTCAGCGTATTCAGACCAGTAAGCCGACCTGGATTTATCCGGAGTTGGAGGCTAAGAAGCTGGCGGTTATTATTCCGGTACCCAAGGAGAAGCTGGAGGATGCGTCGATTGATGTATTCACTGAATTGCAGGAGACGATTGCTGAGGCATTCTACACTGCCATTGATGCAGCTGCATTTTTTGGTACTAACTCTCCCTTTACAAAGAACATCTTTGATGTTGCAGTGGAGCAGGGCAATCTGATTGTGCGTGGTACCAATGAAACTCTGGATCTGGATGTGTCTGATGCTATGGCATTGGTGGAAGATGCCGGAATGGATGTAAATGGCCACGCGGCTCATTATGGCATCAAGAATTCCCTGCGTCAGCTCCGTGACAAGAACGGAAATATGCTTTATGTAGCAGGTACCGACACCAATCAGTTCTACAACAATCCTATTGAGTTCTCTCGTAATGGTGCATGGGATAAGTCCAAGGCAGAGTTGATTGCCGGTGATTGGTCCAAGCTTCTGGTAGGTATCCGCAAGGATATTGAGTATGAGATCTTGAAGGAGGCAACGCTGCAGGAGACTTTGGACGAGGATGGCAAGCCTATTTCTCTTGCTGAGCAGGATCTGATTGGTATTAAGGCAACCATGCGAGTGGGCCTTTTGCAGGTAATGGATGATGCATTTGGTGTGGTTGTCCCTGAGAACTACACAGATGAGGAGGGACAGGCGTAATGAGTAAGATGAATACTTATGTGAATAAGGATGGTTACAAGATTCGCGCTACTGAGAAGGCGCATAAGCTGTACTACGAGAAGCAGGGCTTTAAGTTGGTTGCAGATGAGTCTGATGTGGAGACTTCTGGGCAGGTGGGTAAGAATCCTGAAGATGCAGCGTGTGAGCAGGAAGTTGAGGATCCTGAAGATGCAGCTCCTGAGCAGGTAGTTGAGGATACTGAGGATGCTACTCCTTTGGAAAAGGATTTCACTGATTCCGAGGAGTACAAGGCATGGAGCGTGGCTTCCTTAAAGGAGGCTCTTAATGAGGCTGGTATTGAATACCCTAAGAATGCTACCAAGGCTGAACTGTATCAGCTTTTGAAAGCCGGCAAGGAGGAGTAAGGATGACGGCCAGAGAGATGTTGGATGAGAGACTTGCCTTGACTCCGAAAGCTAATGCACCACAGGAATTGCGGCAGCAGGCTTTGATGGATGCGGAAAGTGCCATGTTGGAACTGTGCCACCGGACAAAGCTGACACAGTCCATGTTGTCCCTGCAGGCTTCTCTGGCATTTGTCTACCTGCACAGGATGCTGGCAGATGGAGAAGACAGCCGTTCGGAAGGAAAGGTCAGCGCCAGTTATTCCTATTCCAAAGAGATACCGGGGGATTTGATGCAGCGCATCTTAAGTCACCGGAAATTGAGACAGGCGGTGATTGCCAATGCGAATAAAGAATCTTAAGACATATTATCTGAAGCATGCAGAGACCATTCTGGATAAGAAGGAGGGAGGGCGCAGACTTGCGTTCTCCCAAACTGCTATACCGATAAAGGCAAATATCTATGATGATGAACAGAAGCTTGTGCCTCAGATGCAGGGTATAAAATCCTCTGTACAGAAGGTTATGCTCCTTAATCCGCTTAAAGGGGTCGCTTGTGAGCAGGGTAAAAATGGGCAGGAGCAATATGTTTTCATGCTGGAGGATGGCAGCAGCCAGTATATTACTGCCGGTGATGGAGTTTGTGTTTATGTAGCTCCGGAGACGAATCCTGATTATAGGATATACAGTGTGGTTCTTTGCGGTGGGCATCTGGAGTGTGTGTTGGAGCGTATCTATGGAAGGACTTGAAGAACTGTTTCGAAAATTGGATAGCATGGCAGAGATAAGGCCGGACTTGATGAAGGTGATGGATAAGGCGGGCGAATTTATCCGGGATGATGCAAGGCTGCTAGTTCCGGTTGACAAAGGCGACTTGCGTAAATCCATCCAGCATACCACAAAGGATACCGGGACTTCTGTAGAATCGGTGGTACATACCAATTCTGATCATGCAGCATTTGTAGAATTTGGTACCGGTCCTGTTGGAGCTGCCAACCACGAAGGTATCTCTCCTAATGTGAATCCTCAGTACCGAATGGACAAATGGCTTGGTGTGGTTCCCTTTTTGAAGTCGGAAGATGATACCGGGCTCCGTTATATTGCAGGACAAAGGGCGCAGCCCTATTTGTATCCTGCTCTGAAGGATAATGAGGAGCAGCTGCGTGAGTACCTGAAGAAAGAGGTTGCAAAAGCAATCAGGAGGAAAATCAATGGTTAATATGAAGGAAATGGTTTATGCTGCATTGGTTGAAGCTTTTGGCGAAGATGTAGTATCAGACTCATGGCCGGAAGAACTGGACAATCCGAACACCGGCGGAGTGGAGCGGATTGTTTATACGGAGGAAGATAACAAGAGTTATGAGCGTTCCGGTGCCAGAACTACCAAATCATACTGCAGATTCCGGATTGATATTTTGAGTGTAAATAGTACATCAGGAATGGCTGCGAGGGTGGATGAGGTACTTGCTTGTGATGAAGAAGGTCATGGTTTGGGTATGACACGAACCATGTGTCGGGATGACAATACTGCATATCAGAAACATAAGATAATGCGTTATGAATGCATTGTTGGTGAACGTGACAACCGTATTTACGGAATTAATTGATAGGAGGAGAAAAGATGTTAGCAAATGGAATAAGGCTTGGATTTAAGCCTCATGGTAGCGAAGAGGAGTATGTAGACTTGCCCGATGTAAAAACGGTGCCGGATATTGGCGGTTCACCGGAACTGGTAGAGAATACACCTATTGCCGCTACATCAAAAAGATACGAAGTAGGTGTTAGTGATCCTGGGACTATGGAGTATACATTTGTCTATGATGGGAATAGTGCGAATAGTGTATATCGTACCCTGCGTCCTCATTCGGAAAAACATACCAAGCTTGATTTTCAGGAGACTTGGCCGGATGGAACCAAGATTTCATTCACCGCAATACCATCGGTAGGTTTTACACGTAGCGGTGGTATTAATTCGGTAGTGGATTTGAAAGTTACTATGGCGGTTTGCAGTGATATTGATGTGACCGACCCTGCGGATGAGGAGGTATAAGATGAGTACGTTTGTGGATAATGAAAGCTATTTGAAAGATGCAGAGGGAGATCCTATTGAAGAAACCACAGAGGCGGAGGGAGCAGCCAAGCCGCAGGTTAAACCCAGAGAACTGTTTGCATTTTGGAATGTAGGCGGTACCAATCATAAGCTGAAGCTGATTCCTTCAGCAATTACTGCATTGGAGCGTGTCTATCGATGCAATCTGCTTTCTTTGATGGGTGATATGGATAATCTGCCTACACTGACAACGATGCTTCAGGTTGCTCATGCGGCCATGGAGAAATGGCATCATGGCTTGAAACTCAAAGATGTTGAGCAGATGTATGATGTTTGGATTGCTGAAGGAGGCAGTATGCTTCAGTTTTATGTTGAAGTGTACATGAAGATCTTTTCCGTATCTGGTTTTTTCTCCAGCGCCATGGCGGAGGAACTCTCCGAGACCATGGACGAAGCGGCACAGAAAATGTAACATCTGAGTGCATGACACAGACGGAGTGTTTAGAGGAGCTGTACCCACAGTTTATTGGATGTGGGTACAGTCCTTTATTATTTGATGAACTTTCTCCTGCAGAAATAGTGGATATAATCACTGGTTATGCAATGCTTCAGGAGAGAAAAGATGGATTGCATGAAGTTCATCTAAAGGAAGCAATCAATATTTTGGAGGGAACGTTGGCTACTCTGCTGCACAATTTGGTAGTGATTATGCCTGGTAATGAGGACGTAGAAGCCATTTCCTTAAAGAGTATGTTTCCGCAGATGTTTCCGAAGGAGGAATCGTCCTCCAGGTTATCTTCTGAGATGCAACTATACAAAGCCAATCGTATTCATGCAGCCTATCAGTTTAATGAAATGAGACAGCGGGAAGGAGGTTGAAACAAAAATGGATGGAGTAACGCTTGAAAATCTGAGAGTTGTTTTTGAGGCTCAGTATGCTGGTTATAAGAAAGATATTGACAAAGTCAAGTCTGTAACCAGGCAGGTGAGCGAAACTGTTAAAAGCGAAAAAGAAAAGATTAAGAAGGCATTCAATTCTGTTTCAACCGAAAAGGCAAGGAAAGAGATTGACAAGCTTCAGAATCATGCAATCAAATGCCGGGAAGCTGTAGCGGCTCAGCAGGCAGTTGTTCAAAATCTCCAAAATAAGTATCAGGATTTAATGAGCGGCATGACGAAGGATCCTATGGTATCTAGTCTGGAGAAACAACTTACGTCAGCACAGAAGGAGTTAGCGATTCTGGACTCCCAGCTACAACCATTGTTGGACAAACTGACTCAGGCGGAGGATTTTGAAGGCTTGGGGTTGAAAATGCCTGGCATGGAAGAGATTCGAGCGCAGATTGATAGCATCAATCCTAAGTATGAGGAAATGGAGAGTGTCGTTAACCGGTTGCAAACTCAATTGGCAGACATAAGGATGAATCCTGGGGCAACTACGAGCGCCCAGAAGCTCCAGCAGGAAATATCGCTGGCAACATCAAAAATGGGTCGATTAGAAGATGCAGCAGAGTCTGCAGAGCGGGAGCTGGAGCAGGCAATGAATCCGGATCCAAAAGGAAGGATTAAAACTAAAGTCAATCAGGTAATTGAGAAGGTTAAGCAGCTGCGTTCCACTTCTGTTGGCAGCAGCCGTCAGATGTATAGTGGATTTGATAAGGTTACTTCTAGCATTGGTTCCTTGAAAAAGCGAATTACAGGACTCATTGGTTCAGCCTTGGTTTTCAATGTAATAAGTCAGGGATTGACGAAGGGGCGTGAAACGCTCTTTCAGTATTTAAAGGCTAATGATCAGTTTAATAGCTCTTTAAATGCCACTCAAAGCAATCTTAAAATTGCTTTTATGCCGATTTATAACAACATTCTTCCGAGCCTGAATGAGTTTATGGAGAAGCTGGCCAATGTGTCTGCTTACTTGGCATCATTTACAGCAGCGTTATTTGGAACCACATACGCAGAGAGCAAAAAGGCGGCAGATGGAATAGTGGGTGCTGCGGATGCGGCGGCAGGAGCAGGAAAGAAACTTGGGCTTGCGAGCTTCGATGAATTGAACAATCTGAGTTCCGGTTCCGGTGGTTCATCCGGTTCCGCAGTGATTCCTTCTCCTGTTAATGAAGAGGCGATTACAACAGCTGATAAATTCAGAGAGATGCTGGAAAAATGCGCTGCAGCAATCGAACCATTTAGGAAGTCTCTTAGCCGGTTATGGAACGAGGGCCTGTCTTATCTGAGGAAGTTCTCATGGCAAGGGTTAAAAGATTTCTACAATGAATTTTTAGTTCCTTTAGGCAGCTGGGCATTTGGCACAGAAGATAAGGGTTTCACCAGATTGGTTGATATTATCAACGATGATCTGTCGAGAGTTCCTTGGGATGAGGTTAATGGTAATCTTAAGGATTTTTGGATAGCCATTGAACCTTATGCGGAAGAGTTTGGAGAGGGGCTGATTGATTTCTTTGAGGACATGGGTGATGTTGGTACCGACATCTTTATTGATTTGTTTGGAGATGGCGGAGCATTAACAAAGCTTACGGGATGGCTCAATGACAATGACCCGGAACAGGCTCGGACTTGGGGAAACAACCTTGGTATATTAGCTGTTTCCATTGCAGGATTCTCTACAGCTGCGAAAATTGTAGATGCCACTCGTAAAGCAAATGAATTGCTATCCGTGTTAGGCGGTCTCAAAGGTCTTGGTAAAATTGCATTGAGCGTTACGGTTGCAATAGAAGGTTTCGAGGCTGGTAAAGAGCTTGGAAAATTGATTAATCCTGAAGATACGGACTTATATGATAGCTTTAAATGGACTGGAAGTGATGGTTTCTTTTCACAGGTAACAGATGATTGGAAGACTACTTTTGATGCATTAGTCGAAATGGCGGGAGATTTTGAGAATAATCCTGTTATTGCAATACTTACAAGGGTAGGAATCAGTCCAATCCCTGGGCTCGTGTCTGATTTTGAGAAATTAGTGGAAGTGGCGGGAGATTTTGAAAATAATCCAGTTATGGCGTTGCTTGCCAGGACAGGGGCAGGTCCTGTTCCCGGACTTGTGGCTGATTTTTTGGAAATCAAGGACGGTCTAGGTGAACTAAGGGATACATTCGATGAAATATCTCCTCAAATCGAAACGCAGCTTGATTCTATTTTTGGTGCAGCAAAAGATGAATGGGGCGAATTTACAGAATGGTGGTCTGGAACAGCTGTATCTAAGTGGATGGAAGAGGACGTGCTTCCCTGGTTTACCAAAGAGAAATGGGAAGAAGCTTTGTCTGGTATGCCGGATGCTTGGGATAATATCTGGAAGAAAGTATCAAATTCAGGAATAGAGTTCCTAAACAAGTTTATTGAGTCCATAAACGATAAGTTTAAATTGGAATGGGATGCTTTGGTACTTGCCGGACATGAGGTGTATCCAGCTGGTAGTGTACAGTTGGTGTCGATTCCACCAATTCCATTACCGAAATATCAGAATGGTGGTTACCCAGATAGATATAGTGTATTCATGGCGGGTGAACATGGAATCCCTGAACTGATGGGTACTGTAGGTGGTAGAACTGCGGTAGCTGGTGGTGCTGAGATTACAGGTATTGCGGATGCAGTATATAGTACGGGAAGTGTAGAAGCAAGTCTTCTGCGGGCAGCCGTTGAGTTGCTGCAGATTATTGCGGAAAAAGAATTTGGATATTCTGAACGTGATGTTTATAGGAGTGTGGTACGAGTTAACAGGCAAGAGACTAAAAGAATTGGTAAGAAT
>JAZQFO010000062.1:0-5418 GCA_045539535.1 Acetatifactor sp.
GACCCACCGGAAGACTTCATGTAGGACATTATGTAGGTTCTTTGCGCAGACGTGTGGAGCTGCAGAATTCGGGAGAATACAAGAACACATATATTATGATTGCAGACGCGCAGGCGCTTACGGATAATATCGAGAATCCTGAGAAGGTTCGTCAGAATATTATTGAGGTGGCATTGGATTACATGTCTTGTGGTTTGGATCCTGCCAAGTCCACACTCTTTATTCAGTCTCAGATTTCTGAGCTATGTGAGCTGACCTTCTATTACATGGATTTGGTAACTGTGGCAAGACTGCAGAGAAATCCTACTGTTAAGAGTGAGATTCAGATGCGTAATTTTGAGGCAAGTATTCCTGTAGGCTTCATGACCTATCCCATTAGCCAGGCTGCGGATATTACTGCCTTTAAAGCTACTACCGTACCCGTGGGTGGCGATCAGCTTCCTATGATTGAGCAGACCAGAGAGATTGTACATAAGTTCAATACAGTGTACGCACCTGTTCTGGTAGAGCCCAAGGCACTGCTTCCTGAGAATGAGGCATGTCAGAGACTGCCCGGTGTTGACGGCAAGGCGAAGATGAGTAAATCCTTGGGCAACTGTATTTATCTTGCAGATTCTGCAGATGATGTGCGCACCAAGATTATGAGCATGTACACCGATCCTCTGCATTTGCAGGTAAGTGATCCCGGACATATTGAGGGTAACACCGTATTTACCTACTTGGATGCATTTTGTAAGGATGAGCACTTTGAGCGTTATCTGCCTGAGTATCCTAATCTGGACGAGCTGAAGGCTCATTACCAGAGAGGTGGTTTGGGTGATGTAAAGGTTAAGAAGTTCCTGAACAATGTAATGCAGGAGACTTTGGAACCCATCCGCAACCGCAGAAAAGAGCTGGAGAAGGATATTCCTGCTGTATATGAGGTTTTGAAGAAGGGTAGTGAGGCTGCTAGAGAAGTGGCAGCGCAGACCTTGTCTGAAGTGAAATCTGCTATGCGTATCAATTATTTTGATGATGCAGAGCTGATTCGTGCACAGAGCCAGAAGTATGAGGGCTAACGGAGACGAAGAGCGGTAATTACTTGTTTATACAATATTTTATCAAATAAAATAAGCGATTTTAGGGCTGAGGATGTATAATCCTCAGCCTTTTTGGTTACCATAATCCCAAAAACTGCAAGAAAACTTTCATGTAGAGGGTTGCAGAGTGTAAAAGGAGTATTGGTATGGGGAATCATGTAGGAAAATCAAGTGTTCGGTTTGAAGAGCCTGTATATATTATCGGGAGCGCCAGCGTGGTGGGGCCAAAGGAGGGAGAAGGTCCGTTAGGGCTTCTTTTTGACATGATAGGCGAGGATGATTTGTTTGGTGGAAAGTGCTGGGAGGAGGCAGAGAGCGAACTACAGAAAAATGCAGTTTATCTTGCAATGGAGAAGGCAAAGGTGAAGACTACGGATGTTGATTTTATGTTTGCAGGAGACCTGCTGGGCCAATCCATAGCCACATCCTTCGGTATATCCAGCTATCAGATTCCACATTTTGGTCTCTACGGAGCATGCTCGACATGCGGAGAGTCGCTGGCGTTGGGCTCTATGATCATTGCAGGAGGTTTTGCTGACAAAACAGTCTGTGTAACCTCCAGTCATTTCGCCAGTGCAGAAAAAGAATTCCGTTTCCCCTTAGACTATGGTAATCAGAGGCCTCTTTCTGCCAGTTGGACAGTAACCGGTAGTGGTGCTTTTGTGCTTTCAAAAAATAAAAGCTGTAATAATAACGAGCGAAATGATAACATGTGTAATAAAAACACATTGACAGATATGTCAGAGGATGTGTCACAGAGTATGTCAAATATAGTGTCAGGAGGCGCAAGAGCCCGTATTTGCGGCATTACAGTTGGTAAAATCACAGATTTTGGACTGAAAGATTCCATGAATATGGGAGCATGTATGGCGCCGGCCGCTGCATCCACCTTAGAACAGCACTTTTTTGACTTTGGAAGTCAACCTGAGGATTACGATAAAATAATAACAGGTGATTTGGGAAGTGTGGGACAGAAGGTACTATTTGATCTGATGAGGGAGCGGGGATTTGATATCTCAGACAGACATATGGACTGTGGCATAGAAATATATGATGAGAGAACCCAGGATACCCATGCAGGAGGAAGTGGATGTGGGTGTTGCGCGGTGACTTTATCCGCATATATTCTGAAACAGTTGGAGGAAGGGAACTGGAAACGGGTGTTATTTATGCCTACCGGCGCGCTTTTATCCAAAACCAGCTTCAACGAAGGCAAGAGCGTGCCGGGAATTTGCCATGCATTAGTCTTGGAGAGTTGTTTATAACACTTGCATTATTTCCGGGATATTGATACAATACCTTTGCAGGTAAAACCTGCCAAGGAGGCAGTATGCGAAGAGTAGAATTCAAGATGGAGCGACCGGGGCTTTTACAGGTCGGACAGGAGATTTCTGTCACGGAAGGTCTGCTTCCCAGCAACTATTATTATACCATTGACCCGTCCTTAGCGATGTCCGGCAACATTCCCTTTAATAAGCGTCTTAAGAGTAGGGAAGGTGTTGTAGTGGACATTGTGGAGAACGCCAGAGGCTTCTATGTCATGGCAGAATTTGACGAGCCGGAAGTATAAAAGGAATATTCCGTATCAATATTATTTAGGAGGACATGTGTTATGTTAAACAAAATTGCAACAGATAAGGCACCTGCAGCAATCGGACCTTATTCTCAGGGGATTATTACAGGCAACCTGTTATTTTCATCAGGTCAGATTGCAATAAATCCTGCAAACGGACAGATTGAGGCAGAGGGTATTGTAGAGCAGACAGAGCAGGTTATGAAGAATATCGGTGCTATTCTGGAAGCAGCAGGTACTGATTACAGCAGAGTGGTAAAGACAACTTGTTTTTTGGCTGATATGAATGATTTTGCAACCTTCAACGAGGTATACGGCAAGTATTTCACCGAGAAGCCTGCACGCAGCTGCGTGGCAGTGAAGACTTTGCCTAAGAATGTACTTTGTGAAGTAGAGGTTATTGCAGAGGTATAAATAGAGGTATAAATCAAAAGATTCCGGGACATACTCTTTAAAAAGGAATGTGAAAAAGGAGTATGGCAGATGGATTATTTGAATGCCTTTTGGATAGGTGGCCTGATATGTGCGGCTGCGCAGATTCTGTTGGAGAAGACCAAGATGATGCCGGGCAGGATTATGGTGCTCTTGGTGGTAACCGGAGCAGTAATCAGTTTTTTAGGCTGGTATGAGCCTTTTTTGGAATTTGCAGGGGCAGGTGCCAGCGTTCCTCTTTTGGGATTTGGCAATGTGCTGATGAAGGGCGTGAAGGAAGCTGTTGACCAGCAAGGCTTTTTGGGACTATTTGCAGGGGGCTTAAAGGCAGGTGCTGTGGGCACGTCTGCGGCTTTGATTTTTGGCTATTTAGCAAGCCTTATATTCAAGCCCAAGATGAAATAGACTATCCATCAAATTTGATATGAAAAGATAAAATCGGGTATGAGAACACTACAGTTTCTCGTACCCGATTCCTTTTTCTGATAAATATTTACACAAGGCATTGTCCCAGGCCAAGTCGGCTTCCTTGCTCATTACAAAGGTGTGATAGGAGGTGCCGGTGGTAAGAAGCGCCTTATTGCCGTCATAGCGGATATTCAGTACCAAAGCCTTTACCTGAGACGGCTCCTGACCCAGTATCCGGGGCAGGTGCTCCGGCTTTAGCTGTAATACAAATTTGAAAAACAGCGGAGTATTTTTTCCTTTAATTAAATCAAAACACAGCCCTTTTAACTCACTCCAAGGGCGGAAATCATAGGGAATGTGCTTAGAATCTCGTTCCTCGGCGGGAAAGAAATCCACGTTCATGTGACCGTCAATGGTGTAGGTGTTGGCGGTGCTGATAGTAGCCTCCTCCAGGAGAAAAATGTCAAAAGTTTCACCGGAGAGCAAATGACTCATGAAATTTTTCATGGAAAGAATCTCTAAAGCAATCATATATCCTCCCTGCACGGCTGCTTACCGTGGAATTCGTCATAGGCATATTTGGCGTATTTACGGCACTCTCTGTGAACCTTAAATACCATGCCGTCTTCCATGGTGAGGGAAGCACAGCCAAGCCCCAGCCGCTTGATATAGCGGGCGTTGACAATGGTTTTCAGATTCGGAGAGAAAAACATAGGATGTGTCTCTATTTGGGCAAAAAGATTTTCGCCGGTGGTATTGGCCAGAAACTGTCGGTTGCCTGTAAGGGTTACCGATACATGACGACCTTCCTCCAACGCATAGATAATCTCATCCTCAGTGACATACAAAGTGGCCTTATCCTCCCGAAGCTCAATCATATTGGGAGCCTTTGCCTTGATTTGCAAAGCATGGTCCAGACTGTCAGAAAGCTCATTTGTACGGATGGGCTTGTCCAAGAAAATTACATTCTCAGGGAACACTTGAGTCTTATAATCCTCCTTGGAACAACACATGACAATGGGGGCATGAACGCCCTTTTCGGTGAGACGGGATACAATGTCTATGCCGGTCAGTCCATCTGTATTGCACATATCAATATAAAAAATATCATACTGCATGGGATTGGCTAAAAGCGCCTGCATATTGCCGAAAGCATCTGCATAAATAATCCCGGTATCAGCACTTCTTTTGTCAGATTCACGTTTCAACAGCCGCTCCAATTGACGACGGTCAGCCACGTTATCATCACAGGTAGCCACGTGCATACGATTTCTCCTTTGTAAAATGCTACAGATATTTTATCACAAAATAAGACTTATGCAAATTTAATAAATAAGAAAACAGCCAATACAATTTGAATAATTAAAATGGCAGGCATGCCGATTTGAAAGCTTAAATGCTTGGTCTTGTGACGGAATATCTGCATGCCGCAGATGGCACCGATGCTTCCGCCGATGATGGCAGAGCCAAACAGGGTCTTTTCCGGAATGCGCCAGAGCTGCTTTCTAGCCCTGCGTTTATCAAAGCCCATAAGCAGGAATGCGATAACATTCACGATAATCAGGTAAATCAGTAAAAATTTGTACATAGAAATCTCCTTTGTAAGCCGTATTCCTATTATGACATTTTTGGCGGGAAAAGACAAGATAACAAAGTCTAAAAAAATAGCCCCGGCAGGAATTGCTGCCGAGGCTAAAAATTTGTCCTTGTATGTAAAGCTTACAGAAGCTTTTGACCCTGCTCCTGCATCTTCATAGCTCTTACCTTGCAAGAGAGGCCAAACAGATTGATGAAGCCCTCTGCATCGTGGTGGTCATAGAGATCACCGGTGGTGAAGGAAGCAATGCTCTCGTTGTAGAGAGAGTAGGGAGAAGTGGTGCCGGCCTTGATGATGTTACCCTTGTAAAGCTTGAACTTTACTTCACC
>JAZQFO010000063.1:0-22063 GCA_045539535.1 Acetatifactor sp.
AGCTGTAAGATTTTTAGAGAAGCAAAAAATATGAAAAAGGGGTTTTTTATATGACCAAGAAATTATATAAACTGATGAATTGGCCTCAAATCGAAGAAATAATTTATTCTGAGTGTGATAATCCCCATGCGCTTTTAGGACCACACAAGTCCGGCAACCAAATCCTTTTGCAGGCCTATTTCCCCGGCGCAAAGAGTGTCTGTGTTCAATGGAACGGAACCGGTACTGGTGCAACAACAGAAGGACTTTGGAAGAAAAAAATGGAGATGGAAGTAGCGGATGAGGATGGTTATTTTGCAGCTTTAATCTCTGCCAAGAGTCTTCCTGATTATACCTACCTTGTAACGGGCGAGGATGGTGTGGAATATCAGTACAAGGATCCCTATGTATTTGAACCTCAGATTACCAAGGAAGATACCGAGAAATTCAAGAATGGTATTCATTATACCGTTTATGAAAAGCTTGGTGCACATCCAATGGAGATTAATGGCTGTGAAGGTGTTTTGTTTGCAGTATGGGCGCCTTCCGCTATGCGTGTCAGTGTAGTAGGTGATTTCAATCAGTGGGATGGTCGTGTTCATCAGATGCGCAGACTTTGGGATTCCGGTATTTTTGAATTGTTTATACCGGGAGCCATGAAGGGCGATAACTATAAATTTGAGTTAAAGTTAAAAGGTGGCATTACCTATCTGAAGGCGGATCCTTACGGCAATGCAGCACAGCTTCGTCCGGAAACAGCCTCCGTAGTGGCAGATTTAAGAGACTTCCCCTGGGAGGATGCAGATTTTATTGCTAATCGCCAGAAATTCCAGACAGGCAATGCACCCATGAGTGTTTACGAAGTATACTTAGGTTCGGTTGTAGATCCTAAGGAGGGTGAGGAGTATGCCAATTATAGGGATATTGCACCGGTGCTTATTGATTACGTAAAGAAAATGAACTATACCCATGTGGAATTGATGCCTGTAATGGAGCATCCTTTTGATGCATCCTGGGGATATCAGGTTATTGGATATTATGCGCCCACATCCCGTTACGGAAGTCCTGAGGACTTTATGTATCTGGTAAATGAGCTTCATAATGCAGGAATCGGTGTGATTTTGGATTGGGTGCCTGCTCATTTTCCCAGAGATGTACATGGTTTATCCAATTTTGACGGCACTTGTCTGTATGAGCACAAGGATCCCCGTCAGGGATTCCACCCTCATTGGGGAACATTGATCTACAATTATGGTCGTCCGGAGGTAAGCAATTATCTGATTGCTAATGCGCTTTTCTGGGTGGAGATGTTCCATGCGGATGCCATTCGTATGGACGCAGTAGCCAGCATGCTTTATCTGGATTACGGCAAAAATGATGGCGAGTGGATTGCCAATATGTATGGCGGCAAAGAGAATCTGGAAGCCATTGAGATGATTAAGCATTTGAATTCTGTTATGAAAAAGCGTAATCCCGGCGTATTGTCCATTGCAGAGGAGAGTACTGCATTCCCCAGAGTTACAGGTGATTTAAAGGATGATGGCCTGGGCTTTGATTTGAAGTGGAATATGGGCTTTATGAATGATTACCTGGATTATATCAAGTATGATCCTTATTTCAGAAGCCATCATCACGGCGAACTTACTTTTAGCATGATTTATGCCTACAGCGAAAAGTTTATGCTGACCTTCTCTCATGACGAGGTGGTGCATGGCAAGGCTACCATGGTAGGTAAAATGCCCGGTGAAAGAGCAGATAAATTTGCAGGCCTTCGCTTAAGCTATGGTTACATGATGACCCATCCCGGCAAAAAAGCTTTATTTATGGGACAGGATTTGGCGGAATTTGATGAGTGGAATGAGACCCGTCGTATCCGCTATGATTTGTTACAGTATCCTGAGCATGCAGGTGTGGCTGAGCTTGTCAAGGATTTGAATAAATTATATCAGACCTATCCTGCGCTTTATGAATTGGATGACAGCCCGGCGGGTTTTGAGTGGATTAACAATATTTCTGCGGATGATTGTTATTTAACTTATCTTCGAAAGTCTTCCAATCCGGAGGATATGCTTTTGATTGTAGCGAATTTCTCGGGTATTGAAAAAGAAATTACTACAGGTGTTCCTTTTGAAGGCAAGTACAAGGAAATTTTAAATACAGATGCCAAGAAATATGGCGGAAGCGGTGTGGTAAACAGTCGTGCCAAGGCTGCCAAGGACACGGAGTGGGATGACAGAAGACAGTCTGTTACGGTTAAGCTTGCGCCTCAGTCCTTGAGTATTTTGAAGTTTGATGCGTATACAGAAGAGGAGCTTGCCAAGGTAATCGAAGAGAGAATTCGCCGGAATACACCTATCAAAAAGCGTGTAAAGAAGGAGACTAAGAAGTAGTGGATATGAAGATGTTTAGTTCTGTTTTGGAGCAAATCGGCAATAAAACACTGGATTTGGGCGGTCGAATTGTATTTGCCATTGTATGCTTTGTCATTGGTGCACAGGTTATTAAATTTGTACGTAAGGTTGTAAGCCGCGGAATGGCCAAAGCAGATGCGGACTTGGGAGTGAGACAGTTTGTGGATTCCTTTTTGAAGGCTGCTTTGTATGTGGTGCTTGCATTTACCATTGCTGCATCCTTTGGTGTGGACGCCGCCAGTATTGTAGCACTTTTAGGAAGTGCTGGAGTAGCGATTGGCCTGGCTGTTCAGGGAAGCTTGTCAAACCTGGCAGGTGGTGTGCTGATTCTTTTGTTGAAGCCCTTTAAGGTTGGGGACTATATTGTGGAAGGTGTAACCAACAAAGAGGGTGAGGTAATTGAAATTCAGATATTCTATACCAAGCTGGTAACACCTGATAATCGGATTGTGGTGTTGCCCAACGGCAATCTTGCCAACAATACTATTGTAAATGTGACCACCAGACAATTTCGCAGAATGGATGTATCTGTGGGTATATCCTATGACAGTGATCTGAAGTTGGCAAAAGAGGTGCTTTTAGGGGTTATTACTTCCGATGAAAAGTCTGTGAAGGACAAAGATATGCTGGTGTTTGTTGACCAGCTGGCTGATTCGGCTGTTATTTTGAATGTACGTTGCTGGTTTACCAATGAAGATTATTGGGAAGGTAAGTGGCGCATAACAGAGAATTGCAAATATGCTCTGGATGAAGCCGGTATTGAGATTCCTTACAATCAGCTGGATGTCCATGTAAAAGAACATCTGAATTGATTTTTTTGAATTTCCATGTTGCAAAATTGGTTTGTACAAGATATAATGTAATCTGTTGGTTCACAAATGTGGACCAATATGCTGAAATAGCTCAGTCGGTAGAGCACTTCACTCGTAATGAAGGGGTCGTGGGTTCAAGTCCCATTTTCAGCTGCATAGAGGACTCCCGTGGATTTGATTTCGCGGGAGTTTTTTTATTGGTCTGACATTGTCTGGACGGCAAAAATATGATATTGTAATTACAGATAATGTAGTCTGTGTATTTGGGAGCGTGTAAGATGAAGAGTAGATATTTTTATAAATCCTTTGCTCTAATATTAAGTGTTTTACTTGTTATTGAATCCTTTGGGATACAGGTAGAGGCTCAAGAGACTGATTTAGAGTTAATTGAAGATTGTGGAAGCACATGTGATGGAACAGATGGTAGTATTGATGGCGCGGACGTAAATCTGGATGCTACAGATGTAATTTTTGCGTCCGGAACCTATTATGGTATGGACTGGACCATCAATACAAATGGATTGCTTCAAATCGAAGGTAAATATGATGGAGGTGTTGCCGGACGTTCCTGGAATTCGTATGCTTCTTTCATCAAATCTGCAAAAGTTTCCGCTACGGATGTGAGCAGTACATACAAATGGTTTGCAGACTTGACAGCACTGGAAACAGTGGATTTATCCCGATTTGACAGTGGCAGGGTGCTTAATGCCGGTCATATGTTTTCAGGATGTTCTTCTCTTAAACAAATTCAATTTGGTAATTTTAAAACATATAATATCAAGGATATGAGTTATATGTTTAACGGATGTGAGAGCCTTGAAAAGCTTGATTTGAGCAGCTTTAATACCTCAAAGGTTACCAGTATGCGCTATATGTTTGCAAAGTGTACATCATTAACCAAGATTAATCTGTCCGGCTTTGATACAAGCAAGGTAACGGATATGACAGGTATGTTTTATGGCTGCAGTATGGCGAAAAGTATCACAACCAATGATTTTGATACTACCAATGTTACAAATATGAGTTCTATGTTCGAGGGCTGCCATTCCTTGAAAATTGCTTTTGTTGATGGATTTAATACTGCTAAAGTTATTAATATGTCGTCTATGTTTCAGGATTGTACAAATCTGAAAAAGGTAAACGTCAGCAAATTTAAAACACACAATGTGAAGTATATGTCAGCAATGTTTTCCGGTTGTGCGGCACTGCCTTCTGTGGATGTGCGAGGCTTTAATACATCCTCGGTAACAACCATGGCTCATATGTTCAGTGACTGTCAGTCGCTTGAAAAAATAGATGTATCTAATTTTAAAACCTATATGGTGACGGATATGGATGGCATGTTTTTTAAATGCTATCAGTTGGCTAGCCTGGATATAAGTGCATTTAACATGGGTAAAGTTACTTCGGCAGATGCAATGCTTGGACGTTGTGGCTCTTTACGGCAGATCAATACACCGGTTAATCTCAAGTTGGAAGTAGAACTTCCGGTTGAAATGAGAACCGCTGATGGCGGACGGCAAACTTTACTTCCTCAAGGCAAAACAGCTTCCGTTACGCTTACAGCGATTACATTTGATATTGAACCGATTGAAGACCAAGTATATACCGGGGCTTTTATTATGCCGACGGTGACTGTTAAAAACGGAGAAGAGGTGCTTACCGAAGGAGTGGACTACACTGTCTCTTATCGGAACCACAAAGTGGTTGCATCTTCAAAGTCTGAGAAAGCACCTACTGTGACTGTTAAGGGAAAAGGGCGTTATACCGGTTCCATAAAACGTAGTTTTAATATTGTTGCAAAAGAGATTACAGAAGAGAATACTGTGGTGGAGGGCATGATTTGGCCTCAAAACGGAAAAGTACAAAAAAAGACCCCTGTACTTATGGTTGACGGACGCAAGTTGACAGTAAAGAAGGACTTTTTGGTAATTTACGGAGATGGTTCCGTGGGTGCTTATACAAAACCCGGTTCCTATAAGGTTACCATTAAGGGAATCGGCAATTATACCGGCACAATGGATACAAAGTTGGTTATTTTAGGTGCTAACCAGATTCGTGCAACAGATCTGGTTGTATCCGGAATTGCAACCTGCGTGCTGGAAGCAGATAAGCCCGCTACGCCCACACCTAAAGTAAAATACAATGGTACGGTATTGCAAGAAGGCGTGGATTATGAATTGATTTACCAAAATAATGACAAGGTCGGAACAGCCACTGTGACGATAAAAGGCCTGCAAAATGCAGAAAGTCATTATGTTTGCGGTTCTGTAACCAAAAAATTCAAAATAAAAGGTACATCCATCCGAAAAGCACAAGTTGATTTTGATAAGAAATTTACCTATACTGGCTTATATATATATCCAAAAGTGACATTAACTATTGACGGGAAGGCTTTGGTGGAGGACAAAGACTATACCATTGCATATACTGATAATGTAAACGTCGGATATGGAAAGATTACAATTACAGGATGCGGCATGTACGCAGGAACGATTCGGGAGAAATTTAGAATCACACCGGATATTGGCACCGGTGATTTGCTTGATATCCGTATGGTGGATGCGGACGGTGTGGTTGCGTATACTAAAAATGGTGCGGAACCGGAGGTCGTTGTTTCCCTGCACGGCAAAACACTGGTGGAGAATGTAGATTATAAGCTTAAGTATATTCGAAACAACAAAATAGCAGACGCAAGTGCAAAAAATGCGCCACAAATCATTATTAGCGGTAAAGGAAATTATTCGTTTACCAGGAAAGTCAAATTTGGCATCGAAAAGAAATCCATCAGCTCAGAGGAGCTTAATATTTTGGTGCAAGATAAGGTTAAAACATCTTCTAATCTGCGCAGTAAGCCGGTTATCACGGATGCAAATGGTGCCAGATTGTCTTTGTCCAAGGATTATGTTATTGTTGGCTATAAGATTGGCGGCGTGGCCTATGATGAAGACAATATCCCCAAGGATGCAACCAGAGGTATTGTAACGGTTAGAGGTGTGGGCAATTATACCGGAGAAGTCAGTGTGATGTATCGCATTACTGAAAAAAGCATCAATGATGTAACCGTTTTAGCCAAAAATCTGGAATACAAAGGACAGGCCGCAGAATACACACCTGAATTGATTGCTTATGGAATGCTGATACTAAGGGACAATTCCACCGGAAAAGAATTGGTATGCGGTCAGGATTTCGAAATTGTTGGTTACAAAAACAATGAAAAGATAGGGCGTGCAACAATGACAATCAAAGGACTGGGAGATTATGGCGGCACCAGAAATGTGACCTATAAAATCGTTAGACAAAAAATAGACGGTTAAAGAACAAATATGTATGTGCAAGGGCTCCATGATTCAGATGGGGCCCTTTTTGCGCGGAATGGTATGCGCATAAATGAATAGAGGTTATAACTGCATTTTCTTACGGATTGTGTGCTCCAGCATTTGGATGCTTTTGTAAAAGCCCATTGCAATGATGCACAACAGAAGAATATTTAGAATCACAAGATTCAGCTGAAATACTTGCGAACCGTAAATGATCAAGTAGCCAAGACCTCGTCTGGCAGCCAAAAATTCACCGATTATAACGCCTACCAATGCCAGACCAATGTTAACTTTTGTAGTGCTGAGTAACAGAGGGACAGAGGATGGCAGAACCACTTTTTTGAATACATCCGTTTTGGTACCTCCCAAGGTATATATCAGTGTGATTTTGGCGTTGTCGCATTGCTTAAAAGCGGTATAGAAGCTGATAATTGAGCCAAAAATTGCAACAGAAATACCGGCGACAATTATGGTTGTGGTGCCGGTACCTAGCCAGACGATAAACAAGGGGGCCAAGGCGGATTTGGGCAGACTGTTCAGCATGACCAGATAGGGCTCTGAGATTTCGGATAGTTTGGGCGAATACCATAAAAGGGTGGCTGTGAGTAAGCTTAAACCAAATACCAGCAAAAAACTTACCAGAGTTTCAAATAATGTGATGCCTGCATGACCGAAGATGCTGTAGTCCACAATCATTTCCCATAAAAGGATAAATACACGGCTGGGACTTGAGAAAAAGAAGCTGTCAATGAAACCCGCATTGGCACTTACTTCCCAGATAATCAAAAAAAGCACCAATACAAACAGGCGCATAATGGCAATTTGTCGGTGGTGTCTGTAATGCTTTTGCATAAAGAGATCCTGGGCTAATGTCTCGGAGCCGGAAGTGTTATTCTGTTTCTTCATTTCGGATTTCCTCCCATAATTCATTAAAATAGCCGTTAAATTCCGGCGCGTTGCGAGCTGCCAACGGAGAATCGTCTGCCAGCGTCAGCTTGATGCTTAATTCCTTTTTGACGGAGGCAGGACGTTTGGATAAGACGATGACCCTGTCGGCCAAGGAGATGGCTTCCGACAAATCATGTGTAATCAGAATAACTGTTTTGCCGCTGCGACGGATTCGGGTGCATATATCTGCTGAAACGGACAATCTTGTTTGATAATCTAAGGCGCTGAAGGGTTCATCCAGCAACAACAGTTGAGGGTCCAAGGCCATGGTGCGAATCAAGGCAGCGCGCTGTTTCATGCCTCCGGACAATTCACTGGGGCGTTTATCACGAAAATTTTCCAGATCGTATTCCTGAAACAGCTTATCAACATAGGCCAGATGGTTGGGAGTAAGCATATTATTGATTTCCAACCCCAAAATGGCATTCTTGTAAATGGTACGCCATTCAAATAAATGATCCTGTTGCAACATATAGCCTACCTTGGGGTAGTGTAGAGAGCCGTCCGGATTGTTAACAGCAATAGTACCGGCTTCCGGCCGGATTAGGCCTGCAATAATGGAAAGAAGAGTGGATTTGCCGCAACCACTGGGACCGACAATTGCTACAAACTCACCATCCTTGACATCAAAGGATAAATCTTTAAGTACATGGGTCTCTCCATGAAGTGTATGGTAGGAATAGCTGATGTTTTGAAGACTGATTATATAGTCGGTTGTCATAAAGAGTCCTTTCTACGCATAAATATAGGGTTTGCCTTATTATATGGGTAAAAGGCTTGTGAGGTGTTTGTAATATGCATAAAACTTTACTGAAAATGTCAAATGTATTTGTGAGAAACATAAAAGTTCGCCTGTGGCGAACAAATATGTGCCGGATAGGTTGCATTTATAATTTGTTTATGTTAAAATGTGACTTAATCTTTGCAAAAAATGTAAAATGAAGGAGAGTACTATGGCACAGTTATGGGGCGGCCGTTTTACAAAGGAAACGGACCAGAAGGTTTATGATTTCAATGCCTCTATTGGTTTTGATAAGCGATTGTACCGTCAGGATATCGAGGGCAGCATGGCTCATGTGGCAATGCTTCAAAAGCAGGGAATACTCACTGTGGATGAAAAGCAGGCAATTGAAGAGGGCCTTACATCCATTTTGGAGGATGTGGAAAGCGGAAAGCTTATTATCGACAATAAATATGAGGATATTCATAGTTTTGTAGAAGCAAATTTGATCGACAGAATCGGTGATGCAGGTAAAAAGCTTCATACCGGAAGAAGCAGGAATGATCAGGTTGCGCTTGATATGAGACTTTATACCCGCAAGCAGGTTCAGGAAGTGGATGCCCTGCTAAGAGAGCTTCTTGAAGTGATTCTGGATACCATGGAAGCGAATGTAGAGACCTATATGCCCGGTTTCACACATCTGCAGAAGGCCCAGCCTACTACACTTGCTCATCATTACGGAGCTTATTTTGAAATGTTTAAGCGCGACAGACTGCGTATGTATGATATTTATAAGCGTATGAACTATTGTCCTTTGGGTGCAGGCGCTTTGGCCGGTACCACCTATCCTTTGGATAGAGATTATACTGCCAAGCTTCTTGGCTTTGACGGCCCTACGCTTAACAGTATGGATTCTGTGGCTGACAGAGACTATCTGATTGAGTTTCTGGCGGCATTGTCCACGGTAATGATGCATTTAAGGAGATTTTCCGAAGAGGTAATTATCTGGAATTCCAACGAGTATCAGTTTGTTGAGATTGATGATGCATTTTCTACCGGAAGCAGTATTATGCCCCAGAAGAAAAATCCTGATATTGCAGAGCTGGTTCGAGGCAAAACAGGTCGTGTGTACGGCGCACTGATGAGTCTTTTGACCACCATGAAGGGTCTGCCCCTTGCGTACAATAAGGATATGCAGGAGGATAAGGAAATGGCTTTTGATGCCTTTGATACTGCAAAGGATTGCATTGCTCTCTTTACCGGTATGCTGGCAACCATGAAGTTTAGAAATGATCGTATGGCGAAGAGTGCCATGAATGGTTTTACCAATGCAACGGATGCTGCTGATTATCTGGTAAACAAGGGAATGCCTTTCAGAGATGCCCATGGTGTAATCGGTAGACTGGTGCTTTACTGTATTGAGAAGAATACTTCCATAGATGCCCTTTCCTTAGAAGAGTTACAGGACATCTGTGATATGTTTGAGGAAGATATTTTTGAGGCAGTTTCTTTGAAAACCTGTGTGGAGAAGCGTCTGACGCTTGGAGCTCCCGGACCGGAAGTAATGCAGCAGGTTATTGGACTTCACAAGGCATATCTTGCCCAGGAGAATACCTGGTCTGTTAACTAACAGATCGGTTTCAATAAAATTTACATATAATCATAATTTGGAGGAGAAAATATTATGAGCGACAAGTTGAAAGTTGGAATTTTAGGCGGAACCGGTATGGTTGGCCAGCGTTTTATCGCACTTTTGGAAAATCATCCCTGGTTTGAGGTAACCACTATTGCGGCAAGCCCCCGTTCTGCAGGCAAGACCTATGCAGAGGCTGTTGGTGATCGTTGGAAAATGACCACTCCCATGCCTGAGGCTGTTAAGAACATTGTTGTTATGAATGTTAACGAAGTAGAGAAGGTTGCTGCTGAGGTTGACTTTGTATTCAGTGCAGTTGATATGACCAAGGATGAGATTAAGAAGATTGAGGAGGATTACGCTAAGACTGAGACTCCCGTTGTGTCCAATAACAGTGCACATCGTTGGACTCCCGATGTTCCCATGGTAGTGCCTGAAATCAATCCTGATCACATGAATGTTATCGAGTTCCAGAAGAAGCGTCTGGGCACCACCAGAGGTTTCGTGGCTGTTAAGCCTAACTGCTCCATTCAGAGTTATGCCCCTGTGCTTACCGCATGGAAGGAGTTTGAGCCCTATGAGGTAGTGGCTACCACTTATCAGGCTATTTCCGGTGCAGGTAAGACCTTCAAGGATTGGCCTGAGATGGTTGAGAATATTATTCCTTACATCGGTGGCGAGGAAGAGAAGAGTGAGAAGGAGCCCTTAAGAATCTGGGGTAAGATTGAGGACGGCGTAATTAAGCCTGCAGATGGCCCTGTAATTACCTGTCAGTGTATCCGTGTCCCTGTTTTGAACGGACATACCGCTGCTGTATTTGTAAAGTTTAGAAAGCAGCCTACCAAGGAGCAGCTGATTCAGAAGCTTCGTGAGTTTTCCGGTGAGCCTCAGAGACTTGGTCTTCCCAGTGCTCCCAAGCAGTTTATCCAGTATCTTGAGGAAGACAACAGACCTCAGGTAAATTTGGATGTGGATTACGAGAACGGTATGGGTGTCAGCGTAGGACGTATCCGTGAGGATTCCGTATATGATTGGAAGTTTGTTGGTCTGTCTCACAACACTGTTCGTGGTGCAGCAGGCGGCGCAGTACTTTGTGCAGAGCTTTTGAAGGCTCAGGGTTATATTACCAAAAAGTAATGCTTCGTTGAAGCTTATTACGGGGGAGCAAAATATAGAGTACGGGGGTACTTTTATGAATGAATTGCACTATCAGTTAGATTTGCTGAAGGCAATGAATCAAAAGCTTACATCAAAGGAAAAGATGTACAAAATGATATGCGACACGTCTAATAATGCATATTTGTACTATTCCTTTGAGAAAAATGAAATTGTCACCATGGGATGTTTTCAGGATTTTTTCTCGTTTGAGATGCAGGACATCAGAGATTTGGTGAAAATATTTGATGAAGTCGGAGAGGCAGATATTCTGCCTCTTCGTGATGCTTTATTTTTGGAAAAAAACGGCAATGTAGAGACGGTTGTGGAATGCAGACACAAAAGCGGCAAACGCTGGTTTGCATTTCGTGTTCATGTGAATTATGATGAGATGGGTAATGCAGCAGACAAGCTGATTTGTATTGAGGATATTACCCGTATGAAAAATCAGCGGGAAGAATTGGTTTATATGGCTCATTATGACTATATGACCGGTCTTTATAACCGCAATTATTTTGTAACACTTCTCAGCACATATTTATATCGTGCAAAGGAGGAGAACGGTACCGTCAGCGTCATGGTTATTGACATTGATGATTTTAAGCGGGTCAATGATGGCATGGGCATGATGGCCGGTGACGAACTGATACAAACCTTTGGAATGTTCTTGAAGGAGTTTGAGGACGATAATGTAATGGTTTGTCATTTGAACAACGATGTTTATTGTATTGCAATTTATGATCCCGCAGGAAGCAGAAGCGTGGAACATATTCACAAGACCATCCAAGGAAGGACCAAGTCACCTTTTGTTTTAAGTGATGGCAGACAGGTGAATATCACGGTGAGTGTGGGTGTTGCGAAGTATCCTGATGCTGCGGAGTCTGTGCTGGAATTGATTAATTGCGCAGAAATTGTAATGTTCCGTTGCAAGACAAGCGGCAAAGACTGCATCCAGTATTTTGATGCATTGATTTTGAATGAATTTCTCAATAATATTGAGATGGATAATAAAATAAAAGAGGCTGTTTTCAACAATAATTTTCTTTTGTATTACCAGCCTCAATTTTTCACGGGAAATAAAAAACTGCGTGGAGTAGAGGCTTTGATTCGCTGGAAGGATGAAAGCGGACATATGATCAGCCCGGCAACTTTTATTCCCATCGCAGAGAAAAACGGCTGCATTGTTCCTATCGGAAGCTGGGTTGTGGAGCAGAGTATTAAACAGTATGCTGCATGGCGCAGACGGTATGGAATTCCTTTTGTGATGTCAATCAATATTTCAGCAGTGCAGTACAATCGTGAAGATTTTGTAGACGGTTTACTCAGCGCATTGCAAAAGTATCAGGTAAAGGCTGACGAGGTGGAAATCGAGATTACCGAGAGTGTATTGATTGAGGATTTTGAAAAGGTATTTGATAAGCTTAGAATTTTGCGTGAGGCAGGCGTAAGAGTTTCTTTGGATGATTTCGGGACAGGTTATTCTTCCTTGTCCTATTTAAAAAAGCTTCCAATTGACACTTTGAAGATAGACAAGAGCTTTATTGATACGGTATTGACAGATGGTGCCACCAGAATTATTACCGAGTCTATTATTAACATGGTAAAGGCTCTGGGGGTGGAATCCATTGCAGAAGGTGTGGAACATGAAGCGCAGTATGATTATCTTCATTCGGTAGGATGTGATATGATTCAGGGGTATTTCCTGGGCAAACCCCTTCCACCGGAGGAAATTGAAGATATTTTAAGTAAGAGGGGATTTTAATGACATTTGCAGGGCGGGAAACAGAATTAAATTATTTGAATCAGCTTTATCAGGCTGCTGACAGCCGGATTGTGGTGGTTTATGGTCAGAAGGGCGTGGGAAAGACCTCTTTTTTGCGTGCTTTTGGCGAGGATAAAGCATGTGCCTATTATCTGGCAAGATCCTGTTCCGACAGAGAACAACGTTATCAGTGGGCCAAGGAATTGGGCTTGTCTGAGAATGGAGAATCTGTTTTCCCGGAATATGAGGTGCTTTTTGAACAGATTGCTGCCGATGCAGAAGGGGAAGAAAAGCTGGTTTTAGTAATCGATGAGTTCCATCATTTGATTAAAGGTGAAAGCAGCTTCTTTGCCCGTTTGATTCAGTTTATGAAAACTGCCAAAATGCCGGTATTGGTAGTATTGTGCAGCTCAGCCTCCGGTTGGGTGGAAAATAATATGGTTGGTAAAATCGGCAGTGATGCCGCCAATATATCCGGTTTTTTGAAGATTAAGGACTTAAGTGTACAACAGATGAATCGGTTGTATCCTGCGTTTAGTGAGGACGACTGTGTGCAGTTGTATGCTATTATGGGTGGTGTGTGCGGTCTTTGGAACCGGTTGGAACCCGGTATGTCTGCAAGGGATAATATTATCAAGAATATATTGAATCCCTATAGCTCTATTCACGGTGAAATGACCGGCTGCCTTTTGGAGGATTTGCGGGAGACGGCGGTGTACAATACCATTTTGGCCACCATGGCTTCCGGAAGCAGCAAATTGAATGATATCTATCATCACACCGGTTTTTCCAGAGCCAAAATAAGTGTTTATCTTAAGAACTTAATGGAAATTGACCTGGTGGAAAAGGTTGGCGCAGGTACATATCGCATATCCAAACCCCATGTTCGTTTCTATTTTTGCTATATTTACCCCAACCAAAGTCTTTTGGAGGAGCTTACACCTGAACAGTTTTATCTTGAGGTGGTGGAAGAGGCTTTTCCCGGCTTTGTAAGAGAAGCTTATCGAAAGAGTTGATTGTGCATGAGTAAAAGCTTATTTATTGCTGAGAAACCAAGCGTTGCAAGAGAATTTGCCAATGCGTTAAAACTGAATATGCGCAAATTTGACGGATACTTAGAGTCTGAGGATGCAATTGTAACCTGGTGTGTGGGTCATCTGGTTACAATGAGTTATCCGGAAGCTTACGATGAACGTTTCCGTAGATGGAGCTTTGACACCATTCCCTTCATCCCGGAGGAATTTCGCTACGAGGTAATCGAGAGTGCTGCCAAGCAGTTTCGCATCGTCAGCGGATTGTTGAACCGCCAGGATGTAGGGACTATTTATGTGTGCACAGACTCGGGACGTGAGGGAGAATACATTTATCGTCTTGTGGAGCAGATGTCCGGTGTCAAGGGCAAAAAACGTCTGCGCGTTTGGATTGATTCCCAGACGGAGGAAGAAATTCTCAGAGGTATCCGAGAGGCCAAGGACTTGGCTGAGTACGACGCCTTAAGTGATGCGGCTTACTTGCGTGCCAAGGAAGATTATCTGATGGGTATTAATTTTTCCAGAGCACTTACCTTAAAGTATGGCCGAAATGTAAAGGATTATTTGAAGCGCGACCGTGCGGTTATTTCCGTGGGACGTGTAATGACTTGTGTGCTGGGCATGATTGTTAACAGGGAGCGGGAGATTCGTTCCTTTGTGAAAACTCCTTTTTATCGTGTGCTTGGAAATTTTAAACTGGAAAACAAGCAGTTTACCGGTGAATGGAAGGCAGTAGAAGGTTCGTCCTGGTATGCCTCCCCGGCACTATACAAGGAAAATGGATTTAAAGAAAGAGAATCGGCCGAAAAATTGATTGCCCATCTGACAGAAGAACCTGTGGGCGATATCCGGGTGGAGGAGATAGAACGCAAGAAGGAAAATAAGAATCCTCCTTTATTGTACAATCTGGCAGAACTTCAGAATGACTGCTCTAAGTTTTTTAAAATCAGTCCCGATGAGACCCTGCGTATTGTGCAGGAAATGTATGAGCGCAAGATGGTTACTTATCCCAGAACGGATGCCAGAGTGCTTTCCACGGCTGTAGCTAAGGAAATTCACAAAAATATCGGTGGCCTTCGCAATTATGGATTGGCAGGTGCTTTTGCTGCTGAAATCCTAAATAACGGAAGCTACAAAAATATTGCCAAAACACGCTATGTAAATGACAAACAGATTACGGATCACTATGCGATTATACCCACAGGACAAGGACTGAACAATCTGGCGGGTCTGCCGCCCACATCCGTAAAGGTGTATGAACTGATTGTCCGCAGATTTTTAAGTGTTTTTTATCCCGCAGCCGTGTATCAGAAATTCTCTCTTTGCGTAAATGTAAAGGAGGAGAAGTTTTTTGCTAACTTTAAGGTGCTTGCAGAAGAAGGGTATCTTAAGGTAGCCACTCCATCCTTTAAGAAGGAGAAGGGAGCTTCTGATAAAACCGAAGATAAGACCAAGGAAAAGGCGGAGGCAGATGCAACCGATAAAGATAGTGATGAAGCGGAAGAAAAATGTGATGCTGAGCTTGTTGCGCTGCTTATGAAGCTGAAAAAAGGTGATTTGATTGCTGTGAATGATTATGAGATCAAGGAAGGCGAGACGTCACCGCCCAAACGATATACATCAGGAAGCATTATTCTGACCATGGAAAATGCAGGTCAGTTTATTGAGGACGAGGAGCTTAGAGCTCAGATAAAGGGTAGCGGCATCGGCACAAGTGCTACCCGTGCAGAGATACTAAAGAAGCTTGTAAATATTGAATATTTGTCTTTAAACAAAAAGACCCAGGTGCTTACCCCTACACTGATGGGAGAAATGATCTATGATGTGGTCGACTCCTCCTTGAAACCTTTGTTGAATCCGGCACTGACTGCAAGTTGGGAGAAGGGACTTACCCAGGTGGCGGACGGTCAGATTACTGCAGATGAATACATGGGTAAGCTTAGCGATTTTGTGGGCAGACGAACCAATATTGTAAAGCAAATGAACAATCAGGGAAGCCTCTATGCAAAGTTTAGAGAGGCCGAACAGTATTACACCAAAAAATAGTATCACATCAAAGGAGATAATTTATGGAAAATCAGGTTAAATCTATTACAATTAACGAACTTTATGATTTGAACGAGACCATTGCAGCCAAGCTTTTCGAGGGTGCAAACTATCCTTGGGAGGTTTTACCCAAAATTAAGGATTTTATTCTGGAATTAGGTGCAAGTCTTCCGGCCGAGAAGTTTGATAAGATTGGTGAAGATATATGGGTGGCAAAAAATGCTAAAGTAGCACCCACAGCATGTTTAAATGGTCCTCTGATTGTGGATGAAGAGGCTGAAATCCGTCACTGTGCTTTTGTAAGAGGCAGTGCCATTGTGGGTAAGAAGTCTGTTGTAGGCAATTCTACAGAGCTTAAGAATGTAGTGCTTTTTAATAATGTGCAGGTTCCTCATTACAATTATGTGGGTGACAGTGTACTTGGATATAAATCCCATATGGGTGCCGGTTCCATCACTTCCAATGTAAAGAGCGACAAGACCTTGGTAGTAGTAAAGGGCTGTGAAAACGGCGAACAATTCGCCATCGAAACAGGTCTTAAGAAAATGGGTGCTATGTTGGGGGACAGAGTGGAAGTGGGATGTAACTCCGTGTTGAATCCCGGAACCGTAATCGGCAAAGATTCCAATGTATATCCTACATCCTGTGTTCGCGGTGTGGTTCCGGCAGAGCATATTTTCAAAGATGGCAGTCATGTTGTTGCAAAACAGTGAAAAACATTGACTTTATAAGATTTTTGGTATACACTTGTTTTTGACAGTTTAAAGCTTTAAATAGCTAAAGGAGGAAGAAATTCATATGAAAAAGAAAGTAATGGCACTTATTCTTGCTGCAACCATGGGCGTAATGTCCTTTGCAGGTTGCGATTCCGCTGAGGATGGTACTTATAATATTGGTATCTGTCAGTTGGTAGAGCATGCGGCTTTGGATGCTGCAACTCAGGGCTTCCAGGATGCACTGACCGAGAAGCTTGGTGACAAGGTTAGCTTTAATCTTCAGAATGCACAGGGTGAGCAGACTACTGCAGCAACCATCTGTAACGGTTTTGTATCTGAGGATGTGGATTTGATTCTTGCAAATGCAACTTCCCCTCTGCAGGCGGCAGCTGCTGCAACCACAAGCATTCCTATTCTTGGTACTTCCGTAACTGATTACGGCACAGCACTTGAGATTGCTGATTGGAGCGGTTCTACCGGCAGAAATATTTCCGGTACTTCCGATTTGGCTCCCATTGACGAACAGGAGAATATGTTGCTTGAACTGTTCCCTGAAGCAAAGCAGGTTGGTTTGCTTTATTGCTCCGCAGAGGCTAACTCCATGTACCAGGTAGAGCTTTTTGCGGCTGCTCTTGAGGCAGACGGTATTGCATACAAGGAGTATCCTATTGCAGATACCAACGAGGTTCAGGCTGTTGTAACTGCAGCTGTTGGTGAGTGTGATGTGCTTTACATCCCCACTGACAATACCTTGGCTTCTGTAACTGAGACCGTTTACAATGTAGTAAATCCCGCAGGCATTCCTGTTATTGCAGGTGAAGAGGGTATCTGTAGCGGTTGTGGTGTAGCAACTCTGTCTATTGATTACTATGATCTTGGATATGCTACCGGTGAGATGGCATATGAGATTCTTGTTGAGGGCGCAGATGTTTCTACTATGGACGTTCGTTTTGCTCCCAATGTAACTAAGAAGTATAATGCGCAGGCTTGCCAGGATCTTGGCATCACCGTTCCCGAGGACTATGTAGCAATCGGTGAATAATATTAAAGGAGATTTTTCATGGTATACTTAATGGCGTTGAATCCCATGGCATTGTTTCGTGCGTTGCCCGGTTCTATTGCGCAGGGACTCATCTGGGGTATGATGGCACTGGGTGTTTACATAACCTTCCGTCTGCTTGATTTTGCAGATATGACGGTTGATGGTTCAATTGCACTTGGCGCTGCAGTGGCAGTTATGTTAATTCGTGGAGGCGTGCATCCTATTGCAGCACTTCCGTTGGCGTTTTTGTCCGGTATGTTAGCCGGTCTTGTGACCGGACTTTTGAATACAGCTTTGGGTATTCCCGGTATTTTGGCCGGTATTTTGACACAGATTTCCTTGTATTCCATCAATTTGGTAATACTTGGCAAGGCAAACCAGCCTGTCAGCGTGGATAATTACCCTTTGGTAGTGTCCTTGCGTTATGTGACGGATGGAACCACCGCATCTAAACTTATGTTCTTCGGTGGATTGATTCTGTTTTTACTTGTACTGGTAGGTGTTTTGTACTGGTTCTTCGGAACCGAGAGTGGTCAGGCAATTCGTGCTACAGGATGTAATCCCAACATGGCAAGAGCTCAGGGTATTAACACAGATTTTATCAAGGTACTTACTCTTATGCTTGCAAACGGCATGGTGGCTCTTTGTGGTGCATTTTATGGTCAGTTCCAGGGCGCGGCAGATGTAAATATGGGCCGTGGCGCCATCGTTATCGGTCTTGCTGCTGTAATTATCGGAGAGGTTATTTTCGGTAAATTTGCAGCAAAACGTAAATATGCGTTTGCCTTTACCTTGATGTCCGTCATTGTAGGCGCTGTGATTTACTACATGGTATACCAGTTTGTATTGTGGCTTAAGATGCCTTCCGATTACATGAAGCTGTTCTCTGCAATTGTGGTGGCAGTTTTCCTTGCAATCCCTTACCTGAAGGAGAAAAGACTTCAAAAGAAAGGGGGCGCAAAGGCATGAGCAACAATAAATACGCATTAGAAATTAAAGATGTTCATAAATGTTTTAACCGTGGCACCATCAATGAAAAGGTGGCATTAAACGGTGTGAATCTGAACTTAAATCCTGGCGATTTTGTTACGATTATCGGTGGTAACGGTGCCGGTAAATCTACCACACTGAATGCTATTGCAGGTGTGTGGCCTATTGACTCCGGCAATATCATCATTGACGGAACCGATATTACAGGCTTGCCTGAGCATAAACGTGCACCTTATCTTGGCAGAGTGTTTCAGGATCCCATGACAGGTACTGCAGCAACCATGGATATTGAAGAAAACATGGCGATTGCTCACAGAAGAGGACAGCATCGCACGTTGAAGTGGGGTATTACCAAGTCAGAACGTGAAATGTTCAGGGAAAAGCTTGCGTGTCTTGGCCTTGGTCTGGAGGATCGCATGACCAGCAAGGTGGGTCTTTTGTCCGGCGGACAGCGTCAGGCAATTACCCTTCTGATGGCATCCTTAAAGCAGCCGAAGCTTCTTCTTTTGGATGAGCATACGGCAGCTTTGGACCCTAAAACAGCAGCAAAGGTTTTGGAGATCAGCGACCAGATTATCGAAGATAATAAGCTGACCGCAATGATGGTCACTCATAACATGAAGGATGCCATTGCTCACGGTAACCGCCTTATCATGATGCATGAAGGACGGATTATCTACGATGTGGCAGGCGAAGAGAAAAAGAACCTCCATGTAAAAGATTTGCTGGCTAAATTCGAAGAGGCAAGCGGTGGAGAATTTTCAAACGACCGTATGATTTTAGCGTAGCCGAAGGAAGAGCGGGCGGTCGTTTATGACCGTATGATTTTAGCGTAGCCGAAGGAAGTGTATCGCGTAGGTACACTTCTTTTTTGCTTGTTTTTTTTAGAAGAATTTGAATTAAAGGAATTGTTTCATGATTATAAAATGACATTGGTATGTTTGGAGGATTTAAAAGATTTATCTGTTTTTCATACAGATTTGAAATTATTACTACAAGCTTTGCAGTTGCGTAAAAACAGAGAAGCAATGGATCAATTGTTTGAGCAAGAAGAATTTCAAAATGTTGCAGACGACACTGCACGAACAATTGCAATTATGACGGACTATAATGAAATCTTAAATTATATAAACCAAAATGAAGAAGGGGGTGTAAATATGTGTCAGGCAGTAGAAGAAATTAGACAAAAGTACATTGATAAAGGCATAAAAGAAGGTATAAAAGAAGGTATAAAAGAAGGCGTTAACGCTTTAATTATAACATGCCAGGAGTTAGGAGCAACATATGAGTATGTTGTAGAGAAGTTAAGAACAACGTATTATTTAAGCGACACAGAAATTCAAGATTATATGGATTTGTATTGGATTCAATCTTAAAAACATTCAAAAAACATAAAATAATGTAAAAAAACAAAAAACATACTAGATTTTTTGCCTCAAATATGAGAGAATAGACACGGTATTTATGATACTTTTTTATCAATGGTATTGTAAGTTATAGAATCGAAAGGAGTTTTCACATGATTTATTCAAGAGAAGTTGAAGAAATGTGTCCCGTAGCACAGGGCGTGAATCACGGTTGTGCTCCCATTCCTGAAGAAGCAAAATGGGTTAAGGCAAAAGATGTAAAGGATATTTCCGGTTTGACACACGGTGTGGGCTGGTGTGCTCCCCAGCAGGGTGCATGTAAGCTGACCCTGAATGTTAAGGAAGGTATTATTCAGGAGGCTCTGGTTGAGACCATCGGTTGTTCCGGTATGACTCACTCCGCAGCTATGGCTTCTGAGATTCTGCCCGGCAGAACTGTTATGGAAGCTTTGAATACTGACCTTGTTTGTGACGCTATTAATACCGCTATGAGAGAGCTGTTCCTTCAGATCGTTTATGGTCGTACCCAGAGTGCATTCTCTGAGGACGGTCTGCCTATCGGTGCAGGTCTTGAAGATCTTGGTAAGGGTCTTAGAAGCCAGGTTGGTACCATGTATGGTACTTTGGCAAAGGGACCCCGTTATCTTGAGATGGCAGAGGGTTATGTAACCGGTATTGCTCTGGATGCAGAGGATCAGATTATCGGTTATCAGTTTGTAAGCCTTGGCAAGATGACTGACTTCATCAAGAAGGGTGATGATCCTAATACTGCATGGGAGAAGGCAAAGGGCCAGTATGGTCGTGTAGCTGATGCAGTTAAGATTATCGACCCCAGACATGAGTAAAATAGGAGGACAGATTAATGGCTTTATTTGAATCATATGAAAGAAGAATTGACAAAATCAATTCTGTACTTAACAGCTATGGCATCGCTTCCATCGAAGAGGCTGAGAAGATTACTAAGGATGCCGGTCTTGATGTTTACAATCAGATTAAGGGTATTCAGCCCATCTGTTTTGAGAATGCATGTTGGGCATACATTGTAGGCGCAGCTATCGCAATCAAGAAGGATTGTAGAAGAGCAGCTGATGCTGCTGCAGCAATCGGTGAGGGTCTTCAGGCTTTCTGTATCCCCGGTTCCGTTGCTGACACCCGTAAGGTAGGTCTTGGCCATGGTAACCTGGGCAAGATGCTCCTTGAGGAGGAGACCGAGTGTTTCGCATTTCTGGCAGGTCACGAGTCTTTCGCAGCTGCTGAGGGTGCTATCGGTATCGCAGAGAAGGCTAACAAGGTTCGTCAGAAACCCCTTCGTGTTATTCTGAACGGTCTTGGTAAGGATGCTGCACAGATTATCGCTCGTATCAACGGCTTTACTTTCGTAGAGTCCGAGTATGATCCTTACACCAACACTGTTAAGGAAGTATTCCGCAAGTCCTATTCTGAGGGACTTCGTGCAAAGGTTAACTGTTACGGTGCAAACGATGTTTGCGAAGGTGTTGCAATCATGCACAAGGAGGGTGTTGATGTTTCCATTACCGGTAACTCTACCAACCCCACCAGATTCCAGCATCCCGTTGCAGGTACCTACAAGAAAGAGTGCCTGGAGCAGGGCAAGAAGTACTTCTCCGTTGCATCCGGCGGTGGTACCGGACGTACCCTTCATCCCGATAACATGGCTGCAGGTCCTGCATCCTACGGTATGACTGATACTTTGGGACGTATGCACTCTGATGCACAGTTCGCAGGTTCTTCTTCCGTACCCGCTCACGTTGAGATGATGGGTCTTATCGGTGCAGGTAACAACCCTATGGTTGGTATGACTGTTGCTGTAGCAGTTGCGATCCAGGAAGCAGCAGAGGCAAACAAATTCTAGAGAATTTGTTTGAAGTTCTAAAAAGTATTAAAGAACCTTAATTTACGCGAGTAGCGATGAGAATGCCATGCTTGCATTTGAGAAGCACCGCGATAACAAAAGGAACTCATTTTTCGAGTTTCTTTTGCATTTGGGGACAAACCAAGTCGTAGTTAGGCGTGGTTTGTCCTCTTTTTTTATGCCTACATCCCATCTATCTACCCCGATTTTTTTAGTGTAGGTAAATAGCTTATATAGATTGAAAGAGAAATGAAAGG
>JAZQFO010000064.1:0-6754 GCA_045539535.1 Acetatifactor sp.
AGGTTCATAATCGGAAGCAGACACATCCCCTAAGGATACATCTCCCTCAGATACGGTTCTTTCTGTTTGCTTGTTCGATTTGTTTTGCTTATCCTGCTTTGCAAACACCGTATCCATGCCATTTTGACACACCAAGGATAGGATTAGTACAAAGCAGATGATTTGTTTGAATAATGCTTTTGTATTTTGTTTCAATCTCTCATTTTCTCCTTCGTTTTTTATCATGCTAGTAATTAGATACTATATTATATCTATTTTATCTCTTTGTCAATGCTTTTATTCTCAAATCATTTCTTCAAAAAAATAGTTCCGGATTATAAAATCCGAAACTATTTTTAACATCTTAGCTCTCATCAAACAAATGCAATTTTTTCGCTGCCTTCACAAGCAAATATCCCTTGGGGAATCCTCGCAGCTCTTCCTCCGACACGCCCTTAAACACCAAAAGCAGCACAAAATACAACATCACTGCCACAACCAGTGCCGGGATCAAAGACAGCACCACAGACTGTGACAACATGTACATTCCATGGTAAATGGCCCAGGCTGCGCCACCCATAAATGCCGATGCCAAAAGAGGCACACCAAAGGTTTTTAAGAACTCCTGCTTGTAATCCACTGCTCTTCGCACCGCCCACTGATTCAGTATACACATCAAACCGGAATAAGCTGTATTGGCGATTACCAGACTGTACAAATCAAGCTCCGTGTAGCGCATCAGCACATACACCAGCACACTTTGTATGGCCAGTGCCACTGCCGCATTTATAATAGGCACGTTCACTCTTCCAAGTCCCTGCAAAATAGAACTGTTTAAGGTGGACAATGCGTAAAATACCACCGACAGAGCCAGGGCCATCAATAGATATCCTGCATAGGTCAATGTCTCATCCGACTGGGAAGGGAATAACAACGTGGTCACCGGCTTGGCCAATGCAAACAGTCCCACTGCGGAAGGAATGGAGATAATCATGGTACTTTTCACTGCCACCGCGATTTTCTCTCTTGCCTCCTCAAACTTTCTGGCTGCCACATGCGCCGCCACGGAAGGGAGCATGGCAGAAGCCATTGCAGTAGCAAAGGCAATGGGTATCTTGGAGATGGTCTGGGCCATGCCTGAGAAAATACCGAAGTCATTGTAGGCAGCGGTACTGTCCGACCCCAAAACACCCGGCATCACATCCACGTAAAGCTTACTGTTTACCACATCACTGAGATTGTAAATGGCTGTACTGATAATAAAGGGGGTTACCACCATGGTAATGGTCTTAATCACTTCCCCGTAGGAGTCCACATTACTGTGCTTGTCCCTTGCAATCCGCTTCCGAATCACCTTGCGGTTCAGGGCATAAATACCGGCCATGAATAGAAGTGCCATTAACACACCGGCGCCCGTACCAAGGGCACTACCAATGGCACCGTAGGTTGCCCTCTCCACCTGCAGCGCCTCATCTGTAGGCATTTCCAGACTACCCATGGTGGCATTGATCAAAAGCATTGCTGCGCCCACACTAACCACCGCATTGATAATCTGCTCCAGGATCTGGGACACGGAAGTCTGGGTCATACTGTGATGAGCCTGAAAATATCCTCTGAGCACACCTAGGATTCCGTACAGGAAAATCGTAGGTGCAAAGGTTCGAAGCACCGGAATGGCCGCCTCATCCTGAAGAAACAGCCCTGCCCCAAAGAACAGCACCAGACTGGCAATTGCTCCCACCACAAGCACATACCCCAGTGCACACTTAAAAATACGGTGGGCATTGCGGTACTCCTTCACTGCCAGTTTCTGGGCAATAACCTTTGAAATTGCAGAAGGAATGCTGTAGGAAGACAGAAGTAGTACAATGGTATAGAAGCTGTAGGCAACCTGATAATAACCGATACCAAGAGTTCCCACTACAGCAGTAAGAGGGCTCCTGTAAAGGAGCCCTATGATTCTGCTTATGATACCTGCAATGGCCAATATTCCGGCCTGCAGGACAAAATTGTTTTCTTTTGTGTTAGATCCGTTTTTAGACATTTTTAGTACCCAATCAGCCAGTCATACATCTCCTGATATTTGCCGGCAGATACGCTCCATGAAAAATCTGCTGCCATAGCACGGTCAACAATCTTGTTCCACTCGCGCTTCTTGTCATAATAAATACGCTCAGCATATCTGATAGTATTTAACATTTCATGAGCATTGTAATTCGTGAAGGAAAATCCTGTTCCGGTGCTCTCGTACTCATTGTAAGGCATTACCGTATCCTTCAAACCGCCGGTCTCTCTTACAATAGGCACAGTTCCGTAACGCAGTGCCATCAGCTGACTTAAGCCACAGGGTTCAAACAAGGAAGGCATCAGGAACGCATCACATGCTGCATAAATCTTGTGGGACAATGCATCTGAATAATAAATATTAGCAGATACCTTGTCGCCGTATTTCCAATCAAAGTGACGGAACATATTCTCATAGCGCTCTTCACCGGTACCCAGCACAACCAGCTGAATATCATCCTGACAAAGCTCATCCATCACATAAGCAATCAGGTCGAAGCCCTTCTGGTCCGTAAGACGGGAAACAATACCAATCATCATCTTCTTGTCGTCCTGTCTAAGACCAAGCTCCTCCTGCAATGCACGCTTATTCTTCACCTTTTCCTTGCGGAAATTCACTGCATTGTAAGGCTTTACGATATGTTTATCCGTCTCGGGATTAAAGTCTTCATAGTCAATACCATTGACAATACCGCGCAAGTCACCGCTGCGGGCACGAAGCAGTCCGTCCAGACCCTCTCCATAGAAGGTGGTCTTAATCTCCTCAGCATAGGTATCACTAACAGTGGTCACCACATCGGCAAATACAATTCCGCCCTTTAACAGATTCGCGTCCTTGTAAGCCTCCAGCTTGTCAGGAGTAAAGTAATATGCAGGAAGTCCCGTAATACTCTGTACGGTCTTGGGATCCCACTTGCCCTGGAACTTCAGATTGTGAATGGTTATAACGGACTTGATACCGCGGAAGAAGTCGCCCTCGTGGAAACGCTCCTTCAAGTACACAGGTACCAGACCGGTCTGCCAGTCATGGCAGTGAATTACATCGGGACGGAAGTCAAGCAAAGGAAGGGCAGACAACAGTGCCTTGGAGAAAAATGCAAACTTCTCAATCTCCCAAAGGGTATCATCACCATAGGGCTTGAAACCTCCGAAATAGGTCTCATTGTCAATGAAGTAGTAGTGAACACCGTCAACAACAGCCTCCATAATACCTACATACACATTCTTCCAGTTGAAGTCCATGTAAAAATGCGTAACATACTGAAGCTTATCCGCCATCTCCTGCTTCATGCAGGTATACTTGGGGATAATCACACGCACATCAAAATATTCCTTATCAATACACTTGGGCAGAGAACCCACAACATCTGCAAGACCGCCGGTCTTGATAAAAGGAACACCCTCTGATGCCGCAAACAAAATTTTCTTCATACCGAAAACCCTCCCAAATATGATAGCTAAATTATACACTATTTTCCTATAAGGGGAAAGAGTTTTTTAAAGATATTTGAATGGTTTTCAGTAAATTCTTGCTATTCTGTGCTAATCTCTGTAGGACAGTCTGATGCGGTCTGCAATCAGCGCGATAAATTCCGAATTGGTAGGTTTACCCTTGCCGTTATCCACGGTATAGCCAAACAGCGCATCCAAAGTCTCCATTCTACCTCTGCTCCAAGCCACCTCAATGGCATGACGGATAGCCCTCTCCACGCGACTGGATGTGGTCTGAAAACGCTTGGCAATGGTGGGATATAAAAGCTTGGTGATGGAGCTGATCATCACCGGGTCCTCCACTGACATCATAATTGCCTCCCGCAAGTACTGATAGCCCTTAATATGGGCAGGCACACCGATTTCATGAATCATATCGGTCACATCCTGCTCCAGATCCCGGACAATTGTTTTCTTTGGAACCTCTGTCATCACTCTGCTTTCCTCTGCCCCATGGCTCTTTACTGAAGGTACGGTAATCATAATCTGAAACTCCCTGTTTGCCAGCATCAGATCATTCAAAATTTTGTACACCTTTTCATTATCCTTTGCAGTAGTAATGTTCAATTGCTCCATAAAACTACCTCCGGTCCAAAATACTTTTTTATTTTCACAAATTTCGTACCCGCCCATTATAAAATAAAATACATTCTGACATCAACTGCAACTCATCGCAACTTTCGCCCAAAGCCGCCACCATCTGCATCTTTCCACCCTCTCTCTACACCAAAACCGTTCCATCTACACCAAATCTACAAAATATTTTCTCTAAAAGTTTAAAAAAGATGCGCATTGCCCAAAAGCCAATTTTAGTGTATGATAAAAGGCACGGAAGAAATTTGGTATAAAATCAAATATCATACAAAAACGAGGAAGGTACCACACATGACAAAACAGGAAATATCCGAAATCAAACGTTTATTCACCATAAAAAACTGCTCCATCACCCGCATTTGCGGCTGCTACGTGGACGGTGAAAAAAACAAGAAAACAGAATTAAAGCAGGCATTTTTAGCCCTTCCCGAGGAGGAAATGTTTAAATATTTTGAAATTTTCAGAAAATCCCTCTCCGGCTCCCTTGGCAAGAATCTTCTTAATCTGGAATTCCCCCTTCAGTCCGAGTCAAACGGAGGTTCCCAGGAATTCATGCTGCGTCTGCGCGACAGCAAATTAAAGGACGACGTGCTTTTGGAGGCCTTCTACGACAAGATTATCGAGACTTATGAATATGTGGGCAACTACCTGATTCTTTTGGTGCATGATGCCTATGACGTGCCCGGCAAGGCGCTGGACGGCATGGACATGGAGGACGCTTCAGACGAGGTTTACGAATACATCCTCTGCTGCATCTGTCCGGTGGATTTGTCCAAGCCCGGCCTTTCCTACAATGCCGAAGAGAACACCTTCCAGAACCGCGTGCGGGACTGGGTGGTAGGTATGCCTGAGACCGGCTTCCTCTTCCCTGCCTTCAACGACAGAGGCGTTGATCTCCACGCAAGTCTGTACTACTCCAAGGATGCGGAGGAACTGAAGGACGGCTTCATGGAGCAGCTCTTGGGCTGCCCCGTACCCATGTCTGCCGGCGCCCAGAAAGAGACCTTCCAGGTACTCATTGAAGAGACCTTGGGTGATACCTGCGAGCTGGAGCTGGTGAAAAACATTCACGAGAAGTTCCAGGAAATGGTGGCAGAACACAAGGAAGAACCCACTCCTCTTATTTTGGACAAAAACGAAGTAAAGACCCTGCTTGCCGGCAGCGGTGTTGCCAACGACAGACTGGAGGAGTTCGATACCTACTATGATGTAGCTGCCGGTGAACAGACCGAGCTCTACGCAAGCAATGTCTTCAACACCCGCTCCTTCGAGGTCAAGATGCCTGATGTGGTAGTCAAGGTAAGTCCTGACCGCACCGACTTAATCGAGACCCGCACCATCGACGGTCGCGAATGCCTGGTCATCCCCTTAGACGGTGCTGTGGAAGTAAACGGCATCACCGTCCGCACAGTTAAGAAAAACGACGAAGAATAAATCTATATTGGCAAACTATTCGCCAGACAAAGAGCGCCATACCCCACCCGGTCGTTGGGGTAGCGCTCTTCTCCACGTAAGGGCCTGGCTCCCGCCCGCAAATATGCCTTTACCTTTTCTCCGTACAAAAACGGATCATTTCCCCTTACAATTCCCCATTCCATCATAAGTGCTGCTGCCCCGGCGGCAATGGGCGCAGCAAAAGAGGTACCTGTCACCGGTGCATACCCTCCGTACAAATCCGGTGCCAAAATCCCCACTCCCGGCGCCACAATATCCGGCTTTACCAGACCGGCAGTAATCACACCGATGGTCCTATCTGCATCTGCATAGCCCCTTCCCGAGAAATCCGCGTAGGCGTTGTAAATCTCATCATAGGCTCCCACTGTTATCACCTTTGCCGCAGTGGACGGAATCGTCAGTGTTACCTCCGGCGTGGGCTCATAAAACCGGGTGCCTGCATTTCTGGTGGCACTGTCTGAAAGATACAGATAATACTGTCCCGTCACCACCTGCACAGGCTCCAGCACAATGGTCCAGATACCACTGTTTACATAACCGCTGCCCACCGGCAGAAACTCCATGTACAGCTCCTTGGCTACCGCATAGGGTGCAGGCTCACCCTGATAAGCTAAGATCAACGTCTGCTCCAGATTTAGCGTAAACTTTCCTCCATTTACCGGTGCCGTAAGCTCCGCCCGCTGTCCACCGGGTGCAATCAGGTACACCCTGTATTCATCGCTGTAATTTTGCCACAGCTGCACCCTTAGATTCCTCTCATATTCTGCCACAGCCAGTTCCACCCGGGCAGTACGGGCACCGCCGCTTCTCAGGACAGGAAGATTTTGTCTCAAGGTCGCTACACCGGTATTTTCTGCAAAAACGCTTCCTGCCACATGCCCTGCGGCTGCCCCTTCATTACCGCTGCCCACACAGATGACCGTGCGACCGATTTCCGCAGCATTATCCAGAAACCGCTCCAGCAATGAACTTCCGTCATGTGCCCCATAACAGTTGCCAAAGCTTAAATTAATTACCAGCGGCATCTGTAATTCCCCGGCTTTTAAAAGTCCCCAGGTTACAGCCCGCATCAGTTCTGTGGTTCTTGGAAAACCCTGTTCACCGGGCACTCCTAACTTTACGATTAGAAGCGCTGCCTCCGGTGCAGTCCCCAGATACTCTCCCTGCAAGT
>JAZQFO010000065.1:0-20086 GCA_045539535.1 Acetatifactor sp.
ACAAACTCCGTATCCGTATCAAAGCCGCCTGTACGCTGATAATAGATGGAGTATTGTCCCCCCACAATAATCTCTCCATTTTCCCCCTCCTTGCTGTAACGGCCCACCACAAGCAGGTCCTTCATCCCGTCACCATCCAAGTCTTTGCCGCTGATACCTCTCAAGGAATAAAGATTGTCATACTCTCCCATGGGCTGAAAACACCAGATAATATCCCCCTGCTCGTTGATCATGTATATCATGAAAACGTCGTAATCTGCCATGGAATAAACACCGGGCAAAACCTTCAGCTTTCCAAGCTTTTCATAGGTTCTCCAATAACTCTGTTCATTGATAACCTGAAACCCGTTTGCCAAAAGCTCTTCCTCTGTTGTAGCTGTATAAAGAAATTCCGTGGACTGCCCGTCCCGTACAAATGAACGGATACACTTCGCACTCTTATTCATATCAAAACGGTTAATCTTGTCATTAATACGCCAGTCCCGATAGAAAGACACCTGGCCATCTGCACCTTCCGTCTGAAACAGCACCTCACCAACCTTATATTGCTTATCTGCATAGCTTCCGCTATCATTAACGCATCCCGCAATCAGTGTCATATCAGTAAGTCCGTCATGGTTCAAATCCTGAAAAGCCACAGAAACCATATCCACAATAGGCTGTTCCACCTGTCCAAGCACCGTATAATTACACTCCAGACGATTGGTTTTGTACACAATCTGTCCCTCACGATCTGCCAGAAAGACCGCGGCACGGTGGGTCTGCCGATCAATTGCCGTGAAAAAACGTACCGTAGGGTGCGCTTGCACTGCCAGCGCATCCTCTGCATTTACCTGATAAAACTCTGCCGGACGAAACACCTCCGTATCCACCGGCAGCCCTTCCGCATCTATGGTCCGGCTCACCAACGGAATATCAAACACATGCTTTTCCACCACCTCATACCCGGCCTCCGTAATATCCTCCATGGTACAAATCTTGTCAAACCGTTCCTCAAACAGCTGGTACTCCGCTGCTACAGCCGCATCCTCCTGCGCCGCAGCACCGGACAATCCCCAACTCCATCCAAGCACTAACACTGCCGCCAGCATCCATATGCAATTTACCTTTTTTCGCTTTAATTGCCGTGACTCAAACATTCTTGTACCCTTTTGTTTTTACACATTATCTTTTGCTCTAAAACTCTTTTTCAAGTATAACATCGGATTTTTTCAAGCTCAATTCTTTTTCACCAATTTACCAAAAATATGCAGAAATGATGCAAACCCGATGCCGCCAAGATGCAAAAAACATAAGAAGAAACTCTTTTTTACTGAAGGATTTTTGAGATATATATGTATGCCGGGCCGGTACAAGCTGTTTTATCACCCATGGGAAGGGATTCGTATTTCTTAGTATCTTCTCCCCGCCCCAGCAATCTGCGAACACGGATGTTCGCAGAAGTCGTAACGCGCCATGGATGGCGTATTACGACGGTTGCGGAAGTAAACACACACTTCCCGAAGATACTTAGAAATACTTATCCCTGTACATCGGTATAAAACAGCTTCTACCGGCCCGGCATACATACAAACACAAAAAGCCCCCGGGAACATAAATTCCCGAGGGCTTCAACTTCAAATATTATACCAGACGAACGGTCTCTCTTGCGATTGCAAGCTCCTCGTTGGTAGGGATTACCATTACGGTAGTCTTGGAATCAGGAGTGGAAATTGCAATCTCCTGACCACGCTTGCCGTTTGCTTCCTCATCAAGAGTTACACCAAGATAACCCAGATACTCACAAATCAGCTTACGAACAGGTGAAGAATTCTCGCCTACGCCTGCGGTGAAGCAGATTACATCAACACCATTCATGGCAGCTACATAAGAACCAATATACTTCGCAACACGATAGCAGAAGGTCTTCAGTGCACAAGTAGCATACTCATTACCTGCATCGTGACCTGCAACCAAATCACGGAAATCAGAGGAAAGGTTGTTGGAAAGACCAAGCACACCGGACTTCTTGTTGAGAATGGTCATAATCTCATCGATGGACTTATTCTCTTTGTGAGCGATAAACTCCATGATAGCGGGATCCATATCACCGGAACGGGTACCCATAATCAGACCCTCAAGAGGAGTCAGACCCATGGAAGTATCTACACACTTACCGTTCTTTACAGCAGATACGCTGGAACCGTTACCCAGGTGACAAACAATAATCTTCAAATCTTCGTAATTCTTGCCAAGCACCTCAGCTGCCTTCTTGGAAACATAAGAATGGCTGGTGCCGTGGAAGCCGTAACGTCTGATCTTGTACTTCTCATAGTACTCGTAAGGAAGGCCGTACATATAAGCCTCCTCGGGCATGGTCTGATGGAAAGCGGTATCAAATACAGCTACCATAGGGGTGCCGGGCATCAGGCTCTTACAAGCGTTGATACCGATGATATTTGCAGGATTGTGAAGAGGTGCAAGATCATTACACTCCTCAATTGCTGCCATAACCTCATCAGTGATAACAGTAGAATCTGCAAACTTCTCGCCACCGTGAACTACACGATGTCCTACAGCGCCAATCTCATCCAGGCTCTTAACAACGCCTGTCTTCTCATTGGTAAGTGCCTCCAGCACCAGGCGAATTGCCTCAGTGTGATCCGGCATAGGAGTTACATTTACTTCCTTCTCACCACCGGTGGGCTCGTAGGAAATCTGGCTTCCGTCGATACCGATTCTCTCGCAAAGACCCTTTGCGATACACTGCTCGGTATCGGAATTGATAACCTGATACTTCAGGGAAGAACTTACACAATTGATAACTAAAATATTCATCTTGATTTATCCTTTCGAAATTATCCGTTCGCTTATTATCGGCTTTATACCAGCTGTGCCTGAACTGCGGTCAGTGCAACTACACCAACGATATCCTCCCAAGAACATCCACGGGAAAGATCGTTAACAGGCTTAGCAATACCCTGAAGCATAGGACCGTAAGCCTCTGCTCCGCCCAATCTCTGAACCAGCTTGTAACCAATGTTACCGGCATCCAAGTTGGGGAAAATGAGTACGTTAGCATGTCCGCCAACAGGGCTTCCGGGTGCCTTGGACTTAGATACGGAAGGAACCAAAGCAGCATCCAGCTGCAATTCGCCATCCAGTACCAGATGAGGATACTGCTCCTTAGCAATAGCGGTAGCCTCTACAACCTTGTCAACCAAAGCATGCTTTGCACTTCCCTTGGTGGAGTGGCTAAGCATAGCAATAACAGGCTTAGGACCTACCAGAGCCTTAAAGCTTCTGGAAGAAGAATCAGCGATTGCTGCAAGCTCTTCGGGAGTAGGATCCTGATTCAAACCACAGTCAGCAAAAATGAATGCACCATTCTCGCCCTGATCCTTGAACTGGGTATCCATAACGAAGAATGCGGAAACCAGCTTTACGCCGGGCGCAGTCTTCAGAATCTGCAATGCAGGTCTCAAAGTATCTGCGGTAGAGTGGCATGCACCTGCAACCATACCATCAGCCTCATTCGCCTTAACCATTACAATACCAAAAGTAAGATAATCCTTAAGCAGAATCTCTCTAGCCATCTCAGGAGTCATGCCCTTTGCTTTTCTGGTCTCATATAAAAGATTCACGTAATCGTCCAGTCTGTCAGTAGTCTTAGGATTTACTACCTTCACACCGGTGAGGTCAACTTCCAACCATCCGGCACCATCCATAATCTTCTCTTCGTCACCGATCATGATGATGTCTGCAATACCCTCTTCCATCAGCTTAGCAGCTGCAAGCAGGGTTCTTTTGTCATTAGACTCCGGTAATACGATTGTTTTCTTGTCGAGTCTCGCTCTCTCCTTAATCATGTCAATGTATGACATTTTCATTTCTCCTTTCCGTGAAACAAAATTTTTACTTCTTAACAAATGACGTTATTTGTATTATACTAAATTAAGAAATAATAAACAAGAGAGAATCTGCGTTTTATCGGCTTGTTTTTGAATAAAAACAATCGATAAATTGTCATATTTTTAACACTGTCTTTTTCGAAAGGAGGCGTCTCATGGAACCCATTTTGGTAAACGGTATTGTAGCTGAATACAACCCTTTTCACAACGGTCATCTGTACCAATTGCAGGATGCCAAAAAACAGTCCGGTGCAGAATACACAGTCGTTGTTATGAGCGGCAATTTCATGCAGCGTGGCACGCCCGCCCTTTTAAACAAATACCGTCGGGCGGAAATGGCTCTCCGAAACGGCGCAGATTTGGTAATCGAACTTCCCGCCCTATACTCGGCAAGCAGTGCCGAATTCTTTGCCACAGGAGCGGTGACCATTTTGGATAAGCTGGGTGTGGTAAGCCATTTGTGCTTCGGCAGCGAAAGCGGCGATATAGATACCTTAAGCAAGCTGGCTGATATCCTGGCAGCGGAATCCGACGAATTTATGGACGCTTTAAAGCAGGGCCTCCGCCAGGGGCTCTCCTATCCCAGTGCCCGAACTGCTGCACTGACTAAGCTGCACCCTGATTTGATGAATTGCCGGGACGTACTTGCATTGTCCAACAACATTCTGGGCATCGAATACCTTAAGGCTTTGAAACGCAGAAACAGCCCCATGACCCCCATAACCACACGCCGCAGTTCTTCCAATTACGGCGACCGTCTCATGGGCAGCTATCAAAGCTCAGCGCTGGCACTGCGTCACGCAATTTACGATGACTGCGATATCCTGTCACTGGCCTCACAGATGCCTGATTCAGCCTTTACAATTTTAGAAAAAACACTTTCCTCCTCCGGCGCCATGCGTCTGGATGACTTCTCCAATATACTGCATTATAAGCTTCTTATGGAGGCAGATACAGGATATACAGACTATTTGGATGTATCCTCCGATTTATCCGACCGGATTTTAAAGCATTTAGATCAGTTTACCGGCTTTAGAGAGTTTTGCGATTTATTAAAAACAAAAGACATGACCTACACTCGCATCAGTCGCTCTCTTATGCATATTTTGCTGGATATTCGTTCTGAGGATATGGAAGCAGCCAAGCAAAACGACTATGTAAGCTATGCCCGTGTACTGGGTTTCAGAAAAGACGCAGAACCTCTGCTCTCCGCCATCAAGAAAAGTACAAGTATCCCCCTTGTAACCAAGCTGGCCGATGCAGAAAAGGTTCTTGACGAATCAGCACTTCGCATATTAGAAAAGGAGCTTCGCATCAACTCGATTTACGAAAGCACTGCTGCTCTTAAAAACAGAAAATCTATGATAAATGAATATCGAAGCCCTCTTGTAATCGTTTAACTTTTCATATAAAAAGGCCCGGTTCAAAACCGGGCCTTTTTACTATTAATTCTTAAAACTATGAATAGGCGCAGGAATTCTTCCGCCTCTGTTTACAAATGCATCACAGGAGAACTGGTTTACGGGCATGATAGGCGCATAACCGAGCAGTCCGCCAAATTCTACAGTCTCGCCCACCCCCTTGCCAATCACAGGAATAATACGCACTGCAGTTGTCTTCTGGTTCACCATACCGATAGCCATCTCATCTGCGATAATACCGGAAATGGTGGTTGCTTTGGTATCTCCGGGGATGGCAATCATATCCAGGCCCACGGAACATACACAAGTCATTGCCTCTAACTTTTCCAATGTAAGCGCACCTGCAACAACCGCATCAATCATACCCTGATCCTCACTGACAGGAATGAATGCACCGCTAAGACCGCCTACATAAGAGGATGCCATTACACCACCCTTTTTCACCTGGTCATTCAACAGCGCCAGCGCTGCTGTGGTACCGGGTGCTCCGGCATATTCCAGACCAATCTCACATAAAATGTCTGCCACACTATCACCAATTGCAGGGGTAGGTGCAAGGGACAAATCTACAATACCGAAGGGCACACCCAACATTGCAGAAGCCTCCTGCGCCACCAGCTGACCTACTCTTGTTACCTTGAAGGCCGTCTTCTTGATGGTCTCACACAATACCTCGAAATTCTCTCCGCGAACCTTTTCCAGCGCAGTCTTCACAACACCGGGACCACTGACACCCACGTTGATAATCTTGTCAGCCTCAGTCACACCATGAAAAGCACCTGCCATGAAAGGATTATCATCGGGCGCATTGCAGAACACCACCAGCTTGGCACAGCCAAGAGAATCATCCTCCTTGGTATACTCTGCAGTCTGCTTAATCATTTCACCCATAAGCTTCACCGCATCCATATTGATACCGGTGCGGGTGGAACCAAGATTCACAGAACTACACACTCTCTCAGTGGTAGACAACGCCAAAGGTATAGAACGGATTAAAAGCTCATCTGCGGGAGTCATACCCTTGCTTACCAGAGCAGAATAACCACCGATAAAGTTTACTCCCACCTCTTTCGCCACATCATCCAGCACCTTTGCAAGATACGCAAAATCTTCCACCGTCTTGCAGGCTGCACCGCCAATCAATGCAATGGGGGTTACGGAAATACGCTTATTTACAATGGGAATACCAAACTCCAATCCGATTTCATCACCGGTCTTCACCAAATCCTTGGCTGCTTCGTAAATCTTGTCATGAATCTTTTTACCCAATTTTTGCAAATCCGAATCTATACAGTCCAAAAGGCTGATACCCATGGTAATGGTACGCACATCCAGATTCTCTTTTTCTATCATTTCGTTGGTTTCTAAAACTTCGTATTGATTAATCATCCCTGTCTCCAATCTTGCCGCTTTTAAATTCTGTGCATCTTATCGAAAATTTCTTCCTTCTGGCACTTAATTACCACGCCGATTTCCTCACCAAGCGCAGCAAGTTCCTGAGCCATCACGCCAAACTGCTTAGAGGCATTATTGGTGTCTACGATCATCATCATGTTAAAATAGTCCTGTACAATGGTCTGGGAAATATCCAGAATATTGATGCCATTATCTGCAAGATAGGTGCAAACCTTCGCAATAATACCCACAGTATCCTTACCCACTACCGTTATAATTGTCTTTTTCATATTCATTCTCCATTCCGCGCTGTGCGCTTAATATTTTATGCTATATTCACCACAGGTGTAGGCTCATTTCTCCTTGCCACCTGCATAGCAAAATCTGCTGCATTGTAGGGATTATCTCCCAAGGTAATCTCCATGCGGACTGCCTCGTAAGCAAGCTCCGGAAGATTGTTCTCATGACTCAAATGGCCCAGCATAATGGCCTGCAGATTGTCATGAAGCACCCGGCTTAATAATCTGCCGGAATTTTCATTGGACAAGTGCCCTCTGTCACCCAGAATACGTTGCTTCAAATGATACGGATAAGGCCCCACCTGAAGCATATTCACATCATGATTGGCCTCCAAAAGCAATGCATCCATTCCGCGCAGGCACTCCACGGTATAATCCGTAAAATGTCCTAAATCCGTGCAGATTGCCACCTTTTTCTTGCCATAGGATACACGATACCCTACCGGCTGCGCCGCATCGTGGGAAATTTTCATGGGATTGATGGTCAAATCCTTGATCATCAGCTTCTCATCTTCCTTCACTTCTCTAAAAAGCGAATCATCAATTTTACCCACACTGCTGCAATTTCTGATGGCTTGAATGGTGCCCTTTGTAGCGTAGATGGGCATTCCGTATTTTCTGACCATTACCCCCAGACCATTTATATGATCTGCGTGCTCATGGGTTACCAGAATACCATCTATGTCTGCCCCTGTCAAATCCAGATAATTCAGTCCGCTCTCAGCTCTCTTGCCGCTGATGCCCACATCCACCAAAAGGTGTGTGGTGTCACTTCCTACATAAATGCAGTTGCCGCTGCTGCCGCTGGCGATGCTGCAAAGTCTCATGTTTATTTCCCACTTTCATTCCAATAAATTTCAATGACGTCTCCGTCCTTTAAGGTCTCCATATAATCGGCAGGTTTGCTGTTCAACAACGTAACAATGCCTCTACCATTGGACTCCTTCAAATCAAAGTCAATGTGGTCAAAAATATCCACAAACACGTAGCTATCCTTGCCGGTAAGGGTTACAAAATTTCCATTGGCCATAACCTTGACCTCTCTGCCGGTAGGATTAGGACGAGTGTTGCTTGCCACAGCGTCCCCTGCATTCTCCACCACATTCTCTGCATCTTCAGCCACCGTCTCCTCTGCCACATCTTCCTCGGGCAAATCCTCATAGGAAGCGGTCACCGTCTCATAAGTAGGCGCTGCATTCATATCCCAGCTTACCGTAAAGTTCTCATACACACTGGTATCTGCCTTTGCCGGCGTATCATTGACCCTGATATCTCCACCAAGAGGTACATCCAGAATCTCCGCCAACTGTGCCACAGTATAACTATTCTGCACCTGAATCCCGTCGCCCTCTTGAATCATGTAAAATTCATTCTCCTGCTTGCCATTGACCACAGCGGTCTTAGGCAAAGTAATCCTGCTGCCATTAACAGTCACATGCATCTGCTCTGCAAGCTCAGGCAACTTACCAAGCTCCTGATAGCCGGGCTCACCCTCCGTAGACGCAACCACTTTGATAATATCGCCGCTGTGAATCTGCGTATGTAAATCAGCCGGGTCACCATTTAAAGTAATAACTGCTGCCTCACCTTGGCTACCGCGCACCATGCGTGCTTTGTCATTAACCGTGAAAGTCAGTGCCTTACCCCGTTTAGGGAACAGGTCCTCATTGGCAAACTGCACCTGCATTGCTGCATCAGCCACGGACAGACGACCATTGTCGTAGAGCTTCATGCGATTGCCGTTGAACTCTACAAAAATAAAATTATTGCTCTGCTCATAGTAACTCAGACAGATACCAATCGGCGTAACCATAAGGGAATCCATCCGTGCATTTTCCAGCTCAAATACAATATTCTGCATAACTTCTCTGCCACGGATTGCCACACGCTCCTTGGGAATGCCCAAATCCTTGGCAAGTGCATCTGTATAGCCGGGCACCATACCACCTCCGCCTACTACAAACACAGCGCTTACAGGCTTGTCACCATTCAGCTCCTTAATGGCATCTGCTACCATATGGGTCATGCTCTTTACGGAATCTCCCAAAATCTCCATTACTTCCTCTGCAGAAATGGTCTGGGGAAGTCCCATGATATCCTGATACTCTACTTGCGCCTCCTCAGTGGCCTTGCGCTTAATCATCTCCGCAGTTTCAAAATCCACCAGACAATGCTGGACAATAATATCCGTCAGACTGTCTCCTGCCACAGGAATCATACCATAGGCGGTAATTGTTCCCTCCTTGGTAATGGAAATATCACTGGTACCTGCGCCCACATCCACAAGAGCCATATTCAACATACGAAACTTCTCAGGAATGGCCACCTGAATGGCTGCAATAGGCTCCAATGTCAGATTGGTCACATGAAGACCAGCCAACTCCACCGCCTTGTACAAACCGCTTACCACGTCATCCGGCAAGAAGGTTGCAATCAAATCTACTGCAATGGTCTTGGCCTTATGTCCTTCCAGATTACCAATCTGATATCCGTTCATATAATAGCGCATGGGAGTATATCCCACACAGTAGAACTTCATATCCGTGTCATTATCCTTTTGGAACTCCTCGTAAGCCTTCTCCACACCCATGGTGTCCAAAGCATAAACATCCTCGTCCAGGATTTCTTTCTCACTCTCAAACTGATGCTGGGCCTGAATGGTCACAGTACGAAGCACACGACCTGCCGCTGCTATACATACATCCGTCAGGTTACGATTTAATGATTCTTCCAGATTACGTTTTACGGAAGAAATGGTATCCGCCACCTTGCCGATATCGTGAATCTGTCCATCCAGCATGGCTCTGGTCTCATGCTCTCTGGCACACTGTCCCAGCACATGGAATTTGGTGCCGTTTAAATATCCCACTGTTCCCACGATACTTCGTGTGCCGATATCCAGACCGAATACAAGCTGTCCCTGATTTTCTCTCATCTCGCTTACTCCCGCCATGAAAAAGCCTCCAGTTTCTTATCTATTTGGCGATAACTGTCAACCAGCTCGCCACTGTTATCTATCACAAAGTCGCAGTGCTCTCTAAACGCCTCTTCCGAGAGCTGACTATCCATAATCTGTGCGATTTTCTCCTCGCTATAGCCTCTTGCCGTAGCTAAACGACTTCGTCTTACTGCCACGTCCGCATATACATACCAAAGCTCATCCACCAGTTCTGTATAGCCCGCCTCAATCAAAAGTGCTGCTTCCACAAAAAACAGCTCTACCTGCGCGTTTTCCTTGGCTTCCTCATACTTTTTCAGGATAAACTCCTGCACCGCAGGATGCACAATGGCATTCACCTGCGCAAGTATTTCTTCATCTCCAAAAATCTTTGAAGCCATCACCGGCTTGTTTATCTCACCATCCGGCCCTACCACATCTTCACCAAGCAATTCCACCAAACGGTCAAAACAGGTTGTTCCCCGTCTCTTCACCAAATGTGCCACCTCGTCGGCCAGCCAGATTTCACAGGGATAATGTTCTTTGATATATGCTAAAAGCGCTGATTTGCCGGCACCAACACCGCCGGTAATTCCTATAAATTTCATTTATTTTGCCTCGTACCAGTTTTCTCCGTTGTGTACGTCCACTTCGAGGGTTACTAAAAGCTCTGCAGCGGCGCGCATGTTTTCAGCCAAAAGCTGCTCCACCTGCAAAAGTTCCTCTTTTGCGGTCTCAATTAACAATTCGTCATGAACCTGTAAAATCAACTTAGATTTCAGCCCTGACTGTCTTAATGCCTCCCAGACCTTAATCATTGCAATCTTGATAATATCCGCTGCCGTTCCCTGAATAGGAGAATTCATAGCTACACGCTCGCCAAAGGATCGTTGCATGAAATTGGAGGACAAAAGCTCCGGAACCGGGCGTCTTCTGCCGTACATGGTTGTAATGTAACCATCCTTTTTGGCATCCTCCACCAACTTGTCCAGAAACGCTTTAATACCGGGATAGGTTGCAAAATACTGCTCAATATAAGCAGCAGCCTCCTTACGGCTGATACTCAAGTCCTGACTTAAGCCAAAGGAACTGATGCCGTATACAATACCAAAGTTTACCGCCTTGGCATTTCGTCTCTGCAAATCCGTCACTTCCTCCAAGGGCGTATGGAATACCTTGGAAGCTGTAATTCGATGAATGTCCTCATCCATGCGATATGCCTCTATCAACTGCTCATCGCCGGACATATGGGCCAATACACGCAGTTCAATCTGGGAATAATCCGCATCCACAAACACAAAACCCTCCTTAGGCACAAACACCTTGCGAAGCTGTTTGCCAAGCTCTGTTCTGGTGGGGATATTCTGCAGATTGGGCTCTGTGGAGCTGATACGTCCCGTAGCCGTAATGGTCTGGTTAAAATTGGAGTGAATACGCTGATCCTCACCAATGTATACTGCCAAACCGTCCGCATAGGTAGACTTTAACTTCACAAGTCCACGATACTCCAAAATATCTTGTACAATGGGGTGGTCCGCAGAAAGCTTTTCCAACACATCTGCAGCAGTAGAATACCCGGTCTTGGTCTTCTTGCCACCGGGAAGTCCCAGCTTTTCAAACAATATTTCACCAAGCTGCTTGGGGGAGTTAATATTAAACGCCTCACCGGCCTGAGTATGAATGGCTCTCTCAAGCTCCTCTATCCGGGCTACCAGTGCGTCGCCATAGGTCTTAAGCTCCTCCCTGCGCACTGCCACACCTTCCTGCTCCATATCATAGAGCACCAACGATAAAGGCATCTCTATCTGTTGAAACAGCTTATCCATGCCGGCGTCTGCAAGCTTTCCTGCAAGCACCCCAGCAGCCGCTCTGGACACATATGCACCATAACATGCATACTGCACACACTTCTCAGGCTCCGTCTCCAGAATCTCTGCTATTTTCTTCTTACCAAACAGCTCTGAAGCTTCCGGAAGCATCATATCCAAATGCTCCGAAGCAATGGCTGTAATATCATAGTCATTCTTCAAAGGATTTAACAGATACGCACCAATTAACACATCAAAATAACGCTCCGTACTATCCTGGGAAAGATAACCGTACTCCTTCTTGTTATCAAAGGTTGCCACCTGCGCCTTGCAGGAAAGCTCCCGCAAAATCCGGGCCACATCCACTGCCTCATCCTTCTCATCTACGGGTGCATCAAACAAGGATAACTGTCCTTCTACCTCCTTGACCGAGCTTACCGCGTAAAAATAAGTTTCCTCTTCTGAAAGGCTTATAGATACCCCTAAAATCCGACCTGCTTCCTGCACAACATACAGGCCTGCACAAGCATCCCACTTTCTTTCTTCTGAGTTTGGTTTTTGGGCAAAAATCTTGCCTGCCTTTTTTGCCACCTGTTCAAATTCCTGCAAACTTCCCAGCATTTTAAAGGTAGCTGCCACATCATTTTTCACAGTCATATTAGCCTTATCAAAACGACTAAGCATATTCTTGAATTCAAGCTTCTTAAACATGGCATAGGCCTCCGGCGTATAGAAATTCTCTGCCTTCGCCGCCTCATAATCAAGCTCAATCTCACAGTCTATCTTGATAGTAGCCAAAGTCTTGCTCAAATCTGCAAGATCCTTATTGGCCTTCAAGGACTCCCTGATGGCATTTTTTGAGACCTCCTCCACATGCTCATAGAGATTGGCAAGGGAACCGTACTCCACAATCAATGCCGATGCGGTTTTCTCTCCCACCTTGGGCACACCGGGAATATTGTCAGATGTATCACCCATAAGGGCTTTTAAATCAATAAATTGCTCCGGAGTTACCTGATAAGCAGCCAGTACATCCTTGGCATAATAGTCTTCAATCTCAGTGCCGTTTCTCTTGGTCTTGGGAATACGGATTTTGATATTGTCCGTGGCAATCTGTAACAAGTCTCGATCTCCTGATACCAAGGACACCGCCATTCCCGCTTTTTCTGCCTTTTTGGCAAGGGTACCTAAGATATCATCCGCCTCAAGTCCGGCCTGTTCCATAATCACAATCCCCATGGAACGAAGAACCTCCTTCATCACAGGAACCTGCTCTCTAAGTTCCTCCGGCATAGGTTTTCTGGTGCCTTTGTAGCCCTCAAAAATCTTATGACGAAAAGTCGGTGCATGCACATCAAAAGCCACCGCCAAATACTCCGGCTTCTCCTCCTCCAGAATTTTAAACATAATATTCAAGAATCCAAAGATGGCATTGGTATGAAGCCCCTCTGCATTGGAGAGATCCGGCACACCATAAAACGCCCTATTCAAAATACTGTGACCATCTATTAAAACAAGTTTCTTCATACTAAACCCTTCTATTTGTCATCAATCTATACTTGGGGATTACAGAAGCATCCAAATCACAAAACCAACAATTCCTGCAATCGCAATTGTCTCCAAAGCAGCACCCACATACAAAAATGTAGAATGAAACTTCATGTGACTTTTGGCCTCCTCTAAGCGTTCCTCAAGCTCTGCCTGCATATCGAAAGCATCGCCCTCCTCCAGGCGCTGCATACCCTCTGTCACCAGAAACTGAATGGTCAGTTCCTCGCGACACTCATTGCAAGACTCCATATGCTCGCTAAACCTTTTCAATGTAAGAAAATCAAGCTCCCGATTCAAAAAATCCGGTATCATTTTCTCGAATTCTTTACAAGTCATATCCGCCACCCTGATACGTTCTCTGATAAATGCACATATATTATTACTATACACCAAATTAGGGAAAAAATAAACAAAAATATAAAGAAGCTGCAGTCATGCAACTTCTCCATATTTTCACAAAAATTTTTCATCAATTATTTCACTCTGAGCATCATAATCAGGCGATGAATCCATCGATGTTCTAAAAAGCAATTCCCCATCATAATTGTAGGCCGAATAAACAGTTTCTGTATAAAACCACGTTGCACTAATCATGGGCGGTGTCTTTTCGTATATTCCTGTAATATTTTCTGATACAATCAGATAAAAATCTCCATAATCTATAAACGCCTCCGGTTCTCCTGCATCAAAATCATTCAAAAGCTCGTCACTTTTATACAACGGAACACCATTTTTTTCTCCTAGCTTGTAATCAAAATAATCTCTGCCTGTTTTCTTTGCTTTTTCAATTATCTCAAGATTATCATTCACCACAACAACCCAATTTTCCGGATATTTGTCTAATTTCAAATTGGCAAAATCTCCATCATCTGACTGAGAACTAAGCGATAGTACAAAAGAATCACCAGACAATTCCGCCATATCCAGATCATCATAATCCGAACCCGCAATGCATTGATTTTTCAAAACCTTACCGTCTTTATCAAGAATAACCATGTAAATATCTGTCGGTGAATGTACTCCTCGCGTTTTCGTTTCCGGTGTCTCTAATTCTCCAAAAAAATAGAACTTTCCATCCTTTTCAAAACAATATTTCAATGCAGCGCCCTCCACACTATCTAAGGATGTATCAAACTGCAGATTTCCGGCACTGTCACATTTAATCACACGTGAAGCATATCCATTGTCACTTGCCCACATATTATCATACGCACAGTCCCGAAATCCCAGAACAAATAAAAAACCTCCATCCTCTGTAGCTGTAAGTGTTGTAACATGATAAACATCAGCACACCCCCATTCGGTGACCGCAAGTTCATTTCCGTATGTATCTATCATTTTGACTTGATGGATCACTGTCCTATTCTCCTCATCCTCCGAAATAATTTGTGACTTCAACAACCTCCCATCAAAAGCCGTAACACCGTTAAACAGATTCTTCTCAACAATCTCTTTAAACTCATCAGGAACTTTCCCTACATGCTCAACGCTTTCATAGCCTCCTCGGCTACGTACCTCATAAGGTTTCGAACATCCCGTCAAAAACAAAACAAAGCAACAAACAAGCAAAAAATTTCTCTTTAGTAAGTGCATCTTCACCCTACAATCGCTTCCTTTCAAACAATATTTTTACAGCTTCGCCAAATAATCTTCATACTCTTCTAACGGAACACCTAATGCTTCCATGGCTTCTTCTGCCGTAATTTTCATATTCTGCATAAGATTCTTTATACTCAGTACAAGAGTCTCAATCTTTCCTTCTGTTTTGCCCTTTTCCTGTTCTTTTTTCGCCCAATCATCCAAACCTTTACACATATTATATCCTCCATCTTCTTCATATTGGTCCAAATTATCCAAAATTACATGGTTATCTATCATAACCGCTATCGCTTCCGCAGTTTCTCTCTCCAAGTGATGATACCCTTCCTCTTGAAAAAGAGCTTGCAATTTATCGCTATCATTTTTACAAGAAATCGCCTGTAAGAGTTGTCCCAACTCTGTCTGAAATAAAGAAAAATCTTTCACATGATTCACACAAAAAAGTGTCATTCCATAATTTTGCCTTTAATTGCGAAGTTTTCCCTCTCCGAATCCGGTTCACCTGTTTATAATATTCAAGGCAGTCATACTCCATAATCCGCAAGGGCATGGTATAATCCACATTATCCTGATTCTCAATGGCAATAACCCCTATTCCTCCGCCACTTTTCAGTCTCTTTTTTAAATCTCTGTACCGGTTATTCGTTTTTCTTGCAAGTTTCTCATTTCCAACTTTTTTCACATAACGAGTATCCTCCGTTTCCAGCATAGATGGGGTTATTACTGTTTTCCCTTTATATAAAACCACATTTACCAAATCTGCAAATTTGTCATGCTGAGCCAGATACTCATACATTGCATCATCCTTTTTGCCCATACTCCTCCTCTACGGAGGCTTCTTTGTCCTCCGTCTTTTGTACTATTTTATTGTATCCAAGTGATTAGACGGCAGAACAGCCATTGATTCCTTTGAACGAATCAGAATAAATTGACTTGAATAAAGATATATAAATTATATTATAGTGCCAACAAAATGTCAACTATTGTAAGACACAAAAAAACCTCCGTAAATACGGAGGTCAAATGCCGGCAGCGGGACTTGAACCCGCACGTGGTTGCCCACAACAGATTTTGAGTCTGCCTCGTCTGCCATTCCGACACGCCGGCATGTTGTCTTCACAACAAAAATTATATTAGCATAACTTTTAAGAGTTTGCAAGTAGTTTTTATATTTTTTCTAAATTTCTCAAAACCACAGCCCGACAGATTGCTCTGCCGGGCCATGGTTTTTAGGGGAAGTAAAAATATCAAACTAAAATTAATCAATTGCGTAAGTAATCTTGGAGCTCTGAGCACCTGCGTAGTTCTGTGCCCAAGTCTTAGCATCACTTGCACTTCTGGTTGCATAACCATAGTTGCTAGAAGGTCTCCAGCTGGTTGCACCAGTGGACAGGTTGGAAACACTGCTGGACAATACGGAACCGCTGTCAGTGAAGGCACCAACGCCCTTATCGTCTACTACCTTACCGCTGTAACTACCCTTGTCGAAGTAGTTTTTCTCGGAATAAATGTTACATCCGGTGTAGGGAGTATATCCAAGATTGAAACCGTATACAAAGTTGTTATAGCAGTGGAAATAACCGTAACGCATCAGTCCGGGTGCTCTGGTATATACATTGTAGAAGTAGTTATTTGCAATGGTCATACGAGGATATCCGCCGTAGGTGCTTGCACCGTCCTCATTGGGATAACCTAAGATCAGACCATACTTGTGTCCGCCAAAGTAACATCCGGTTACAGATACGAAGTCTGCATTCAGACCTACATACATGTGCTTATCTACATCACTATCCGTCATGGAACTATGTCCGCTGAAGGTACAATGGTCAACCCAGAAGTTGTTACCATTGGAGATATACATCTGGATGTCATCATTTTCATTCTTGCTGGAGTCATGCTTAAAGGTAATATTCTTAAAGATGACATTACCGGAACTGCTAGTACATCTGAAATGGATATTATTCAGAGTACCTGAACCAAACTTACCGATAAAGGTCTTATTCTTACCTACTGTTACCTTGGTAAGGCTGGACTCAGACAGATTGCTGTTGATCACGATGGTATAAGGTGTAGAGCCGGATGCATAGCTCTGCAAGGAGCTGGTGCTTGATACATAAACTACATCACCCAGAACACCACCTGTTACGGAAGCCTTCTCGCTACCACTCATATTCTTAGAATAACCTGCAAAGCCCTCTGCGCCATAGGAATTAAATCTGAAACACTGGGTTGCTGAACCGCTGTAGGTGCTAAGCACATAGCTGCTACCGGACAAGGTCAAAGCAAGATTGGTGTTTGAATAGTTTACAACCTTATAATTCAAATTGTCACCGTTGCAGTCAGTTTTCACTGCAGCAATCTTCCAATACTGTGCGTTATTGCTTGCAACAGAGTTGGTTGTTACAGTTGCACCGCTGGATGCGCTGTTGCTTGCAGGTGCAAGTGCTTTACCATTGGATGCATTGATAATCTGGAAATAGTCGCTGCCCTTCTTTACAATCTTCCATCTGTTTGCAGTGGAGCTTGTAGAATCGGAAGTTACGGATGAGCTTCCTGCAGTTACATACTTGCCATCGCTGGTGCTTACGAAGTTCATCAGCTGATCGGGATAACCGTCCGCATCAATAGAGGAGCTGACACTACTGGAAGAGCTGCCGGAAGAAGAACTACCGGAGGAACTGCTTCCTGAGCTTGAGGAAGAACCACCAACACTCTCCAGAATCCAGAGCTGACCGTTACCGCCCCAATAGGACCACTGACATACATTTGCACCGTCTTCGGTAGAAATATTATAAACATCGAGACACTTCTCATCACCGGTAAGCTTGGTCATGATACCATACTTGCCGCTGGATGCCTCATAGAATTTGAACTGCTGACAGTCAAGACCGTTTGCATCCCAAATAGCAATGTTTGTTCCGTCAGATGTACCCCAATTATATACATCTAAGTTGAAGTTACCCAAGCCATTCTTTAACACATAGTAACCATCACCTACATTGTCAACATACCATTTCTGTCCGCTTACACCGGTACCGGTACCCTGATTTACATTAGCACCTGCTGTACCATTATTATTCTCAACCTGAAGGTATTTGTTACTGTTTACATTCTTAATGTAGTACCAACCCTCTTCTACATAAGCAGCGTTAGAAGTGCTGTATGTGCCGGAAGAACTGGAGCTTGAAGATGAGCTGCTACTGGAAGAGCTGCTGGAGCTTGATGAAGAACTGGAGCTACCGGATGAGCTGGAACTACTGGAAGGCCAGGATGCTTCTTCAAAATACCAAATCTGGTTATTAGAACCCTTGTTGGTCCACTGAATAATATTTGCACCACTGTTTTTGCTGTTTCCGTTTACATCCAGGCAGCTTGCATGTCCGGTAACCTCTGTGGTAATGGCATAGCCGTCACCGCTTGCAGTAATACCGAAATTCTGTGCAGATGCACTATTGTTGGACCAAATCTGAATATTGGTTCCACCGCTGGTGCTGCCGCCTGCAACATCCAGAGAAACACCTCCGGTCATGTCTGTTGCGGGATGAAGTCGATAAGTACCATTGGAATTCTTCTCCAGAATCCATCTCTGTCCAAGAGAACCTGTTCCTGATGACTGAATCACATTTGCACCATCGCTTGCAGAGTCGCCCTCTACAGTCAGGTACATACCACTATTCTTGTTCTTGATGTAATAGATGTTACCGCTTTCCGGCTCCACCGCTGCCGCTTTAACAGTTTCTACAGGTGCCACATAAGCAGAAGTAAATACCATTGCAGATGCTAACAGTAAGGACCAGATTTTCCGACCAAACTTCTTCACTTCATTTCCTCCTTTAAATTTTCACATGAATTTGTGTGATTTACCTAATCACCTATTTCAACATATCAAATGAATTTTCAAAATACAAGAATCCTGGAAGTCAAAAAAAAATCTTGGCAATTTTGCAAATTGAAGTCCTCACGCAAAGGATTAACCACCCTTGTTTTTGTGCATTTTATCCAAAACACACTTTGCAACTCGTTGTTTTCTGTTGCGAAATTACGAAACACTTTCGAAACATTATGTAATTTTTACCAAGTGGAAACATACAAAATCATCAAAAACATACCCTATAAAATGTGCGTTTTTCCGTGTGACATTGTGTCATACATTTTGACAAAATAATAACCAGAGGCATGACATGATGTCATACTTTCTGCTTGAATACAACAAAAAAGGGAATGTGCCATAGACACATCCCTTTTAGACATATTCGTTATTTCGTTAATCCTCTTCTTTGAACTCGTTTGTCTTTTCCTGCAAAGGTTCCATCGCCAAATCTGCAACCTCATAGTTCAGACTAAACAGCTTCAAAGTATCGCTCTTATAAAACGCGCTGATGATACGGTTAACTACCACCTGCAGATTCTCTTCCTTCATATCCATCAGCATCACAACACGTTGAGAACTGGAAAACTGCATGGTAATATCTACTTTACGAAGAGAAGTAAGCACAGCCGCCTCCAGACGCCTCATAGCATTATGCTTCTGCTCAATGGTAACGGAAGCCTCATCCGCTGCCAAAAGTGTAAACATTACTATCTGAATCGTTTGCTCGCTCCTCTGAGCCACACGGTCCAAATAGTTAAGCATACGTGAAAACTCCGGATAATTGACTTCATAGGCTTTGGAATACTGTCCCTGTTTACGCATAGTTTGCAGTAAAGTGTTCAAGTCATCTCTTGAAAGCTCCGGCTGGAAATTCGGAGCAAGATCATGATAGTTACTGATATTGCCCCTACCCTTTTGCTTGGCAAAATACAATGCCCTATCCGCCCTACTCAAGGCCTCCCGATATGAGAACTCGCCTGCATGAGCAATCAAAAGTCCTACTGAAACGGATAACTCCTTTAACTCCTCATCACCTGCACCGGCTGCGGCCACTACCTCTAACAGACGTTGCGCTTCCCGTTCTGCGATATCGCCTCTGGTAACACCGCATAAGAAACAAATAAATTCATCTCCACTGCTACGATATAAAATCTTGTTTGCAAAGTTCTTCTCAATAATGTTGGCCACTGTATTAATGTACAAATCACCTTTTAAAAATCCATACATGCTGTTAATATTACGCAACGCATCTATATCAATGGCCATGATACAACCTTCGCCACATTTTAAATAGTCTGCCAACATCTGCTCTCC
>JAZQFO010000066.1:0-12246 GCA_045539535.1 Acetatifactor sp.
TTCATGGGTCTTGTTTGTCTTCAAAGCCCTGGCTGCCATATTGGGTGAGTAACCCATCTCTCTGGCCACACGTTTGATATTACGTTTTGTTTCCTCTCCGATATCACTGTGGTTATTCAGAGCTTTGCTGACCGTTGCCACCGACACCCCGCAGACTCTGGAGATATCTTTCATTGATGTCATAAGATCACCTCTCAACTGTTCTTAGGCATCCGGCGACACCGAATCGCTTTACTTAATCGTTTTCGTAACTCAAATATATAATACTTTTCCCCAATTTGCAACCCATTTTTTGAAAATATTATACACTTTGTTCAAATTTTACAGTTTCAGAGGCTTGTTTTTGTCTATTTTCATTTCTTGTAAGCGCTTACTCCTCGTCATTTTGTACAAAAGCTTATTATGTAAGCTCTTACATCTGATTTTTTGTCGATTTGACTGATATGCTCAGTAACGATTTTCTGCGTATTTTTCGCATTTTCTATTGCTTTTTCCATTTTCATTCTGTATAATTCTATTCAACTTAATCGTTTACTTAAACCAATATTAAATGGAGGGATTTACATTATGAAATTCGGTTATTTCGATGATGCCAATCAAGAGTACGTCATCACAACCCCTAAAACACCCCTGCCTTGGATCAACTACTTAGGTTCGGGAGAATTTTTCACTCTGTTATCCAACACCTGTGGCGGCTATACCTTTTATAAGGATGCAAAGCTTCTGCGCCTGACCCGTTACCGCTACAATGATGTACCCGGTGATGTAAACGGTAAGTATCTTTATATTAAAGAAGGCAACACTGTATGGAACCCCGGATGGCAGCCCACCAAGACAGAGCTGGACTCCTATGAGTGCCGTCACGGTATCGGCTACAGCCGCTTTACTTCTTCTAAGAATCAGTTAAAGGCTTCCCTGTTGACTTTCGTGCCTACCAAAGACAATTGTGAGATAAACAAGCTGACTTTGACCAATGAATCTGATGCTCCCAAAGACTTCTCCGTATTTTCTTATGTAGAGTGGTGTCTGTGGAATGCAGATGATGATATGAAGAACTTCCAGCGTAACTTGAGCACCGGTGAGGTTGAGGTAGTAGGTTCTACCATTTACCACAAGACCGAGTACCGCGAGCGTCGTAATCACTATGCGATTTACTCCGTAAATGCAGAAATTGCCGGCTTTGATACCATCAGAGACGCTTTCCTGGGCGCATATCGCGGCGCGCACGAGCCTGAGGTAGTAGAAAAGGGTGCCTGCACCAATTCCATGGCAAGCGGTTGGTCTCCCATCGCATCCCATCAGTTGAATGTAACGCTTGCTCCTGGCGAGAGCAAGACCTTCGTCTTCGTACTTGGTTACATAGAGAATCCTCAGGAAGAAAAGTGGGAATCTCACGGTATTATCAACAAAAAGCCTGCTGAGGCAATGCTTGCTAAGTACGATACCGATGAGAAGGTAGATGCAGCGTTTGCAGAACTTCAGGATTACTGGAAGAATCTTCTTTCTAAATATAATGTATGCTCCGACAACGACAAGGTTAACCGCATGGTAAATATCTGGAACCAGTATCAGTGTATGGTAACCTTCAACATGTCCCGTTCCGCTTCTTATTATGAGTCCGGTATCGGCCGTGGCATGGGCTTTAGAGATTCCTGTCAGGATCTGTTGGGCTTCGTACATCTGATTCCCGACAGAGCAAGAGAGCGTATTATCGATATCGCATCCACCCAGTTCCAGGATGGTAGCGCATATCATCAGTACCAGCCCCTTACCAAGAAGGGTAACTCCGACATCGGTAGTGGCTTCAATGATGATCCCTTGTGGCTCATCGGCGGTACCAGCGCTTACGTGCGCGAGACCGGCGACACTTCCATCCTTACCGAGATGGTACCTTTTGACAATGATGAGAGCGTGGCAACTCCTCTTATGGACCACTTAAAGCGCTCCTTTGATTACACCGTAAATCACAAAGGACCTCACAACCTGCCTCTTATTGGACGTGCAGACTGGAATGACTGTCTGAACTTAAACTGCTTCTCCGAGCATCCCGGCGAATCCTTCCAGACCTTCGGTCCCAGCGAGGGCCCCGTTGCAGAGTCTGTATTTATTGCAGGTATGTTTGTAAAATACGGCGAAGAGTACGCACAGCTCTGTGAGCTGATGGGCGACGAGGCAGAGGCTGCACGTGCCCGCGAGGAAGTTCAGAAAATGTATGATGCTATCCTGAAGGATGGCTGGGACGGCGACTGGTTTGTACGTGCATATGACGCATACAGCCAGAAAATCGGTTCCAAGGAATGTAAGGAAGGCCAGATTTACATTGAGCCCCAGGGCTTCTGTGTACTGGCTGGCGTAGGTGTTGAGGAAGGCCTGGCTGAGAAGGCACTGAACTCTGTTAAGGAGCGTCTGGACACCGACTATGGCGTAATGATTCTCCAGCCTGCTTATACCGAGTATCATTTAGAGCTTGGCGAGGTTTCCTCTTATCCTCCCGGATACAAAGAGAATGCAGGTATCTTCTGCCACAATAACCCTTGGGTTTCCATTGCAGAAACCGTTTTGGGACGCGGCGACCGTGCATTTGAAATTTACAAGAAGACCTGTCCTGCATACACTGAGGAAATCAGCGAAATCCATCGCACCGAGCCTTATGTATATGCACAGATGATTGCAGGCCGTGATGCCAAGTTCCACGGCGAAGCTAAGAACAGCTGGCTTACCGGTACTGCAGCATGGACCTTCGTAAATATCTCCCAGTACATTCTGGGTGTATATCCTACCCACAAGGGTCTGTCCATCAATCCTTGTACCCCTAAGGGCTTCGGTGATTTCACCATCACCCGTAAGTTCCGCGAGGGAACCTACAACATCACCGTTAAGAACCCTAACGATGTAGAAAAGGGCGTGGCTTCCATGACCGTTGACGGCGTTGCTGTGGAAGGTTGCGTAGTACCTTATGTACAGGGCAAAGAGACCTATGACGTAGTAGTGACTATGGGCTAATATTCAATCTCCTTTTGTAAACAGAGTCCGCCAGGGACTCTGGCTAGCATCAAAACAGCCGAGAGAACTCAATTCTCCCGGCTGTTTTTTCTAGCTTGATGAAAATAGGATAAGAACACCCCATTCCAAATATACTCCACTGCTTCGTCATCCTTTTTCCTTATCCGCCACAATATTATTGAGCCAGACACCTTTCTTTACCAACACAAAGCCAATTACACACTTAATTAAATCCAAAAGCTGCACACTCAAGAACAACAGCACCACATTCATATTCGTGTACCGGCTGAGCACAAAAGCCACCGGCACACTGATCCCCCAGAGAAACACACTGTCGAAGAGAAATGTCACAATGGTCTTGCCGCCGGAACGCAGGGTAAAATACGCCGCATGGACAAAGGACGCAATGGGCATACACAACGCCGCAATCCTAAGAAACCAGGTTGCAAGATCCTTAACAATATCCGAAGTATTGTAAAGCATGGGAAACAAAGGCGCAATGATAGCCAATACACTGCCAATTACCATACAGGACATTACCGAAAAGGCAATCAGTTTAAAATCCGTATCCTTGGCCTCCTGCATCTTGCCTGCGCCCAAAAGCTGCCCTATGATGATGGAAATGGCACTTCCCAGCGCAATAAACACCACATTAAACAGATTGGAGATAGTAGAGGAAATATTCATGGCCGCCACCGTATCAAGGCCCCTGATAGAGTAGCATTGCATCAGCGTAGCCATACCTGCTGCCCACATGATCTCATTGATCATCAAAGGCGTTCCGCTTTTTACAATCTTACCCGCCAAATGTCCGGGCACCCTAAAGCTCTTATAAGCCCCTACAACAAAAGGCATCTGCTGCGCATGGGTATGTGTCCAGATTATCACAATCATCGCCTGCACATATCTGGATACCACCGTACCAACGGCAGCACCCACTACGCCCAGCCTGGGAAATCCAAAGCTACCAAAAATCAACAGATAATTGATAACCAGGTTCACAAACACCGCCACAATACCCGCCACCATGGGCACCACCGTCTCGCCACACTCACGCAATGTACTGGTGTAAAGCTGCTCCACCCCAAAAGGCAGTAGTCCTATCAACATCACCCAAAGATACTGCTTGCCATAGTAAAGCGCCGCGTCCAATGCCGCCCGGTTCTCCTCTCCATGAAGGTACAAAAGGATTAACTCCTCTCCCCACAGAAGAAAAATCAACACACCAATCAGTACAATCAAACCACAAATATATGCCTTAAATCGAAAGGTATGACGCACACCCTTGGTGTCCTTACAGCCATAAAACTGCGCACCAAAGATTCCCGCTCCGGAAATCGCACCAAAAATCGCCAGATTAAACACCAAAAGCAGCTGATTTACAATGGCAATGCCGGACATCTGCTCCGTTCCTACCCGGCCCACCATAATATTGTCCAGTAGGCTTACAAAATTCGTAATACCGTTCTGAATCATAATAGGCACAGCCACACCCAGCACCATCTTATAAAAGGCCTTGTCTCCGAATATTTTACTCTTAATACTTGTGATACTCATAAAAACTCCTCATACACCAAAATAATACAACTGATTATACCACAATACCAACAAACTGTGTACTTTCTTATGCTTTTCAAATTTTATTTGACAAAATGAGTATTTATTTTATAATATAGATATACTACATCAGCAATGTTGCTGATAGGGCTGGTCATAAGACCCTGGTCCATCTACCGGCAGGGAAGTTCCCTGCCATTTTTATACGGAGAATTTGCCAATGAAAGAATTAAGTATATTCGTGGATGAATCCGGAGACTTTGGTGAATACAAATACCATTCTCCTTTTTATATCATTACAATGATTTTCCACAATCAAGGAAACGACCTAACCAAACAAATTCGTAAATTCAATCAAGAACTTCTACAGCTTGGCTTTCAATCAAATCATTGTGTACATAGCGGTCCAATCATTCGAAAAGAATCCCCCTATGAACATCTAAACATCAAAGAACGTCGTCAAATCTTCAACAAAATGGTCAGTTTTACCAGACAAATAGATATCTCATTTAAAACATTCCACATTGAAAAAAAGCATATTACAGATACTGTCGAAGCTTCCGGAAAACTTTCCAAACAGTTAGCACTCTTTATTCGCGACAACTATGATGAATTTCTCTCATACGATACCATCAAGGTATATTATGACAACGGTCAAGTCGAAGTAACCCGCATTCTATCATCTGTACTAAACGCACTGCTCCCTTCTGTAGAATTCCGAAAAGTTTTCCCCTCTGAATATCGTCTTTTCCAAGTAGCTGATCTTATTTGCACATTGGAACTAACTCGATTAAAAATGAATTCTAAAATTATATCAAAACATGAGTTATCCTTTTGGGGCAAGGAAAGCGACTTCCGCAAAAATTATCTTAAACCCGTTTATCGGTATGAACATTCTTAACACAAAAGCAGCTATGCTTTCGCATAGCCACCAAATCTCCTAAATATAAAATAAAAACGACGCACCAAACGCTATCATTCCCAGCCCCAGAATTAGATAAATACGATTGGCTTTGGACCTTTTTTTGTAAAACTCCTCCGGATTCTCAGGGTTAATGCAAATCTTAACTATCTCACGAAGAGGACGCACATCACTGCTTGAACTGACTTCATCCTGTACTTTATAGGTTTTTCCGCCATAATTGTAGGCATAAACATTGGCCACATAAGAGTTTTGGTTATCCCAACGTTCCACATGATCTATAACCTGCGCGTCTGTTTCTACCGTACAATGGCTCTTTTTGTAAAGTGTACTCTTATAATACAAATAAAAAAATCCCACTCCTATCGACGCAAAAATCCACGCCGCCAAAACAACAATAAATGATGTACCAAAAATTTCCCTAACCTCCGGAACATGAACCCATATAAGAGGCGTAAAAGTTATAATGCCTCCGATCGCAAACACAATCCGGCCCATTGCAACATCCGATTTTTCACAGTCCGCTCCTTTTTCTCCAATGATACATCCCAGTCCCATCAAAAAGAAGAAGCCGCCAAATGCTGATAAAATATAAGCAGGCCTAAACAAAGAAGGATAAAATGCAATGCACACCGGCGCCGCACACATAAGCACTGCTATATATAACCCCAATATAACGGTCATTACAATACCCGTTTTTGTCATTCGCGTTTCACTCTACCCCTTTAATCTCTGATACCGGCCTACGCACAAATCCACTATAGGCATCAACACTGCATACGCCGGAAAAACAAATATCACATCCTCCGTCCACCTCGGATGAACAGAAATCGTCAAACCGCAATATAGAAACATTATCATCAAAAACACAAAAAACAGAGCAACAATGGCAATTAGTGAAAGCACAATATACCCTGCCTTCCAAAGCCAGAAATAACCTGCCAGTGCCTTCCAGTCAGGCTTCAGATACCGTTTCCAAATCACATAATATCCTACCAAAAACAGAATACACCCCAAAGGATAAGTTACCGGATTTATCAGATAAATCTCGCTTACAAAGAAAGAACCGGCGTAACTCTCCCCCGTATCAATCATAAAGGAATACCAAACTCCAGCAGACACTGCGCCTAACACCAAAACAAGCAGCCAGTGCACAAAACTCCACCCCAGCGTAGCCCACGGCGCTCTTGCAACAGGCACTTCCCATTCATAAGTATCTCCCAAATGATATTTCTTCAAAAACATTTTGTATCCCCCTACAATTTGTTGCAGCTTCTCATTGCAACTATTCTACGCCTCTAATTACGACTGTTTCCAGATATTTTCCGGCAAGAGCTGCCATCTGTTCCATTTCACTTCGAGAGAAGCTTGCAAAACTTATTTCAGATATACTTTCGCCCAATCTTGCACCCACCAGATTCTCATTCTCCTGAAATCCCTGCAAATAATATGCCTTGCATCCGGACAACCACTGCCCAATCTCTTCGAACTCCTCAATGGTATGCAGCCCCTTCACCACCGTGGTGCGGAATTCATAATCTATGTTGCTTCCCTTTAAAAGCTCCACACTTCGTTGGATGGGTTCTATAGAAAAGCCTGTTATACAACCTCTTACCTCTGATTCCTTACTTAGGCCGGCCTTGTTTAGTCCCACCGCTCGCGCATAATTCTCCTTAGAAGCCTTGATATCCATCGCCACATAATCAAGCAACGCTTTCGTCAAAAGCCGCTCAAGAACTTCCGGACGGTATCCGTTGGTGTCCAACTTTACCAGATACCCAAGCGCCCGCACTTCCCTGATAAACGCCTCCAAATCCGGCTGCAGGGTAGGCTCTCCACCGGTAATACATACGCCATCCAAAATCCCTTGGCGCTTTTTTAGGAACGCCATAATCTCTTCCATGGGAAGCTCCGGCTGCGCGCCCGGATTTAACACCAAATCCCCGTTATGACAAAAGGGACAGCGGAAATTACAGCCTCCTGTAAAAAGGGTGGCAGCCACATGACCGGGATAGTCCAATAATGTAGTTTTTTGTAAACCGTGAATCTTCATCTATAAACTCCCGAGCAGTCCTATTAATCAACTAATTTATATCATTCTAACATGTATTTTCATTTTTTTAAACTTTTTATTGACTTTCTCGAATATCGAGAATATAATACAATCAAATCTCGATATTCGAGAATCGGAGGTATTGCCTATGCCAAGAGTAAAATTTCAAACATTAACAGAGCAAATGTTCTATGCACTTCTTTGTTTAAAGGAAGAATGTTACGGCATGGATATTCTGGACCGGGTTCCGGCCATGACAACGGGCCGTGTTCACATTGGCTCCGGAACACTTTACACACTGTTGGAGCAGTTTCTGGAAGCAGAAATGATACGGGAGACTAAAGTAGAGGGACGCCGGCGAAGTTACATCCTTACTGACAAAGGCCGGGAGATGTTGCGCAAGGAATGCGAACGCATTACTGCTCAGCTGGCGGATTATCATTTGATTTTTAATGAGGGGGAATTCTAATGAAAAATACAAAACGTCGCTTCATCGCCTATTCATTTTATGACCGCACAGGGATTGAAGCCTATTTAGAAAAGCAGGCCCAAAAGGGCTGGCTGTTGGACAAGGTATCCTCTGCCGGATGGCATTTTCATCGTATTACGCCGCAGAAATTGCATTTTTCCGTAGTTTATTTTGTCAAGGCTTCCGCCTTTGACCCGGAGCCGTCTTTGGACGAACTGTCTTTTCAAGATTTTTGCGAACACACCGGTTGGCACCTGGCCGCTTCTAATGCCCAGATGCAGATTTTCTATAACGAAGCCGCCAATCCTACCCCCATTGAAACAGATGCAGAATTGGAAGTATCTTCCATTCATGCATCTGCCAAGAAAAGCTATCTGCCGTCTTTGTATTTATTGACTGCTACCGGTATACTACAGATGTGCTTATACATCTTTCGTCTGGTGGTGGACCCGGTTCGGATTCTTACCAGCAACACCGAGCTGTTTACCGGCCTGTGTTGGCTATCCATGCTGACCATATCCGTTACTGATCTTGCCACTTATTATCGCTGGCTCAAACGAGCCAAAACAGCAGCCCAAACAGACGGCAGCTTTGTGGAGACAAATGCACACCCTCGCATTAAACTTGCGATAATTTTCTTGATACTGACTGCTTTTTTCTACATAATCTTTACAAACAGCAGTCCGGCCTTCGCTCTGATCATGGTGGCAACCTTTATCTCCATTATCGGACTTACGGCAATCCTTTTAGGCATATCCCATTGGATGAAAAAGCTTAAGCTGCCTACAAGCACAAACCGCACTATTACAATGACTCTGACCATATGCACTGCCTTCGGTTTAGCCGGACTGCTGGTGCTCGGCATCGTCATCATCGGCACCAGTCTTTTCCCCGAGAAGACGCCTGTTGCCACCTACGAATACAACGGATGGACCCACCATATTTATCATGACAACCTTCCTTTGAAGGCGGAAGATTTGTTTGAAACAGACTATGACAATTATTCCTACGAAATCGACAGAGAAGATCAGTCCATTCTAGCCGGATATCTGGAAGCCTCCCAGCGTCCCTGCATAGATGCATTGGACCAGCCAAGGCTGGACTATAAGGTGGTTACCATAAAAGCTCCTCTCCTGTATGATCGGTGGAAAAATGCCATGCTGGACAATTTTGCCGACAACGAAGGATATCCCGAAATAGAAGGGGTTATATGGGAAGAACCTATTGCAATTGATGCCGCCCCTTGGAATGCTGTAGAAGCGTATCAGCTACGTCAGGGGAACGAGATGGACTCTAGCTTTTTACTTTGCTATGAAACCCATATTGTGGAAATTGATATAGACTATGACGGGGAGTTAACGGACACACACAAAAATATCATCGGTGACAAACTGGGAGATAAATAATATTCCAAACTAAAACAGGCGGCTGCATGGTCCATTTACCCATGCAACCGCCTAAATATTTTATTTCAGTTTCCAGATATCTCTATTATACTCTGCAATAGTACGGTCTGAGGAGAAGAATCCTGCCTTGGCAATATTCACAAGCATCATCTTCTTCCACTTCTGTTGATCCTCATAATCTGCCAATGCACGGTCCTTGGTGGCAATATAGTCCTCCAAGTCAAGCAAGGTCATAAACCAGTCCTTATTCAGAAGCTCCTTGTACAGACGCTCCAGGTTCTCCTTATGACCGATAGCCAATGCCTGCTTGCCTACGATAAAGTCCACAGCCTCTTTGATCACGGGACACTTGTCATAATAATCCTTGGACACATAATCAGCCTTGGCATAGTGCTCAATAACGGTATCGCTCTTCTCACCGAAGATATAAATATTGTCATCGCCCACCAGCTCATGAATCTCCACATTTGCACCGTCGCTGGTACCCAGAGTCACCGCTCCGTTTAACATAAACTTCATGTTACCGGTACCGGAAGCCTCCTTGGAAGCCAGAGAAATCTGCTCGGAGATATCACATGCAGGAATCAGCTTCTCTGCATAGCTTACATTGTAGTTTTCCACCATCACAACCTTCATATAAGGGCTTACATCCGGATCGTTATTCACAATCTCAGACAGCACCAAAAGCAGATGGATAATGTCCTGTGCAATCACATAAGCGGGAGCTGCCTTTGCACCAAACAAGAAGGTAAGAGGAGTAGCAGGCTTCTTGCCACCCTTAATCTCCAGATACTTGTGGATGATATACAGGGCATTCATCTGCTGACGCTTATACTCATGAAGACGTTTAATCTGAATATCAAAAATAGAGTTGGGGTCTAAGTCCACGCCCTCTTTTTCTTTGATATGGGCAACCAGCTGAGCCTTCTTGGTCTGCTTAATCTCGTAAAGCTTATCAAGTACAGCCTGGTCATCTATCTTCTCAAGAAGCTTCTCAAGTTCAGCCGCATCCTTCTTGTAGCCCTCACCAATGGTCTCGGAGAGGAATGCCGCCAGCTCTCTGTTACAGGACAAAAGCCATCTTCTAAAGGTAATACCGTTGGTCTTATTATTGAACTTCTCAGGATAAAGCTTATAGAAATGATTCAGCTCCGTATCCTTCAAAATCTCTGTATGAATAGCTGCCACACCATTTACACTGTAGCCGTAGTGAATGTCAATGTGCGCCATATGTACACGCTCATCCTTATCGATAATCTGCACCTTAGGGTCATCGTACTTAGCTGCCACGCGCTTATCCAACTCCTTGATAATAGGCACCAGCTGGGGCACAACCTCTTCGATATACGCAAGAGGCCACTTCTCCAATGCCTCTGCCAGAATAGTATGGTTGGTATAGGCGCATGTCTTGCTTACCACATCAATGGCCTCATCCATGGCAAAGCCTTCCTGCTCAGTCAAAATACGAATCAGCTCAGGAATTACCAAAGTGGGATGGGTGTCGTTAATCTGGATTGCCACATACTCATGCATCTTGTGCAGATCCTGACCCTTATCCTTCATCTCTTTCAAGATCAGCTGAGCACCATTACATACCATAAAGTACTCCTGGTAAATACGCAGAAGATTGCCCGCCTCATCAGAATCATCGGGATAGAGGAACAACGTCAGGTTCTTGTCCACTGCAGTCTTGTCGAAGGTGATACCTTCCTTTACCAGACTCTCATCCACAGACTCCAGATCAAACAAATGCAGTTTGTTTACACCGTTCTCATATCCAATGACATCAATGTCATAAAGAACAGACTTTACCTTCTTATCGCCGAAAGCCACCTCAAAGGTAGTGCCGGGTTTTTCAAGCCAACAGGGCTTATCAATCCACTCATTGCACTCTGCACGCTGAAGATGCTCTTTAAACACCTGGCGGAACAGACCAAAATGATAGTTCAGACCAATACCGTCACCGGGCAGTCCCAGAGACGCAATAGAGTCCAAAAAGCATGCCGCCAGACGGCCCAGACCACCGTTACCGAGAGAGGGTTCGGGCTCGACCTCTTCCACCTCAGACAAACTCTTGCCATTTTCTGCAAGCACTGCTGCCAATTCCTCATAAATACCCAGATTGATCAGGTTGTTGGACAAAAGCTTACCAATCAAAAACTCCATGGAGATGTAGTAAACCTTCTTGTCTCCGGTGATGGCCGGCGCTTTCGCCATACGCTCCTTAACAAGCTGCAAAATACCTGTATAAAGCTGCACATGGGTACATGCCCCAATGCTTTTACCGTAAATTTTTCCCGTAATAGAATTCAACTGTTGCTCCAAATTCATGGTAGTACCTCCTAAAATATTAACGAGATTATAGCATATGCAACTACCGATTGCAAGCCACAATCCCCCATAGAATAAGGCTTCTTGTGCATTATACTCCCAAAAAGTTTGGTCAATTTACATTTAATTACATCCGTGTTATACTCAAGTTATGAAAGCAACAATCGCAATGACCAATCTAACTGAAAAATATATGAAAGAAGCGCTGCGTCAGGCCAAAAAAGCCTACGCCCTGGGAGAAGTACCCATCGGCTGTGTCATCGTCCACGAGGGACAAATCATCGGCCGCGGCTACAACCGCCGCAACACCGACAAAAACACCCTGGCCCACGCGGAAATCACTGCCATCAACAAGGCCAGCAAGAAAATCGGCGACTGGCGACTGGAGGACTGCACCCTGTATGTTACCCTGGAGCCCTGTCAGATGTGTGCCGGTGCCATCGTTCAGGCCCGCATTCCCCATGTAGTCATGGGCTGCATGAATCCCAAGGCAGGCTGCGCAGGC
>JAZQFO010000067.1:0-25001 GCA_045539535.1 Acetatifactor sp.
TTGTATTTTGTTTCAATCTCTCATTTTCTCCTTCGTTTTTTATCATGCTAGTAATTAGATACTATATTATATCTATTTTGTCTCTTTGTCAATGCTTTTATATTCAAAGAATTCTAAAACACCTCCCCCTATAAAGCAAAAATGAGCCATCATTTCGACAGCTCATTCTTCTCAAATCCATTTCTAATATCTCTCATACAGCACCATATCTTCATCCCTGGACAGCTCCGCAAGGCCCGCCTCACGGCACTTCACATCCACTTCCGCACCGGCCTGGGCTGCGATATAACGGCACTGCAAGGAGTCAAAATTGGAAAGCACAAACTCCTTCTGACAACAGCTGATACCGAAGCCCTCGGGCAATGCATACAGAAGCTGCCACTTCATGGTTTCTCCCGCTGCGCTTTGCTCATTAAACACCCAGATAACCGCATTATCATAATTAGGCACATTTTCTTCGGTAAGCTTAAGTGTATCAGCAAATCTCTCCTGCCAATCCTCCACCTGGGCCTGTCTTTCCTCCGTCACATAGGGCACCTGATAATCATAAGGGTCCACTGCCCGATAGCTGTAGAGAAATGCAAAGGTTGCGCCCAACAGCACCGCCTTTTTATAAACCCTCGTATCCATCAGTGCCACCACAAACACCCCCACTGCCATAAAGGTCAAAAGGTGCTTGCTGCCCTCTGTCAGCTTATACATCAAAAGCAATGCAAAGAACATGCCGATAAAGGAAAACGCCAGATGGGCTTCCGCTATAAACTGTCCCCGAAGTCCCAAATCTTCTTTGCACTCAGCAGACTTCTTGGAATCTTCTTTCTTGTGCATCTTGCGAAGCTTCCTGCCGTCCACCATACTCTGCCACAAAAGGATGGCACAGGTCACCAAATAGCCTGCAAAGAAAGCGCCGGAAGCCAGTCCGGTCCGAAGCCCCTGCACTGTATGGGCATAGAAGTCCTTGCCCTTCCAATACAGCGTACCAAAGAAATTCTTCACACCTGCTCCAAAGCCCTCTGAGAAGAAGGTAGTAATCCAATCGGTAAAGAACAGCGGATGGAAATACTCTGCGCCAAAGTAATGCTTAATCATGGCATAGCATCCAAGTACCACAGCCATTACCGCGCCGGAACCCAACAGGCCAATCCACATGCGGCCCTTTTTCTTAGAATCTCTTATCCAGAAATATGCAGGTAACAGTAAAAACAAAAGCATGTACGGACGCATCAAAGTCAACAGCCCGGCAATGCCAAACATGGCTCCGATTTTGCCCCCGTGAGGTTTTCTCTCATAATTATAAACCAGCCCATAAAAGACAATCAAATGGCTGATACAGATAATCTCCGGCATGCCGGAAAGCATATATCTTACAAAGGGGGTGTAGAGACAAAAGAGAAGTGTCAAAATCCCCGTCTGCTTCCAAGTAGGCTTTACCAGCCATGCAAATAAAAACACCGCCACCGTCATCAGTAAGATATTGCAAATAATGGGGGACATCATGTTCCATCCAAACAGCAATCCCCACACAATCCAAGGCAACACCAGCACCGGGCTCCAAGCCGCAAAGGACAGCTTCAGTCCGTGGCTTTCGTTAAACCCGTAGTACCCTTGGGGATAGCCGAATTCCACAATGCTCTCTACCTGCTTGTAATAAAACAGCTCGTCGTTCCACTCAGAGGAGGGCAAATACACCTGCCCGATGGAGCCGCCCTCAGCCGCACTGGTTACAACGCAGCACAAAACAGGTAAAAGCGCCAGGAGCAGCGCTTTTATCAAATCCATATATCGTTTATCTTGTTTCCACCAATCTAGGATTTTTCTCATTTCATGTCCTCACAACCTATTTTCTCCCGGATAACATACTGGGGAGAATTGTTCATACTGATGTAAATTCTGCCGATGTACTCGCCAATCAGACCCAGCATAATCATAATCATGCCGCCGAAAAATACAATAGCTGCCATGGTTGAACTAAATCCCAGAGGCACAGCAGGATTTACCAGCTTTTTCACAATCGTATAAATACCGTAGGCAAAGCCCATGCAGGCACTCATGCCACCGATAATCGTAGCAATCCGAAGGGGCTTTACCGAAAAAGCAGTGAAGCCGTTGAACCACAGTCCCAAAAGCTTTTTCAAGGTATAGCCGGAATTGCCTTCCTCACGGTCCCTGTGATTCACCATCACATTGGTAATATTTTTGGTGGTACGAAGCACCAGACCGATCACGTAAGGATAGGAGTTCTCGTAGCGAATCATATCGTTTACCACAAATCTGCGCACCGCAAAATAGCTGGACACATACAATTCCTTGGGCTTGTCTAACATCATTCTGGTCATCAGCTCATTTACCTTGCTGCCCATGTTGCGGAATGCAGAATGTCTCTTGTGCTCATACTTGGCATAAACCGCATCGAAGCCCTCCTCCAGCTTATTCAGAAGCTTGTCCACCTCATCTGCAGGGGTCTGGCCGTCATCATCCAGGCATACCACATAGTCACCGCAGGACTCTCTAAGTCCTGCCATCAGAGCAGAATGCTGGCCAAAATTGCGAGCAAAATCAAGCCCTCTCACACCCTCATACTTCTCACAAAGTCTGCGGATTACCGCAAGGGTTCCGTCCGGCGAGCAGTCGTTGACAAGAATAATCTCGTAACTGTAGTCTGCCAATTCCTTCATTTTATTCTGAATCTCTGCTACCACATGCTCCAAGGTTTTTTCTGAGCGGTAACAGGGAATTACAAAGCTTACTTTCTTCATCTCAAATACCTTTCAGCTATTTTGCAACAGCCGCCATCCATACAATATCCCGGTACACACCGTCTATACATACATCATCTTTGAGAAGCCCTTCCCGTTCAAAGCCTGCCTTTTCGTAACTGCCGATGGCCTGCAGATTCTCTGCAAACACCCGCAGATATACTCTGTGCAGCTTCTCCTCCTCAAAGCAGTAGCGAAGCATCAGCTTGGCGGTGGCACTTCCCACGCCGCGACCTCTGGCGGAAGGCTCCCCAATAAAAATACCATACTCTGCTTTATTGTGCTGTCTGTCAATATCCCGGATATATACACTGCCCAAAGGCTTATCCGTGGCCGCATCACAGATGATCATCTGCACCACACGCCCGGTTTCCACCTGGGTCCGTATCCAGTTTTCATGGCTCTCTTTGGTAAAGAGCTGCTGATAGATAAAGTTCCTGCGGACTGCGTCAGAATTTCTCCAGGACACAATCAAATCCGTATCCTCATAAGTCATCAGTCGCAGATAAATTCCCGCAGCTTCATCCCGATAGGTTCCGGTCATACTCTTATTTCCTTTCAACGCTTCCGGACAAATGCCTGCCCGCGTTATTTGCCGTATGCATTGCAAAGCTCGATGACTCTTGCGATCTCATCCTCTCGCATCTCAGGGAACAGAGGAAGTGTTACGCAGTGAGATGCCAGATACTCTGCATTGGGGCAGTCCCCTTCCTTATAACCTAAATGTGCATAAGCATTCTGCAAATGGCAGGGCACAGGATAATGCATGTTGCACTCCACATTGTTGTCTGCCATGTACTTTACGAAATCGTCATGGTCCGGCACCGTAATGACAAACAGATGGAACACAGACTCTGTATTCTCAGGATGTGCCTGCATGGTAATCAGGGGATTGTTAATCTCCTTAAGATAACGCTTACCAATTTCCTGTCTCTTAGCCGTCCACTCAGGCAAATATTTAAGGCTTACGGAAAGCACTGCACCCTGCAAGCCCTCCAGTCTGTAATTATATCCGATTTCATCATGATAATAGCGCACGTCACAGCCTTGGTTCTTCAGTCTGGTCATGTGCTTTAAGTACTCCTCATTGTCGCAGGTCACGCTGCCACCCTCACCGAAGGCATAGAGATTCTTGCCGGGGTAAAAGCTAAAGCACGCCAATTCACCAAGTGTACCTACATTGCGGCCCTCAAACTTAGCGCCATGGGACTGGGCACAGTCCTCCACTACGAAAAGCCCATGCTTATCTGCAATGGCCTTAATCCCTGCATAATCAAAGGGCTGACCATAGAGATGCACACCGATGATACCCTTGGTCTTGTGGGTAATTTTCTTCTCCACAGAGGCAGGGTCAAGCTCCCAGGTATCTGCAGTACAGTCTGCAAATACAGGGGTTGCGCCGGTGTAGCTTACGCCCCATGCCGTGGCAATATAAGTATTGGCAGGCACGATTACCTCATCCCCCGGCCCCACGCCAAGAGCCAGCATGGCAAGATGCAGCGCGGAGGTTCCGTTATTGACGCCACAAGCATATTTGCTACCCACATAGGCTGCAAATTCCTCATCGAATTTGTCTGCGTATTTTCCGCCGGAAAAGGCAGTCTCCTTGCAGACAGCCTCGATTGCATCCTGATATTCCTTGGCATGATTTTCGTAATTTCTGGTTAAGTCAATTCTCTTGATATGTTCCGCCATAATACAGACTCCTAAATATTTTTCTTAATATAGAACTCATTAAACAATCTGGCAATCTGCACCAGATAATTGCAGATGGTCTTGAATACCTTTACAGTGGTATTGTAATCCTCCTGCCACTCCACGGGATAGTCCATAATCATCACGCCACGCTTCTCCGCGCGAAGCAAAAACTCAATCATGTAAAACCATCCGTTGTCCTTGCTGCAGCCCTTGATCAGGTCTATCGCGACCTTACGACGCACGAAGGTAAATCCGCAGATAGCATCGGTAGACTTCATTCTAAGGAACAGCTTGAGCAGGATCAAAAGACCCTGGGAAGTAATCTTGCGGTACCATTTACGTCCCTTGGTATCTGACTCTCTGGCAAAGCGGCTGCCGTTGATATACTCCACCTCAGGCACGGTCTCAAACAAGTGAATGGCCTCACCCAGATGCTTGATGTTGGTGGACAAATCGATATCCATATAACCCACCACATCGCCGTGGCTAAGCTTCACACCCCGTCTGAAGGCCGCACCTACGCCGCGCACGTTAATTCTTTCATACTGCACACCGGGATATTTATCACAGAGGAACTTGGCAATCTTGGGCGTTTCATCCTCGGAGCCATTGTCCACAATGATAATCTCATAATCTGTAAAATTAATCTTCTGCAGATACTCCACGGTACGGGTAATACCGCTCTCTAAGCGAAGTTTTTCATTTAATACCGGAAAAATAATTGTCAGCTTCATTTGGTTAATTTTTCCACTCCTTCTATTACGTAACGCTGTTTCTTAAAGCTCATGTTTAAGATAATGGACAGGTACTTGAAAATCAAAGTCATCAGCACCGACAGCATAAAGAAGCCAAAGCTCATCAGCGCCATCAAAGACAGCCAGCCTTCTACCGGTCTTACTTCGCTAAAGATAGAATAGATAATCCATCCGAACATCACCAGCAAAAAGCCTAAAAGCACCACACTGACAAGCATGGAAAACTTCTCCAGCACATCTGTAAAGATCACCAATGTATCCACCGCCAGGCCGCTTCTGTTGCCACGCTCCTCACGGTTGCGGTTTCTGCGCGCCATATCTTTATTGTCATAGACAATGGTATCTGTTTTCAGACCGCAATTCATGTACATAACCTTGCGGTAAGGCACGTAGATATTCATCTGATTTACACGGTTCACCGCACGTCTGGATACCACGCGAAAACGCTCCTGACGGATGCGATAGCGGTTTTTGGTGCTCCAGTTATATAATCCATAGAAAATCTTGGAGGTCAGTGCCACACCGCGCTTGGGAGATGCGGCTACCACATCATAACCCTCCAGTGCACGACGATACACCTGCATAATCAGGGCCTCATCAAAGTCCGGGATACAGCGGTCAAACTCAAAAATAAAGTCACCCACCGCCAAATCACTTCCTGCATTCATGGCAGTCTCCACACCCTGATAAAAACTTAAATTAATCAAGCTTACAGAGCGGGCATGCTGTCCTTCCTCCAAAAAGGCATTCAGCTGCTCCACGGTATCATCTGTACAACCGTCATTCACACACACCACTTCAAATTTTTCAAAATTCGCCTGCATCACGCTGCAGATACTGCTCATAAAATCCTTAATCACAGCACCGTCATTATGCAGATATACCACGCAGGATACAAAATTTTTCTCCTTGCCTGTTCGTTCCATCCGAATCTAAACCTCCGTTAGTCCAAAAACTCATCTAAATCATAAACCGTGTTAATCTTGCCGGAAAGCACACTGATAAACACGGGGCCGTCCTGCTTATCAGGCTCTAAGGCCTTGATTACCGTAGGACGAGAATCATCGATTTCCGAAGCCTTTAATATGGGCTTCATGGAGAACAGGGACTTCTCATAGGTAAAGCCATAGTCCTCCCGCATATATTTCCGTGCCAGGGCAGACATATACTCCCATGCACTCTCAGGCTTATGGGGACACTCATTACAATTGCCCAGCCACATTTCATTACAGATACCGTTTTTTACACACTCAAACTGTGGCGTTGCATCATAGCTTGTCTTGTGAGGTGTAAAAGTAACTGAGGTCAGGGAATGATACCCGGTCTTACCAAAGGGCATGATGGAGAAAAACGGGCCATCCATAACCGTCAGGCCGATATCCTTCAACCGCTCATCCACATTACACAAAATAATCTCGCAAAGCTCGTATTTCAAGCCAAAATCCGTGGTGTCCACGCCTTCAACTCTGCGAAGCACCTGATTTACAGAAGCATAGGTGGCATTCAATACAAAGGGGGCGGAATACACTTCTTCCTGTCCCTCATGCATGGCGTAAATTTCATAGCAGTCACTTTGCTTAACAATCCTGGTAATCTCCCTGCTAAACTTAAGTGTCACATTGGAAAGACCCGAAAGCTCCTGCATCAGATAATCTCTCAAAATATGGGCATCGTAGGTATATTCCTCCGTGAGAAAGGCACCGTCACAAAGTCCCTTTTGGAAATACTGCTCCACCGGCAAATCCATGCAGGGAATATCCGCGCTCTTACAAAACTTACGGAACTCCTCCGCATCCGTCCAGGAAAAGTGCGCAGAGGTTGCATATACCTGTTTGAATTTATCATGAATACAAAATCCATAGTCCTCTACAAAGCGCTTAAAATAGCCGGCAGACTTCATGGCCGTGGAGAGGGATCTGGGATAGTGATACCCCATATGCACTCTGGCCTGATTGATATAAGTGGCCCGGGTAAAAGGAGCCGGTTCAATCTCCAAAAGAGTCACCTTCTGTCCTTTACGTCCGCAGTATAGCGCCGCATAGAGGCCGTACAGACCTCCGCCGATAATCAGTTTGTCGTTTTTACTCTGCGTTTTCATTCTTACTTTCCTTACTGTTTACTCCGCCCGGTTCTCCCCCCGCTTCCGGCTTTGCCAAAGAAAGCGCCGCCGCAAAGGGTAGAATCACCATCAACGGATAAATATATCGAAGCTGCACCGTGGGACCCAACAGCATGGTTGCAAAATATCCCATCACCAGTGCAAGTGGTACACATTTGTCATATTTTCTGTATAAAATCAAATAACCTGCCAGTAAAAGATACAGCCACAGGAATACCCCCGGCATAAACAGATACTTCAAAACCGGAAGTTTAAGATATCCGTTGTCGTCTGCCCACCGCTCAAAAAATGCAAGCGCCCCGGGCAGCTTGGAAGCCTGATAAACACCGTATGAATTAAGCTCCTCCGTCAGAAACCTGGTCTGCACATAGCCAAGCCCCTTCTCATTCTCGCTGGCATTGATGTAGGCATGGCTTTCATCACCCACATACAAGTATCCTGCATTGGTAGCCAGTGCCGCATTGATAAAATCACCCGGATACTGTCTAAGCAGCGCCAGATAAGTGCCTGCAAAATCTTTGATACGATACCTTACCACATAAGTATTGGTATGACGCTTGACAGGGTCTGCAATATCGGGGCGGTACTCCTGATATCCTTCATTTAAAATAAAGTCGTTAATCAAAGACTTATGAGATTCCTCCATGGATGCATCATCCTCCGGAAGCACTCCCACGCCTCCATGATAAACCATACATCTGGCCAGCTGCTGAATGGGCATGCTCAGCATCTCTCTTCTGTCTCCCTGCTCCGCTCCGGTAACCTTAAACAGACCGGACAGACATAGGCTTCCTACCACCAAAGACAGGACACAACTTATGGTAAGTCTTCCCCAAAAACGTCTTGCCCCTTTTCCAAACAAAACTGCTGCAAATAAAGCTACCAGAAGCACCAGCATGGCATATCTGCCGTTATTGCGAAACAGTTGCATACCCACAGATGCAATGATAAACAAAACATCATAAAGACCAAGCTTGGCCTTATCCTTTATCATCTCATATAATGCAAGCATCTGCAACAGAAAAAATGCACTAAATAATATATCCTTACAAACACTGACACTCATATACATGTGAAAAGGATATAGCATAAAAAACAGCTGCAGGACAATCACAATACCTTTCTTTACACCGCTTTTTAACAAGCGATACAGGCCCCAGGCAAACACTGCTGCCAGCAGTAGCATCTGCAGAAATACAAGCAACCCCAGCCCTGTATTTACATTGCCAAACAAGCTCTCTCCCAGGGAAAATGCCCCTTTCAGCAAAAGTGTATGGGCTATGGGATGATGGTCATTGTAGAACCCGCCGGTCACCTGTCCCAGCTGAATCGTTGTATCATAGGCACAGATGCCGGGATAGTATGCCAGATAACAGGGTAGCCAGCTTACAACCATTAATCCAAAGGACAAAAATCCCCAAAGCATTTCTTTGCCGGAGCTGGTCTTGGTCGATTCCTGCCTTACAACCGCTTCCTCATCTCTACGGTGTGCCAATAAACAAGCCAAGGCACCCCACAACAGACCAATCGCCAAACATGCAAACAAGAGGCGTGACACATACGCCCCTGTCCAGAGAATATTGCCCTGCCGCTCCAGCGCTCTTCCTGTAATCTGAAAGAACCCAAACACAAAGCCAAGCAGCGCAAATATTACGAATGCTCTCTTGTTCCAATACTTTTTAATCATGCTGTTTAGCTTTCTTGGCATCATGGACACGATTCAGCCGATATTCGAAATCTCTTCGGTCCTTGGCTGCCATTACCTCCAAAATCATACCCGCAAAGAAGGACAAAATACCTGCAAGTACAATAAATCCACACACAATCAAGGTGGGGAATCGAAGCACCAGGCCGGACTCCAGATAAGCAAGTCCCACCGGTACAAACAATATTGCTGCCAGTACAATCAACAGAAAACAAAGTAGCCCAAAGAAACGCAAGGGTCTGTAATTTTTATAGAGCTGCAGCATTTTCATAATTACCTTCATGCCGTCACTGTAGGTGTTCAGCTTAGATTCACTACCCTCAGGTCTGTCGCGGTACTCCACCACCACATTTTCCACCTGCATATTGTAATTCACTGCGTGAATGGTCATCTCTGTCTCGGTCTCAAAGCCCTTGGAAAACACAGGGAACGTCTTAATAAATTCATAGCTGAAGGCTCTGTAACCGGTCATGATATCCTTGATATCCGAACGGAACAGACTGTTGATTCCTGCGCGCATCAGGCTGTTTCCAAAGTTGTGAAAGGGTCTCTTATTCTCCGTAAAATAGGTAGAAGAAAGTCTGTCGCCCACAACCATATCTGCATTTTTCTCAAGAACCAGATTCACCATCTCTCTGGCACAATCCAAGGGATAGGTATCATCGCCGTCAATCATCAGATAACATTCCGCATCAATCTCACGAAACATCCGGCGCATTACATTGCCCTTGCCCTGCTTGTACTCATTGCGCACAACAGCACCCGCCTCCAGAGCAATCTCTGCCGTTTTATCCTTCGAATTATTGTTATATACATAAACAGTTGCCTCCGGAAGCGCCTCCCGCACATCCTTCACAACCTTACCAATGGTTTTCTCTTCATTATAGCAGGGTATTAATACTGCAATTTTATCCATGTTTTGTTCCTCTCTGCTTACTTCCCATTCTTTTCATGCATTACCACTATTTTAGCACGATTATTCCATTACAGCCACTATTTTTATAAAGAAATCTGTGCTATAATGACTTAAAATCAATTTTGAGGTGTGATTCTAAATGAATTCTGCAAAACCAAACCTTACAGGCATATACAAACTGTCCTGCAATTTCATATTGGTATTGTCTCTGATTTTTACCGGAATGCTTCTGGTATCCGGATTTTTATTTACCTGCTACAGTGATAACATGACCACCCAGCAGGTACTGACGAGCGTGGACAATCCTCTGACACACCTTGTGGGTATTGGCATCATGCTTGCACTGCTCTTATTGCTTTGCAAACTGATTTGCACCAATCCTTCAAAGGGTAAAAAGGTGCTATTGTTTCTCACATTCGGCTGGATTCTGACACTGGGCGCACTGCTTGTTTTATTCGGGCGAACCGCCCCTGCCGCAGATGCCTGGAGCGTTTACTCTGCCGCCGAAGGGCTGGCTGGCGGCGATTACTCTTTTATCCACCCCACGGACTCCTATTTATCCTACTATCCCCAGCAGGTAGGGCTGACTGCCTTTTTTGAACTGCTGATCCGGATATGGAATCTGTTGCCTATCGGCATGGAATCCTATCACTTCATCAAATGTCTCTATGTAGTATTGACCTGTGTCATTGTATTTTATCAGTACAAAACGGTACATCTTCTCTGGGAAGATGACCGGGCGGACTGCATTTATCTGATGCTTGCGGGAACCAATCTGCCTATGATTATGTACAGCTCCTTTGTATATGGCGAGATTCCTTCCTTCGCAGCACTGTCTCTTGGACTGTATTATCTGTTAAAATTATTGAAGGCTGCTGAAGCTGAAGTCTTCGGCAAACAGCTTCTGCGTCTTAGCACCTTAAGTCTCGTGGGGCTTGTTTTGGCCGTACTGCTTCGCAAAAATTCGCTGATTATGATTATCGCCGTAATACTTGTAGTGTTGGTAGAATGGTGTGGCACCAAAAGACCTGTGCTCCTTGGTTTCACTGCACTGTGTCTGGTTTTGTCTCTCACTGTTTTACCGGCCACCCAGAAGCTTTATGAGCTTCGTGCCCACAACAGCTTACGAAGCGGCGTGCCCGCCATGTCCTACTTTGCCATGGGCATGCAGGAGTCCTCTCGGGGCAACGGCTGGTATAACGGATTTAACTTTGATACCTATCAGGCAACAGGCATGGACACCGACGCCACCGTTTCCTTAAGCAAGGAAGCCATTGCCGAAAGACAGGCTTATTTTAAGGCCAATCCCGGCTATGCCGCAACCTTCTATTTTGACAAATACCTATCCCAATGGACGGATGGCACCTATGCAAGCCGTCAGGCTACTTTGGCAACCTTAGGTCCCAGACACCCTGTGGCAGAGGAATTTTATACCGGCCGCTTCACTGGTGCTTATATCGAATTTTGCAACATCTATCAAAGCGTAATGTATCTGGGATGTTTTATTGGCGTTCTTATGATGGTGCGAAAACGCCGCATCAACCATTTGTATCTTTGGACCGGTATGATTGGCGCCTTTGGCGGATTTTTATTCCACATGATCTGGGAAGCCAACGCCCGTTATATTTTCCTCTACGGTTTGATGCTCTTGCCTTATGCGGCACGGGGTCTGGCAGACATCAGTAGTACATCTGCCCTGCAAAGATTCCGCAGAAATAATACAGACCACACAGAAGATGCAGCGCAAAAGCGGACCATTGCAGGATAAGCAGTACAGTTTTTTCTCTCTTGGCCGTAGCGCGCAAAAGCACTGCCACCGCTCCTACAAACGCAAAGAAAATACCATACATGTACCCCCATGAAAAATTAAAATCAGGCGCCCTGAATCCCTTTTCGTAAATCAGAAATGCCATGGCAAAGCCCATCAGGTAAATCTGCCAGGAAAAGCGATACAGGGTGTTTCTTTTTATCTCTTTATAGTTCAAAATCAGTACCAGAATCGGGAAGCCCATGGCCAAACCGATTGCCAGCGGAATATTGCCGCAGTAAAGACTCCAGATATCACCGAAGCAGAATCCGATTCCGCCTTCCACGCCCTCATCAGGCACAAACACGCCGCTATACTGATACAGCAAATCAATAAAAGTAGGGATAAAGGTCAATCCCAGCATAAGCGTTGCCTTAAAATTACGAAACTTAGCACGCATCAAACGATACACCATAATCAGACCGGCTGCCCCCACCAGTACAATGGTGAAGCTGGGCTTAGCCATGGTAGCCAAAAGCAAAAACACGGAAAACAGCACATACTCCTGCCAAATCTTGGGCTGGGATTCCGGCTGCTCGTAGATATCCAGAAGCTTTGCAAACCACGCAAAGGCCAGTATGGCAAAAGGTCTGGCCGCCATATAAGTGGCATTATGAAAAGGATTGGGCGTAAACACACCCAAATAATTATACGGGATGCCGGGCAGATATACACCCACAGGCGATGTAAATACCATAGAGATAAAAAATAATCCCACTGCCACAAAGCTGATTACCGCACCTGCAAGCCATCTTCTGCCGCCAAAACCTTCCGTCACTTCCTGCACTGCCAGCTTATTTAACACAAGCTTCATCACCATAACCGCCAACGCATTTAAGCAGGTGGTAGCCAGTGCTACTGCCATCTGAGGCCCGGTAAACAAGTCAAAAAAGGCCGACAATTTAAACAGTATGGGATAGGGGAAATTGTAACCACTGTCCAGCCCCTGCATTTCCAGAATATAGGCCTTCATATCTGAATGATACAGACCACTTCCAATCATGCTTTCCACACACTGTCTGTAAAAAAGAGTAAACGTAACCGCCACCACACCTGCAAATAATACCGCAAAAATGACCCAGTCAATTAATTGCTGTGTTTTAACGGATGCTCTTTCATTTTTCTTTTCTATTAATTCAGCAGACATTCTATTTCTCCACTCCATTACCACATCCTCCGGTATTCTCCGGGAGTCACACCCTCCACCTTTTTAAAAATACGGGAAAAATAATTGGCATCATGCATTCCGCACTCATGAGCAATCTCCTCGATGGGCTTGTCCGTAAAACGCAGCCCCTGCTTTGCCTTCGTAATACGCACCTGCAAAAGATATCCGTTGATTGACTCACCAAACTGCTCCTTAAAAATACGGGTTAAGTAAAATTTATTAATATAAAAACGCTCGGCCAACATATCCAGCGTAATCTTAGATGCATAATTCTCATCCAGATACTCTTTCAACATCTGGAGATTCTGCTTCTTGCCGGCCGCTTTACGCTGCAGTGTATCTGCAGACTCCTGCTCCGGACACCAGCTTTGCTCCATCAAAAGTGTGAGAAGACTCGTTAATTTCTCAAAAATCTGCATATCCTTAGTATAAGCATCAGAGGCTGCAATGGCATAAATATCATCCAATAATTTTTCGTAAGGTGCCCTGTCAGCAGGTGTCAGTGCCGGCCTGCCGCCCCGCTCCACATACTTGTTATAAATCCCACTCATATTGGGCCCATAAAAATGAACCCACTTTAATTGCCAAAGGCTCTCTTTACAACTGTGGGCATAGGCAGCGTGACAATCCACATAGGCACAGTCTCCTGCCTTAAGCTCATAAGTTTTGCCGCCATACTCCAGATACCCTTCTCCCTCCAACACCACGAAAAAAAGGTAGGATGCCAGGTTTTTTCGTCTGCTGGTGTGGGGCTTTCTGGCCTTGAGTTCCCCAACCTCCTGCAAATGAATCAGATTGGCCTTAGCGAAATCTGAGGGCGTATAAATTATGCGGTTGGATTTTACCAAGGTACCGTCAAATAACGTGGGGTCCATATGCGCCCTCCTTTCCACAGCTGTTATTTGTTGCTGGGGTATGAAGTTTTCCACCTTCGCCTGTACATTATATATCCTTCACGGACACGTTCTCACTCCGTGGAAAAGCGTAGCGGCACATAGGGCTGTAAAGTACACAGCCCAAGTGCCGACGTTTTCCAAGGGTCCGTGGCAGGACATATAATGCACATGCGAATGAAAATACTTTCCCCAGCAACATATATAGTCTTTAGATAGTATAGCACAAAAGTCAATATTATGCTACCACTTATCAAAATATACCCTTTAAAAAGGGTTTTTTAGTATATAAACTAGTACAAGAGACTGTATTTTAAGTTCCCAAACATGGAGGATTATATATGAAGAAAGCATTGATTACAGGTATCACAGGACAGGATGGTTCTTATTTGGCAGAGTTTTTGCTGGAGAAGGGCTATGAGGTACACGGCATTACAAGACGTGCTTCCATTTCCAACACTGCACGCATAGATCATTTGATTGCGAAGAACGCAATCAAATTACATGACGGAGATTTGACAGATTCTTCTTCTCTGATTCGTATTATTAATCTGGTACAGCCTGACGAAATCTACAATCTGGCTGCCCAGTCCCATGTACAGGTTTCCTTTGATGTACCGGAATATTCCGGTGATGTAGACGCATTGGGTGTACTGCGCATATTGGAAGCAGTACGCATTTTAGGACTTACCGACAAGACCCGTATTTATCAGGCATCCACTTCAGAGCTTTACGGCAAGGTAGAAGAAGTCCCTCAGAGAGAGACCACTCCCTTCCACCCCTATAGTCCCTACGCCATTGCCAAGCAGTACGGATTCTGGATGGTAAAGGAATATCGCGAGGCTTATAATATGTTTGCTGTAAACGGTATTTTATTTAATCATGAATCTGAGCGCCGAGGCGAAAATTTTGTAACCCGTAAAATCACACTTGCTGCAGGACGTATTGCAGAAGGATTACAGGACCACTTGGAGCTTGGCAACATGGACTCCTTAAGAGACTGGGGCTATGCCAAAGATTATGTGGAATGTATGTGGCTGATGTTACAGCATGACACTCCTGAGGATTTTGTCATTGCCACCGGAGAACAGCACACTGTTCGCGATTTTACAGAGCGTGCCTTTGCCGCCAACGGCATTACCCTCCGCTTTGAGGGCACCGGCCTTGATGAAAAGGGCTATGATGCAGCCACCGGCAAAATGCTGGTATGTGTAAATCCCGCTTGGTTTAGACCCACCGATGTGGACAACCTTTGGGGCGATCCCACCAAGGCCAAAACCGTACTTGGCTGGAATCCCCAGACCACTCCCTATGAGGAGCTGGTGCGCATCATGGCCGAGCATGACAGAGAACTGGCAAAGAAGGAGGCAAAAGCCTTATGATGAACAAAGACGCTAAAATTTATGTAGCCGGCCACAGAGGCATGGTTGGTTCCGCCATCGTCAGAGGACTGAATGCTTTGGGCTACACCAATATTATTACCAGAACACACAGCGAATTAAACCTGTGCAGACAGGCCGATGTAGAAGCATTTTTTGCAACAGAAAAGCCGGATTACGTATTCCTGGCCGCAGCCAAGGTAGGCGGCATTGTGGCCAACTCTGAAGCACCGGCTGATTTTCTCTATGACAACATGACTCTGGAGATGAATGTAATTCATTCTGCATGGAAAAGCGGTTGCAAGAAGCTTCTGTTTTTGGGCTCCTCCTGTATTTATCCCCGCATGGCTCCTCAGCCCATGCCGGAAAGCTGTCTTTTGACCTCAGAACTTGAGAAGACCAACGAAGCCTATGCACTTGCTAAAATTTCCGGCTTGAAATATTGCGAATATTTAAACAAGCAGTATGGCACGGATTTTATCTCTGCCATGCCCACCAATCTCTACGGCCCCAACGACAATTACCATCCCACCCACAGCCACGTGCTGCCTGCATTGATTCGCCGGTTCCACGAGGCCAAGGAAGCAAACCTTTCACAGGTAACCTGCTGGGGTAGCGGAACTCCCCTAAGAGAATTCCTCTATGTGGATGATTTGGCGGACGCCTGCATCTTCCTGATGAACAATTATTCCGGCAATGAGACTGTAAATGTGGGTACCGGCAAAGAACTGTCCATCCGCGAACTGACAGAGCTTACCGCCAAGGTAATCGGTTACGAAGGCGAGATTCTGTGGGATACCCAGAAACCGGACGGAACACCCAGAAAACTTTTGGATGTATCCAAGCTGGAGCGCTTAGGCTGGCGCTACAAAACAGAATTGGAAGACGGCATTCGTTTAGCCTATGAAGATTTTTTGAATAATCCCATGCGGGCAGAGAGATAAGAATACGATACCTTATTTTTCCTATCATTATCAGAAAAGAGGAAATAACATGAATATTATTTTATTGTCAGGTGGCTCCGGCAAACGCCTTTGGCCCCTCTCCAACGATATTCGTTCCAAACAGTTTATCAAACTATTCAAGGGCCCGAAGGGGGAGCTTGAATCCATGGTACAAAGAGTGTACCGTCAGATTCGCAGTGTGGACCAAGACGCATCTGTCACCATTGCCACCTCCAAAACCCAGGTTTCCTCCATTCGCAACCAATTGGGTGAGAATGTTGGCATCTGTGTGGAGCCTTGCCGTAGGGACACCTTCCCCGCCATTGCTCTGGCAAGTGCTTACCTGCATGATGTGATTGGCATTGCAGAGACAGAACCTGTGGTGGTTTGCCCCGTGGACCCCTATGTAAATGACGACTATTTTGAACATTTAAAACAGTTAAGCGACCTGGCTGCCACAAGCGATGCTAACTTGGCGCTGATGGGAATTGAACCCACCTACCCCAGCGAAAAATACGGCTATATTATTCCGCAGACATCTGACAAAGTAAGCGACGTAGAAACTTTCAAGGAAAAACCCGACGCGGTCACGGCTCAAAAGTACATTAATGCAGGTGCGCTTTGGAACGGTGGCGTATTTGCCTATAAACTGGGCTATGTATTAAATCGCGCCCACGAACTGATTGACTTTACAGATTATCAGGATTTGTTCAACAAATATGATACCCTGACTAAAATCAGCTTTGACTATGCCGTAGTCGAAAAAGAACCCCGCATTCAGGTGCTGCGTTTCCCCGGAGAGTGGAAGGACATCGGTACCTGGAACACCCTGGCCGAAGCCATGGACGAACCCTGTGTTGGCAATGCCATTTTAAACGAAACCTGCGAAAATGTTCATGTTCTCAACGAAATGGATATGCCTATTCTTTGCATGGGATTAAAAGATGTGGTGATTTCTGCCAGCCCTGAAGGAATTCTGGTATCCGACAAGGAACAATCCAGTTACATCAAACCCTTTGTCGATGTCTTTGACCAACAGATTATGTTTGCAGAAAAATCCTGGGGTAGCTTCAGAGTGCTGGATGTCGAAGAAGAAAGCATGACCATCAAAGTGACCTTAAATCCCGGTCACCGCATGAACTATCACAGTCACGAACATCGCGATGAGACATGGACCATTATTTCCGGCAAGGGTCGCACCATTGTAGACGGCATGGAACAGCCTGTACAGGCAGGAGATGTAATAACCATGCAGGCAGGTTGCAAACATACAATTATCGCTGAGACAGAACTAAAAATCATGGAGGTTCAACTTGGCAGGGAGATTAGTGTCCATGACAAACAAAAACATGAATCAGAAGCATAAACCTTTTTTGCTCTCCCCTGCCGGTAAAGATTATCTGTGGGGCGGAGAACGACTAAAAAAGGACTTCCAAAAAACAATTGATTTATCTCCACTGGCAGAAACTTGGGAATGTTCTACTCACCCGGATGGTCCGAGTCACGTGGCAAGCGGTGAACATGCAGGAATGACCTTATCACAGGTACTTTCCTCACATCCCCAATATCTGGGGACTCATCCCTCAGCAATCATGCAGGCCTTGGGTACATCTTCTCCGGACATGCTACCTATTTTGGTAAAGCTCATTGATGCCAAAGAAAAGCTTTCCGTACAAGTACATCCCGATGATGCCTATGCCCTGTCCCGGGAAAACGGAGCGTTGGGGAAAACAGAAATGTGGTATGTACTGGATGCTGCACCCGGTGCCAAGCTAATCTATGGATTCAATCGGGACATGAATGAGACGCTACTGCACAAAGCCTTAGCAGAGAATTCTTTAGATAAATATTTGCAAAAAATCCCGGTACAAAAGGATGACGTTTTCTTTATAGAAGCAGGAACTGTACACGCTATTGGCGGCGGGGTTTTACTTGCAGAGATTCAGGAAAATTCCAATCTGACCTATCGCATACACGATTATAACCGGACCGACAAAGCCGGAAATTTGCGTCCTCTGCATATAGGCAAGGCGGTAGAGGTACTAAATTACAAGAATAGTCGCAGCCCACGCCAGCCCATGCGCGTGCTGCGCTACCATCCCGGCTGTGCCTCGGAACTTTTGTGCAGATGCAAATATTTTCAGGTAGAGCGCTTACTGATTAACACCTCACCTGACAGCCCTCTTCCTGATTGCACCTCCACTGCACTTTCCTTTCAAGTGGTTCTGTGCATAGAGGGAAACGGTAAGCTGCTTACGGAAGATGGTGATACCCTTTGCTTTGAAAAAGGCCAATGTATTTTCATACCGGCCAATTCCATGAAAGTACAGCTGACCGGTCAGGCACAGCTGTTACGCATAAGTTGCTAGATATAAATATGCCCCGAACAGTAACTGCACTGTCCGGGGACTTTTTTATTTGCTATAGTACTCCACAACCTTCTTTACCGCCTTAATCACATCTTCTACTTCCTCATCCTTCAAAGCATAGTACAAAGGAAGACTCATGGAAGTGTTATAATAAGCCTCTGCCTGAGGACAGAGTCCCTTTTCGTATCCCAGCTTCTCGTAATAAGAGTGCCAATATACCGGCAGATAATGCACCTGACAACAGATATTCTCAGCCCATAATGCATCAAAAAACTGCCTTCTGTCACAGTTTAAAAATTCCGTATTCAGACGCAGGATATAAAGGTGTCTGGTAGTTTCTGATTCTGCAATCTCCTGCTGAACCTGTATCTGAGGCATATCCTGAAATGCCTCATTATATTTCTCAACAATTTCCCATCGTCTCTTAGAAAACGCCGGAAGCTTATCTAACTGGCTGATTAAAAGTGCTGCCTGAATATCCGTCATGCGATAATTAAAACCAAGCTCCACCTGCTCATTGTACCATCTTGCATCAGAAGGATTCACCATCTCGTCCTGATTGCGGGTAATACCGTGAGAACGAAGACGCAGAAGCTTTTTATAAGTCTCCTCGTCATTGGTGGTAATCGCCCCACCCTCACCGCTGGTAACCGTCTTTACAGGATGGAAGCTGAAACAAGTCATATCTGCAATACTGCCCACCGGCTGTCCCTTATATTTGGTGCCCATGGCATGTGCAGCATCTTCAATAAAAATCAGATTATGCTCCTTACAGATTGCACGAATTTCCTCTGAATCAACAGACTGACCTGTAAAATCCACTGCCACAATCCCCTTTGTGCGAGGAGTAATCAGCTTGCGAACAGATTCCGGATCAATATTGTATGTGGTAGACTTGATATCTGCAAAAACCGGAGTCGCACCCACATAGAGCACGCTGTTAGACGACGCTGCAAAGGTAATAGAGCTGACAATCACCTCATCACCCTCTCCAAAGCCTGCAGCCATAGCCGCCAGATGAAGCGCTGCAGTACCATTGCTTACCGCCACTGCATACTTTGCACCGGTAATTTCACAAAGCTTCTTTTCAAGCTCCGTCACCTTGGGACCACCTGTAAGCGCAGGACTTACTAATGTAGCTGCTACTGCATCCACATCCGCTTGGTCAATATACTGTTTTCCATAATGAATGGGGGTCTCCCTTACGGGAGCCCCACCAAAAATTGCTAATTGATTCATCTTATTTCTCCAAATCCAAATCCTTCAGACGTTCACGGATCTCTTCCACGCTCATCCACTCCGTGTTGTTGTCAGAGCTGTAAGAGAAGCCCTCTTCAACCTTCTTACCGCCCTCTTTGATCTTCTGCTTGCTGTTCCATTTTACCTGAGGATATACGATATAGTGCTTGTCATATTCATAAGTAGTATAGGAATCCTCCACAGTAACCATAATCTCGTGAAGCTTCTCGCCGGGATAGATACCGATTTCCTTGGTCTGGCATCCGGGCAACATCGCCTCAGCCAGATCTGTAATCTTAAAGGAAGGAATCTTGGAGATAAAGGTCTCTCCGCCGGTAGCTTCCTCAAGAGCCTTAATTACCAGTTCCACACCCTCCTGCAAGCTAATCCAGAAACGAGTCATACGATAATCCGTAACGGTGAGCTCGGTGCAACCATTTTTGATCATATCGTAAAACTTAGGAATAACAGATCCGCGGCTTCCTGCCACATTACCATAGCGCACGATGGAGAAATTAATATCCTTCTCACCTGCATATGCATTAGCTGCAATAAACAGCTTGTCAGATACAAGCTTGGTGCCACCGTAAAGGTTTACAGGATTTACAGCTTTATCCGTAGACAATGCAACAACCTTCTTAACGCCGGTATCCAGAGAAGCATCAATTACATTCTGGGCACCGTTAATATTGGTCTTAATGGCCTCTGCAGGATTGTACTCGCAAGCAGGCACCTGCTTAAGCGCTGCCGCATGCACCACATAATCAACACCCTCAAGCGCTCTGGTCAGACGCTCCTTGTCGCGCACGTCACCGATAAAGAAACGCAGTTTGTCCGCATACTCCTTAAACTCGCCCTGCATGTGGAACTGCTTAAACTCATCTCTGGAATAAATAATAATCTTCTTAGGATTGTACTTGGTCAGCACATACTTGGTAAACGCCTTACCAAAACTTCCGGTACCTCCGGTAATCAAAATTACTTTATTATTTAACATAACAGCCTCTCTTTCATGTCGAAAACTCACTTCGAGTATATATTTTACCATATTCTTCTCAGGAAAGCAATTTTTATCCAAATTTTCAACATTTCCTAAAATCCACTTGACAATTATCGTTTTTGCATGGTAGCATGTACTTAGCAATTATTATATCATTTTATACCTAGAATAGGAGGTCATTATGAGAAAGAAGTTTTTTAATCGTTTTATCGTAGCTTTAAGTGTTGTAGCATGTAGCCTTTGCTTTGTTGCTACCCCCACTGCCACAGTACCCGTGGAAGCAGCCTCCGGGGAGGAGTCCTTTGAACCCGCTGCAGAGATTTTGGAGTGGGTATACGCAGAGGTAGACGGCAAACGCTACAAGAGACTCTTTAATTGCACCACCCAGCAGTGGGTCGGCGATTGGATTTACATTGGCGAAGCATAGTTTTACAGAATTTTCCTCTCACATCTAGTGCAACTTCTGAACAACAGGCTTTTCCTGCCAAAAAAGGAGCGTTTTTTTGCAGGAAAAGCCTTGTTTCTGTTGACTTTAGACATAAAATGACATATAATAAACAAAAACCACAGAAAGGACTTGTATTATCATGATGAACCCTAGAGAATTAGATGTATTGAACATCCTTTGGCAGTCTGATGAGCCTATGATGGCTACTGATATTGTAAATGCAGGTGAGGGATTAACCCAGAGCACCGTTACGGCTGTTCTTCGTAAGCTTCTCCATGCAAATTTGGTTGAGGTTGTTGGCGTTACCCACAGTGGTAAGGTTCTGAGCCGTACTTATCGTCCTACCGAGACTTCCAGAGATGTTATCTTGAAGGATTTTGCAGACAGCTATTCCTGTTTCCGTGCTATTATTTCTAAGAGCAGCCTTTTTGCAGCATTGCTTAAGACCTCTGAGGATCCCAAGGAAATCGCGAAGGATATCTCTGAGCTGAAGAGCATGTTGAAAGAGTTTGAGCAGGCTAACAAGAAGAAATAATGGAAACTACCGTAGTACAAACATCCCTCTCCACTGTGATGATGGCAGTTGTTACTACCAATATGTTCCTAATCTTGTTGGCGCTATGTTTGATGAATAAGAAACTTTTGGTTCGCTCCGGCTATCGGCTGTTAGCACTTTTTGCATTGTTTACAGCATTGCGCTTTGTACTTCCGGTTGAATTGCCTTTTACACTAACCCTTAAGTTACCTTACTCCGTTTCTCAAATTATAGCCAGATGTCATGATCGACTGTTTCACTTTGGTGGACAGTCGATTTCTTTATGGCAACTTTTTAAGATTATTTGGGGTATTGGTTTTGTTATTACAGTGGCAATACACTTATTTTCCTATTACCGCTCTACGAAATATATTATTCTGCACGGCAAGGAATTAACCAAAACAGAACCCTACAAAGAACTACTGGACGAAATATGTGCCTCCAAAAAGCGCACAAATTTATTCCGGGTCATTGAACTTCCCGGATTAGATATCCCGGTACTGTTTGGACTTATTCATCCCAGGATATTAATACCTGAAAACTTCAATCTATCCAAGCAGAACCTGGCATTCATTCTACAACATGAAGCCACCCACCACTTCAAACATGATTTATGGTTAAAAAACATCATTAAAATCATTACTTTAGCTTATTGGTGGGATCCCTTTTCCTGGTTGCTGAATCGTCAAGCTGATGTAATTTTGGAAATGCGGATTGACAACAGCTTAACCACCCAAAGCGCAGAAGTAACCCATGACTATATGCAATGCCTAATTGATATATCCGAATTGGCCGGCAAAAGAAAACTTCTTCCCGGCAATCTGACCATGGGATTTTTTCGCTCTAACCGCAAAGATTTACGCAATCGTTTCCGCCTTATGATGGCCAATCAAAGCAAACCCTCTACCGTATGGAGCTTGTTATTAGTCAGTATTGCTCTTGGCATTTATTTACTTTCCTATGCTGTTATAGCAGAAGGTTACACACCTGCCAGAGAATGCATTACCAATGCCGACTTGAACGAAACGGTACCAAGCCTTGGAAACCTGATGTTCCCCACGGCAGATAACAGCTATTTTATTGACAACGAAGACGGAACCTATGATTTTTATATGAATGGCAAATATTGGGAAACTGTGGGCTCTTTGGATTTTTATTCTGAGGATATTCCCGTGTATACCCGAGACAATGCGCCCTGACCCTCCGAAATTCTTTCAAAACAATCCCTTCAAATTCTTCTGAGATAGAGTTTGAAGGGATTTTATTTATTCTAAAACAACCGGCATTTATTCCGCATTTTTTATTGACTTCCTATAATTCTATTACATTTTCTGTGGAATAATATAGAATGAGATTTAGTAATAATTAATTCGCTATAGGCAAGGAGTTATTTCATGGAATTTGGAGATATCATCTCTGCATTGCGCGCAGAAAAAGGAATTTATCAAAAAGAATTGGCAGACTATTTGAAGGTGTCTATTGGTACCGTTTCCAACTACGAACAAGGCATTCACAATCCGGACTTTAACACCCTTTGCAGTATTGCTGATTTCTATGAAGTCTCTTTAGACTATCTGCTGGGACGCACCAAAATCCGCGCTGGTGTAGATAAACTGAATCAGGAACTGACCACTGACTATACCACTGCAGATCTGTTAAACAGCGCGTTGCAGCTTAACCCTGCAAGCACAAGATCCTTGGTGGAATATCTGGATTTATTAATATTAAAACAGGAACGACAAGAGGAAAGCAAATAATGCTTTCCTCTTTTGACATTAATCTCTTCGAAACAGATCTCTTGTGTATACTTTTTCTTCTACATCATTTAATGCATCATCATATCGATTCGCAATAATTGCGTCACTCATCCTTTTAAACTCATCAAAATTATTTACCACTCTGCTTCCAAAGAAGGTACTTCCATTTTCCAAAGAAGGTTCATAAATAATAACCGATGCGCCTTTGGCTTTAATTCGCTTCATCACACCCTGAATACTACTCTGACGGAAGTTATCTGAATTACTCTTCATTGTCAGTCGATACACGCCTACAATAACTTCTTTTTCCTTACTCACATCCCACTCCTGATTACCTGCACAATCGTAGTAACCAGTCATCTGAAGCACTCGGTCAGCCACAAAATCCTTTCTCGTGCGGTTGGACTCTACAATAGCTTCTATCAATTTTTCAGGCACATCCTGATAGTTGGCCAACAACTGCTTCGTATCTTTGGGCAAGCAATATCCTCCATATCCAAATGAAGGATTATTATAGTAATCACCCACTCTGGGGTCTAGGCAAACCCCCTTAATAATAGACTGTGTATCCAAGCCCTTCATTTCCGCATATGTATCCAATTCATTGAAAAAGCTGACACGCAACGCCAGATAAGTATTGGCAAACAATTTGACAGCTTCTGCCTCCGTAGATCCCATAATAAGAGTCTCTATATTCTGTTTCACTGCACCTTCCTGCAAAAGCGAAACAAACTGCTTTGCAGCTTCCACCATCTTTTCATTCTCTAAATCAGTACCGACAATAATACGACTGGGATATAAATTGTCATAGAGCGCTCTAGATTCTCTTAAAAATTCCGGACTAAAAAGAATATTATCCGTATGGTACTTCTCGCGGATCATCTTGGTATATCCCACAGGAATGGTAGACTTAATAACCATAATTGCCTCGGGATTACATTTTGTCACCAAATCAATTACAGTTTCCACCGCAGATGTATCAAAATAATTTTTTTTACTGTCATAATTTGTGGGCGCCGCTATCACTACATAATCAGATGACGAATACGCAGCTTCACCATCTAACGTAGCCGTAAGATTCAGCTCCTTACTGGCAAAGTATTCCTCAATCTCCTTGTCCTGAATAGGAGACTGCCGACGATTAATCATCTCCACCTTCTCTGGAATAATATCCACAGCTGTTACTTGATGTTTTTGAGCCAGCAACGTTGCAATCGACAAACCTACATATCCTGTTCCTGCCACAGCTATTCTAATATCTTTCATCCTTCATCCCTCTTTGTCATGAAAATATACGCTTAATTTTAGAAAGGCATCTTCTGATAATCCCGGAACGTTTTTTTCTATCAACAAGTACCTGTTCTCTAATTTTCCGATATTGGCCCTTGGATCCCATATCAATTTTCTCCATTCGAGCCTGCCTATTCTGCTTCAAATCCTTGACACGCGTATTCACGTGCTGGCTTTTTGATATCTCAGCAAAAGAACTATCACTGCTATAAAACACATTTCT
>JAZQFO010000068.1:0-2663 GCA_045539535.1 Acetatifactor sp.
CAGAGACTCTTCCCGGGTCTTGCAGGTGTCCTTGTCCAGAGTAGCGAGGATACGGGGATCTTCGCCAAACATGGCCTTGATCTGCTCATCGGTGACAACACCCATGGCACGGATCAGGCAGGTAATGGGCAGCTTGCGGTTCTTGTCGATACGAACCCAGAAAACATTGTTGTTGTCGGTTTCGTATTCCAGCCATGCGCCGCGGTAAGGAATGACGGTAGCGGTGTAGGTGTGCTGGTCAGCCTTGTCCACCTCGTGACCGTAGTACATACCGGGGCTGCGGACGATCTGAGAAACGATAACACGCTCAGCACCGTTGATGACGAAGGTACCACCATTGGTCATGATGGGGAAATCTCCCATGAAGATGTCCTGTTCCTTAAATTCGCCGGTTTCGGTATTGAGCAGGCGGACCCGAACCTTAATGGGACGAGCGTAGGTGGCATCCCGCTCGCGGCACTCCTCGATGGTATACTTGGGAGGCTCGTTCATGGAGTAATCCAGGAAGCTCAGCTCCAGTTTACCGGAGAAGTCCGTGATCACGCCAACATCCTTGAACACTTCCCGCAGACCCTCTTCCAGGAACCACTGGTAGGAGTCTTTCTGGATGCGCAGCATGTTAGGCATTTCCAGGATCTCTTGATACTTCGCGTAAGACTTACGCATGGTCTTTCCGTATTGTACGTCCTTGACCATTGCCATATGGATCATCACAGCCTTTCTTTCGAATGATGTGTTGGTTATGATACGCTTGGTACCGTTGTCACAATTTCAAACTTTTCTTTCGCTTGCATCTTGACAGCGGCTTACATCTGTGGTAAAATGTTCACGTTGGATAAGGTGAATCCGAATGCCCATACTCCCACACTATGGAGTTCCATTTTACACCATCCAAATTCATTTGTCAATGAATATTTTGTGAATTTCCGAAGCTGCGCTTCGAATTTTTTATTTTTACGACAAAATCAGCCGCATGTTTACCCATGCGGCTAATTTGTATATTACAATATATCCCCTATTACTGTTTATTCCATAAGATTATCCATTTACACTTCTTTGCCATTTTGGCAGCTTCCTTATGACCTTGTTCAGTTGCTACATTATACCACTTCAACGCCTCAACATAGTCTTTCTGAATACCTTTTCCATAAAAATAACACTCAGCCAATCCAAAGCATGCATATGTATTTCCGCGATCCGCTGCCATGCGATACATAGCTACCGCCTTCTCAAACTTGCCTTCTGCATACAATCCTTTTGCCTTTTCTGCAAAATCTTCTGCCTCCGCGCTTATCATAGTTTCACAGTCTCGAATACAACCATCTACAGTCGTGCTCCCAAGAGACTTTGCTCTCCAATACCACTTCAGCGCTTCCCTCACATCTTTTTGAACACCATATCCGTATTTGTAGATCTTTCCAAGTTCACTGCACGCCTCGGCGTGTCCCTGCTCCGCAGCGGCACGATACCAACCAATCGCTTCTTTCTCGGCCTCACCCCAATAGCAGTTACCTAGACTATATAGAGCTTCCACCTCGCCTTGATCCGCTGCTTTTTTATACAAGTAAATCGCATATGCTTTATCTGCTTCAACACCATATCCATAGCGATAACAGTCACCCAGTTTTATGAGCGCTTTCACATGTTCGTATATGGTGGCCTTTTCTAACAGTCGAATTGCATCGCCATATCTTTTGTTTCTAAGGCATTCCAACGCCTTTTGGTACTGCTCCTCAGGGGAAAGCATCAACTCGTTTTCATCTCGTCTTTGGATTCTATCCGCACAGCGTTTTATATCTTCAGCCGCAGGTACTCCTAGTTCCGCAGCCTTATTGTACCATTCCAAAGCCTCTTCAATTCCGTATAACCCACCAATACCACATTCATAGCACTCAGCAAGCGCAAAGCACGCCTGTCCAACACCCTGCTCAGCCGCTTTTTGATACCATTGTACACCTACAGAGGAAATCTTTTTTACTCCTTCTCCTCTTCTGTAGCAACACCCAAGTCGATACTGTGCCATCGGATGTCCTTTTTCCGCTGCCTTTTTGAACAGTTTTGCAGCCTGTGTATATTTTCGTTCACCATAGTATAGTTCTGCCCGCTGGTACACGCTGTCAAGTGTCTGCTCCTGCTCCTCCTGTGTAGCCACCACGCTACCTTCTGGCTCTTGACCATGCACAGCTTTTGTCTGATTTTCTCCATAAAACCGGATTTCACTCCAGTTTTCTTCAGTCTGAATTCCAGAAACCTCCTCCCCCGAAGATTCTTTCCTGTCATGTGCAGCTTTTTCTTGAGTCAAGATGTCGGTGTCTTGCAAAATGTCCTCTTGTTGTTCATTTGTCACATCCTCCTGCTTTGCAGGAATATCCTCGACAGATGCAGATAGACAAGACTGGATAACAGACGCCTTTGTCAGAACATCCATAAACGCATCTATCTCGGAAAATTTCTCAAAATAGATGGCATGGAGTGTGCAAAGCTGCATCTGCATATCTGCGGACAATGTCTCATCGTCCTCCAAATAAATCACCACAGGATTCTTACGGAGTTTAATCGCAAAATTGATTTCTCTGCGGCAATTCTCGGAAGCATCATAATTAGGAGAAACAAAAGCTATCAGACAGTAACATTTTTTCAGGTGAAGTCGGATCGTAGCCATG
>JAZQFO010000069.1:0-18991 GCA_045539535.1 Acetatifactor sp.
GATACGATACACAATGGAAATTGAGGACATGCAAGTAAAAACTATAAATATGAATATTACAAAGTAAGCATAGGATGATTGAACAAATAGAGGGTGTAGGAATACAGTAGATGGAGGCATATATGACGATACGATTGATCAGACCAACCGCTGAGATGAAAGAAGCGGCATTGGATTACAGACAAGAACATTTTGACCATAACGAAACCGTTATTAATGGGAGCGAACTATTAGACAAGACCGAATCCTATGAGGAATGGCTTAAGTCTGTGAGCGATAATGCTTCACCGGAGACGGTAAATCCTAACTGGGTGGTGACAGATACATTTTTTGCAGTCGATGACAATGATAGAATTATCGGAATCATTGATTTGCGTCATACTTTGAATGATTTTCTAAAGGATTTTGGCAATTGTGGTTACAGTGTAAGACCTTCTGAGAGATGCAAGGGTTATGCAACAGAGATGTTGCGGCAGCTTTTAGATGTGGCAAGAGCGGCAGGCTTGCAGGAACTGCATTTGTCCGTTGAGAGAGATAATGTACCATCTGTAAAGACTATTGTGAAAAATGGTGGGGTGTATGAGCGCAGTTTTGAGTTTGAGGGTGACCTGGCGGATGTGTATAGGATTAGACTGTGATTTGGAGAAAATATAATGGACGACATTCTTGAGGCAGTATTTGAAATAATTTTAGAAGGCTCCTTTGAGTTGGTTGCGAATCGGAAAGTACCTATGGCAATTCGCGTGCTGGTGTCTTGTGTTCTCGGTGCGCTGTATGTGGGATTTGCAGGCTTTATCCTTGTAATTGTGTGGGCGTTCTGGGGAAAGGGGGATATTCCCGGAATGGTTGCGACAGCGGTGGGCGGGACCGGACTCTTGGCGGTGTTGGGCTATTTGGCATGGAAAGAGTATAAAGAAGTAAAAAACAGAGTGGATTAATATATCCGGATGACATCGTAAATTCCCTCTTGCATCCCCTATTATTTTGTGCTACATTTTATTCATCTGATATTTCTGTATATTCTAACATTCAGGCATTTCGCCACAGATTTCAGAGCAAATAACAGAATAAAGGGAGGGATGCCATTGAGGGAGTTTTAATGTACTTTTATGGTGGTATATTGTAGTTGTTGAGAGAAAAAAATTATATTCTCTCAAAAATAGTAGTTGACAAAACCGAACAAATGTTTTATTCTGAATTCAGACAAGAACATTCGTTCTCTATGAAAAGGAGATTCTGATATGGAAAGAGAAGAGAAGCTTAGGGCATTAGATGCGGCGATTAGCCAGTTGGAGAAACAGTACGGTAAGGGCACAGTGATGAAGCTGGGAGACCCTTCTGCACAGATGAATGTTGAGACCATCCCTACCGGTTCTTTGAGCCTTGACATTGCGCTTGGTCTTGGTGGTATCCCTAAGGGTAGAATTGTGGAGATTTATGGTCCTGAATCCAGTGGTAAGACCACCGTTACCTTACATATGATTGCAGAGGTTCAGAAACGTGGTGGTATTGCTGGATTTATCGATGCAGAGCATGCCCTTGACCCTGTTTATGCTAAGAATATTGGAGTAGATATTGATAATCTGTATATTTCCCAGCCTGACAACGGTGAGCAGGCCATGGAGATTGCGGAGACCATGGTACGTTCCGGTGCTATTGATATTGTGGTTGTGGACTCTGTTGCGGCATTGGTACCTAAGGCTGAGATTGATGGCGATATGGGAGATAGTCATGTGGGTCTGCAGGCGCGTTTGATGTCCCAGGCGTTGCGTAAGCTCACTGCAATTTCCAGTAAGACGAACTGTACAGTTGTATTTATTAATCAGCTTCGTGAAAAGATTGGTGTAATGTTTGGTAATCCGGAGACGACTACAGGTGGTCGTGCGCTGAAGTTCTATTCTTCCGTGCGTCTGGATGTGCGCCGTATTGAGTCCTTGAAGCAGGGCGGCGAGGTAATCGGTAACCGTACCCGTGTGAAGGTTGTTAAGAATAAGATTGCGCCGCCTTTTAAGGAGGCTGAGTTCGATATCATGTTTGGTGAGGGTATTTCCATGGTTGGAGATATTCTGGACTTGGCAGCCGGTATTGATGTTATTGTCAAATCCGGTGCGTGGTATGCTTATGAGGGTAATAAGATCGGTCAGGGCCGTGAGAATGCGAAACAGTACTTAAGAGACAATCCTGCAGTCTGTGAAGAGGTTGTGGCAAAGGTAAGAGCGCATTACAGTCTGGATGGCGGACAGAGCGCAACTCAGGAGCCTGCGGCAGACAAGCGTTCTGCTAAAAAAGGACAGGATGAAGCATAATGCTGGTAACGCGAGTTGAAGAATTAAATAAAACCCGCTGTAAAGTTTATATTGAACAGGAATTCGCCTTTGTTTTATACAAAGGCGAACTTCGTCTCTACCGGGTTAAAGAAGGTCAGGATCTTGCAGCGGAAACATATGAAACCATTATAGGGCAGGTGTTGCCCAAACGGGCCAAACTGCGTGCAATGAATCTATTGCAGAAGAGAGAGTATACCACAGCTCAGCTTAGAGATAAATTGAAACAGGGATTTTATCCGGCACAGGTGATTGAGGACGCATTAAACTATGTAGCATCATTCCGTTACATAGACGATTGCAGATATGCTACCGATTATATCCGCTGTAATGAATCCAGTCGCAGCCGGAAACGGATTGAACAGGATTTGCTTGGCAAGGGTGTTTCCAGAGAAGTGATTCAAAAAGCATGGCAGGAGTGGGAAGAATTAGGTGGTGTTCAGGATGAGGATGCCATGATTCGAAAGCTTTTAGAGAAGCGAAAGTTTAATCCTGAGGAGGCGGATTTTGGCCGTAGGCAGAAAGAGGCGGCATTTTTGATGCGCAAGGGTTTTTCGGGTGAGAGCATTCGACGGGTATTACAGGATTTTGAGTATGATGTATAAATTCATTCTTTTACTTGACATAAGAGTCATTTCGGTTTAGAATTTAAGTGTTGTAGATTGCTTGTCTATTGTAAATGAACCTGTTTTACAGGCAAAGTGTACAATGAAAATTTTATAAAGGAGGTGCTCCTGTAATGCCGCAAGTTTCGATTTGGGTGGTGCTTGCAGTTGCATTGGTATGCATCCTTGTCGCAGCTTTGATTACCAATAAGGTAACGACCTCTTACCTGAAGAAGTCCGCTAACAATACCATTGGTAATGCAGAGGAGAAGGCAAGAGAGATTATCGACGAGGCCCTCAAGACTGCGGATTCCAAGAAGCGTGAGTCCATGCTCGAAATTAAGGAAGAGACAATTCGAGCTAAGAACGAGCTTGATAAGGAAGTCAAGGAACGCAGATCTGAAGTACAGCGCGATGAGCGTCGTGTACAGCAGAAAGAGGCTAACATCGACAAAAAGGCCGATGCACTTGAGCGTAAAGAGCAAAGCTTAACTGCTAGAGAAGAATCCCTCAACAAGATGAAGGAAGAAGTCTCTAAGTTGAATGAGCAGCGTTTACAGGAACTGGAACGAATTTCCGGATTGACCTCTGAACAGGCAAAAGACTACTTATTGAAAATTGTTGAAGATGAAGTGAAACATGAAACGGCCGTGATGATCAAAGAGATGGAGAGTCAGGCCAAAGAGGAAGCTGACAAGAAAGCGAAGGAATATGTTGTATCTGCGATTCAGAGATGTGCTGCAGACCACGTATCTGAAACAACTATTTCCGTTGTTCAGCTGCCCAGCGATGAGATGAAGGGTAGAATCATCGGTCGTGAGGGACGTAATATCCGTACCTTGGAGACTATGACAGGTGTTGACCTGATTATTGATGATACTCCGGAGGCAGTAATCTTATCCGGATTTGATCCGATTCGCCGTGAAGTGGCGAGAATCGCGCTTGAGAAATTAATTATTGATGGACGTATCCATCCTGCCAGAATTGAAGAGATGGTAGAGAAGGCGCAGAGAGAAGTTGAAGTAATGATTAAGGAGGAAGGTGAATCCGCTACCTTAGAAGTAGGTGTACATGGTATTCACCCTGAACTCGTAAGATTACTTGGTAAGATGAAGTTCAGAACCAGCTATGGTCAGAACGCATTGAAGCATTCTATCGAGGTTGCACAGTTGTCGGGACTGCTTGCTGCTGAGATGGGGCTGGATGTAAGACTGGCTAAGAGAGCAGGACTTCTTCATGACATCGGTAAGTCCGTTGACCATGAGATGGAAGGTTCTCATGTACAGCTTGGTGCAGAACTTTGTAGAAAGTACAAAGAGAATAATGTGGTTATTAATGCAGTGGAATCTCACCACGGCGATGTGGAAGCCACTTCCCTGATTGCATGTATTGTACAAGCTGCTGATACAATCTCTGCTGCAAGACCGGGAGCTAGAAGGGAAACACTTGAAACCTATACTAGCAGATTGAAACAATTAGAAGAAATAACAAACAATTTCAAAGGTGTAGACAAATCTTTTGCTATTCAGGCAGGTCGTGAAGTTCGTGTCATGGTTGTGCCCGAGCAGGTTACAGATGCCGATATGGTTCTTATGGCCCGCGATATTTCCAAGCAGATTGAAGCTGAAATGGAGTATCCCGGACAGATTAAGGTCAATGTAATCCGCGAGAGCCGAGTGATTGATTATGCGAAGTAATTGATTCCATGAACAGTTCAGGACGTAAATGAGTGGAAAACTTAATAAGTATTTTGACAGCCGTTGTGATTACGCAACGGCTGTTTTATATTGCAAAGGTCCATTTCGTAAAAAAATGCAAAAAACACTTGTATATTCCCATTTCTTATAGTATGATTAGTCAAGTGTATGATTGTATACGATTATGCAAAGGAGATAATTTTTTATGAAAGCATATCGCGAAATGAGTAGAGAAGAGCTTTTGGCTCTTCAGAGTCAGTTGAATGAAGAATACAAGGAGGCCAAGGCGAAGGGGCTGAATTTGAATATGTCCAGAGGTAAGCCGGCAGCATCCCAGCTGGATATGTGTAAGGACTTTTTGGATGTGGTAAACAGTTCTTCAGATCTGGTTACGGAGTCCGGTGTAGATACACGTAACTATGGTGAGCTTGTGGGTATCCCTGAGGCACAGCAGCTGATGGCAGATATGATGGGAGCGAAATCCGAGAACGTGATTATCTGTGGCAATGCCAGCCTGACCATTATGTATGATACGGTATCCCGTTCCATGACCCATGGCGTTATGGGGAGCACTCCTTGGTGCAAACTGGATAAGGTGAAGTTTTTGTGTCCTGCGCCCGGTTATGACAGACATTTTGCAATTACTGAGCATTTTGGCATTGAAATGATTACAGTACCCATGTCTCCTGAGGGACCTGATATGGATATGGTGGAGAAGCTGGTGGCTGAGGATGCGTCCATTAAGGGTATTTGGTGTGTGCCTAAGTATTCCAATCCCCAGGGCTATACTTATTCTGATGAGACAGTAAGACGTTTTGCTAATCTGAAGCCTGCAGCAGAGGATTTTAGAATTTTCTGGGATAATGCGTATATTATTCACGATTTGTATGAGGACAGAAGTGACAGTCTTTTGAACATTCTGGAGGAGTGTGAGAAGGTTGGCAATGCTGATATGGTTTATGAGTTTGCCTCTACTTCAAAGGTAAGTTTTGCAGGCGGTGGTATTGCCGCTATCGCAGCATCCAAGGGCAATCTGGATGCTATGAAGAAGTCTATGACTGTTCAGACCATCGGTTATGATAAGATTAATCAGCTTCGCCATGTGCGTTACTTTAAGAATCTGGATGGTCTCAAGGCTCACATGATGAAGCATGCAGCGCTGTTGCGTCCTAAATTTGAGGCCGTACTTGAGGTGCTGGACAGAGAGCTTTCCGGCGCAGGAATCGGTACTTGGACCAACCCCAACGGTGGATATTTCATTTCCTTCGATGCAATGGAGGGTTGTGCAAAGGCAATTGTAGCTAAGTGTAAAGAGGCCGGAGTGATTCTTACCGGTGCAGGAGCTACATTCCCCTATGGAAAGGACCCTAAGGATAGCAATATCCGTATTGCGCCTTCCTTCCCTACACCTGAGGAGATGGCAGTTGCAACAGACCTTTTTGTGCTGTGTGTGAAGCTTGTCAGCGTAGAGAAGCTTCTTGAGGCATAGAATCTGATAGATTTGTAGAATCTTTTGGAGGTCATATATGGAAGAAGTAAAACGTTTAGAGCGTAACCTTGTAGCAAAGGGCGCGATTATAGATTATTATCAGGATACCATGCAGATTCCCAATGGAAATGTGGTAAAATGGGACCTGATTGACCATAAGGGCGCGGCGGCAGTGGTGGCGGTGCGTGAGGATGGCAAGCTTTTGATGGTTCGCCAGTATCGAAATGCACTGGAACGTGAGACGTTGGAGATTCCGGCCGGCGGTTTGAATGGCCGAGAGGAGCCCACCATAGATGCGGCTGCCAGGGAACTGGAGGAAGAAACCGGCTACAGCAGCACGGATTTAGAGCTTTTGAACTCTATTTATACTACTGTTGCTTTCTGCAATGAAAAGATTGATATTTATCTTGCCAGGAATTTAAGCCGTGGCAGTCAGCATCTGGACGAGGATGAGTACATTGATGTGGAAGCCTGGTCCTTGGATGACTTGCTTCAGATGATTTTTGAAGGCAAGATTCAGGATTCTAAGACAATCTGCGGAATTCTGACATATGCTGTGAAATACGGCCAAGAGGACTAGGAAAACTGCAAAGATTTATTCGTGGTAAAAAGGGACCTGCTCGCATATAATGGATATAGTTAAGGCAGGTATAACTATGAAAAGCAGATTTTCTTTTGGTATGATTTTTTTGACCGGACTGGTGGCCGGTATATTAACAATGGGTTTTGGAAAGAGCATTTTGCTGGAAAATACGGGATTTTTGGATGAGAATATGCTTAGGCAGATGACATCCGCTTTTCCGGACAGCAATGCTCTTTTTGCGTATGTATTGAGAAAACGTCTGATTATCCTTGTAATTATGGTGATTTTAGCCACTACATATCTGGGTATGGCTGCATGTGTGATTGCAGATGTCTGGTTTGGATTCTCAGCAGGGGCTTTTTTGGCAGCGGCAGTAATGCGGTATGGGATGAAAGGTATATTTGTTGCTGCAGCAGCGGTCTTTCCCCAGTATTTGCTGTATGGACCGATGTTTTACGGACTTTTACTGTGGTGCCGGCAGACTTGTCACATGATTTACGGCAGAGACCATCGTTATTTAAGTGATACAAAAACACCCATCCTATTTGGACGGGTGCTTCCTTTGTTGATATTATGTGTCGGAACCCTGGCGGGATGCTTTTTGGAAAGCTATGTAAATCCCGGAATTATAAAGGGGGTTCTGAAACTATTGTAATTATTCGTAGTTGGCCAAATCGCGGATAAGCTTTTCGGTATCAGTCCAGCCAAGACAGGGATCGGTAATGGATTTGCCGTATACGCCTTCGCCGATTTTCTGGCAACCGCCTTCGATGTAGCTTTCGATCATGAGGCCCTTTACCAATTTGTGGATGTCGGGGTTCAGTTTACGGTTGTGCATAATCTCCTTAGCAATACGAACCTGCTGCTCATGCTGTTTGCCGGAGTTGGAGTGATTGGTGTCAATGACACAGGCAGGATTTTTTAAATCCATTTTACCATACATTTCCAAAAGTCGGTTCAAATCCTCGTAATGATAGTTGGGAAGACTCTGACCGTGTTTATTGGTGGCACCACGCAGTACAGTGTGGGCCAGATCATTACCGGTAGTACTTACCTCAAAGCCTCTGTAGATAAAGGAGTGGGGATGCTGTGCAGCATAAACGGAGTTGAGCATTACAGAGAAATCACCACTGGTGGGATTCTTCATGCCTGCAGGTACATCAAAACCGCTGACGGTGATACGATGCTGCTGGTCCTCTACAGAGCGGGCGCCGATTGCTACGTAGGACAGCAAATCGGACAAATAGGGGTAGTTCTCGGGGTAGAGCATTTCGTCTGCTGCGGAAAGACCGGTTTCCTGAAATGCGCGGATGTGCATCTTGCGGATAGCAATCAGTCCGGCAAGGAAGTCGGGCTTTTCCTCGGGATTGGGCTGGTGTACCATGCCCTTGTAGCCTTCGCCGGTAGTGCGGGGCTTATTGGTATAGATTCTGGGAATCAGAATCAGCTTGTCGTTTACTTCATCATTCAATTTAGCCAGGCGATTTACATAATCGCATACGGCATCTTCATTATCTGCTGAACAGGGTCCGATGATTACCAAAAACTTGTTGCTTTTGCCGGTGATTACGTCCCGGATTTCGGCATCTCTTCTTTTTTTCTGTTCAACCAATTCCTGGGGCAGTGCGTATTCGGCACAGATTTCCGCAGGGGTAGGTAATTTCTTGATAAATTCAAAACTCATTTTGTCACCTTGTTAGGGGGCTATATAGGCCCCGAACCTTTCTATCGTGGAATATTATAGTATAACTTGTCCAAAGATGCAAGGGAATGAATTTTCAGGAAATGAATTCCCTGAAAATCAATTTTCGTGAAAATGAATTTTTTGCTTTCCCATAAAAGGAGAATATGCTATACTGTTACAGAAGTGTCGAATCTAGGGAGCGTGTTGATTATGTCGCAGGATGAAAGGCGAGATGCTGCTGCGAGACAGAAACGTGTCCGGAGACTAAAGCATCTGATAATAGCCACATTATTTACTTTAATATTGATTCCCATTATTTGTTGTGTGGTGCTGATAGTTGTGGTCAGCAATATGAATGGACGCATAGATGCTTTGAGTGAGCAGATTACTGCGTTGGAACAGTCCCTGCAATGCAGAGAGGCTCAGGTTGAGGTTCCCGAGCAAGCAGATGTGGAGCAGGAGGAGCCGGAAGCGGTTGTGGAGGATACCAGACGAAAGGTGTATCTGACCTTTGATGACGGACCTTGTGCCAACACAGACAAGATATTGGATATTTTGGCTGAGTATGATGTGAAAGCAACTTTTTTTGTGGTGGGCAAGGAGGATGAGGCTTCACAGGCTGCGCTCCAAAGAATTGTTGCAGAAGGACATACTTTGGGCATGCATTCCTACAGTCACAAATACGCGCAGTTGTATGCATCTGAAGAGAATTTTCAGGCAGATTTTGAACAGCAAAGATCCTATCTGGAGGCCCTGACAGGAGAACCCTGCAAGTTTTATCGCTTTCCCGGGGGAAGCTCTAATACGGTCAGCGATGTGGATATGCATCTTTTTGCTGATTATCTGGATAGTCAGGGTGTTGTGTTTTTTGATTGGAATGTTGCATCCGGCGATGGCGGAAGAGCTTTGCTTGATGTGGATACGCTGGTTAGAAATTGTACCAATGATTTGGAAAAGTGGGACACAGCAGTGATTTTGCTGCATGATTCCACGGATAAGTCAACTACGGTGAATGCTCTGCCGCAGATTATTGAGACTATTCAAGCTATGGACAATACAGTGCTTTTGCCGATTACCGAGGATACGGAGCCGGTGCAGCACATCAATAGAGAGAAAGAAGACGGAGGTACGAATTAATGGGTTTTTTCTCAGATTTAAAAGAGGACCTGTCCCAAGCGGTAAATGAATTGATGCCGGAAGAGTTAACGGAAGAATCTCTTGCAGAGGAAGCAGCTGCAGAAGAGGTTTCTGGTGAAGCTTCAGACAAGCGTTCTGGTGATACTTCTGATGATATTTCCTTGGAGGAAATGTTGAAGAATATCGAGGATGTTCAGATTCCGGAGGATATGGGATTTGCTGAGGATAACAGCGTAGAGGCAGAACTGGCGGCAATCTTGGACAGTGTTGAGTCCACTGTGGAGACGCAGGATGATTCCGATGCATATCTGCAGGCAGCGCTGGCAGCAGCATTGGAGACGGTGGATGAGAGCCCTGTTGCAGATGAGGCTGCGACAGAGGATATGATGTTTGAGAAGATTACGGCAGAGGATGCTTCAAAGTTTCATGAATTTGCGGAGGACACTGTAGAAGAAGCAGCTTTGCCTGAAGCAGAGACTATGACAGAAGAGAATACAGATAAAGGAGCAGTTACAAAAATGGATATCTATGCAAGCAGACAGGCGACAGATGAAACCGCTGTTATTACGGCAGGAATGAAGATTAAGGGTGACATCTCTTCGGAAGGTTCTGTAGATGTTGTAGGTACCGTTGAGGGCAATCTGGACGTTTGGGGTAAGTTAAATGTTACCGGACACGTAAACGGTAATTCCCAGGCTGCAGAAATTTATGCAGAGGGTGCTAAAATTACCGGAGAGGTAGTCAGTGCCGGTGCTGTAAAGATTGGTAATGGTTCCGTAATTATCGGCAACATTACTGCTAAGAGTGCGGCGATTGCCGGTGCGGTAAAGGGGGATATTGATGTACAGGGTCCGGTTATTCTGGATTCCACAGCAATTGTTATGGGTAACATCAAGTCCAAATCCGTACAGATCAATAATGGCGCGGTGATTGAGGGTATGTGTTCCCAGTGTTATGCGGATGTTAGCCCTTTGAGCTTTTTTGATGAGTACAAGGCAGAGTTTAAGAATAGCAAAAAATCTAAATAAACAGCGGGGTGAGTTATGCGTAGAATTTTATTAAAGCTTTCCGGCGAGGCTCTTGCAGGCGAGAAGAAAACAGGATTTGATGAGGAAACCGTCAGAAAGGTTGCACTTCAGGTGAAAAGCCTTGTAGACGATGGTATCCAGGTAGGAATCGTTATTGGCGGCGGCAATTTCTGGAGAGGAAGATCCAGCGAAAATATTGACCGCACCAAAGCGGACCAGATTGGTATGCTGGCAACCATTATGAATTGTATCTATGTATCCGAGATTTTCAGATCTGTAGGTATGATGACCAATATTCTTACCCCCTTTGAATGTGGCTCCTTTACGAAGCTTTTTTCCAAGGACAGAGCAAATAAGTATTTTGCCAAGGGTATGGTTGTATTCTTTGCAGGCGGCACAGGACATCCTTACTTCTCCACAGACACAGGTGTTGTGTTGCGTGCAATTGAGGTGGATGCAGATGTGATTCTTCTGGCTAAGTCCATCGATGGTGTATATGACGCAGATCCCAACAAGGATCCGGGTGCCAAGAAGTATGACGAAGTAAGTATCGAAGAGGTAATTGATAAGAATCTTCAGGTAGTGGATATGACTGCTTCTATTTTGGCTCGTGACAACAAGATGCCCATGTGGGTGTTCGGTTTGAATGAAGAGAACAGCATTATCAATACCATGAAGGGTCAGTTTAACGGAACAAAGGTAACGGTGTAAGCCGTCAAATAGAATTCAAATAAAACAAAACATTTCCCAAAAGGGTGAACGGAGGAATATTATGGACGCAAGATTACAGCAGTATGATGACAAGATGAAAAAGGCATTGGAGTTTTTGGAGAGCGATTATGCAGGTATTCGTGCAGGACGTGCGAACCCTCATGTGCTTGATAAGCTTCGTGTAGATTACTACGGCACACCTACCCCCATTCAGCAGGTTGGTAATGTGACTGTTCCTGAGGCTCGCATCATTCAGATTGCACCTTGGGAGAAGAATATGATTCGTGAGATTGAAAAGGCAATTATGACTTCTGATCTGGGTATCAATCCCTCTAACGACGGTAGTGTGATCCGTCTGGTGTTCCCTGAGCTTACCGAGGAGCGCAGAAAAGATCTGGCTAAGGATGTTAAGAAGAAAGCTGAGGACGCAAAGGTTGCGGTTCGTAATATCAGACGTGACGGCAATGATGCCCTGAAGAAGCTGGCTAAGACTGAGATTTCAGAGGATGAGATTAAGCAGCTCGAGGATGAGCTTCAGAAGCTTACTGACAAGTATGTGAAGGAAATTGATGTGGTAATGGAAGCTAAGTCCAAGGAAATTATGACTGTATAAGGGCTAGCACACAATTTGAATCCCCGGGGCGGAGGGAGCTATGCTCTCCGCCCTATTTACCTTTAGAGGAATTGAGAGGTATGATATGAGCGAGAATTTGAAGATACCTAATCATGTGGCGATTATTCTGGATGGTAACGGACGTTGGGCTAAGGCCAAGGGACTTCCCCGCAATTACGGCCATGTGGAAGGTGCCAAGACGGTAGAGAAAATCTGTGAAGTAGCTTACAAAATGGGTATTCAATATCTGACGGTGTATGCGTTTTCAACCGAGAACTGGAACAGACCGCAGGATGAGGTGGATGCCTTGATGAAGCTTCTGCGCAATTATATGAAGAACTGTTTGAAGACGGCAGAAAAGAATCGCATGTGTGTGCGTATCATTGGTGATGTGTCCAGATTGGATGAAGATCTGCAGGTAAAGATTGCAGAGTTGGAAGCGGCGACGAAGGATAATGACGGACTGCATTTCCAGGTTGCCATCAATTACGGTGGCAGAGATGAAATTGTCAGAGCGACCAGGGAGATTGCGACAAAGGTAGCGAGCGGCGAATTAAAAGCTGAGGATGTGACGGAGGCGCTTTTAAATGACCATCTGGACACTAAGGGACTGCCGGATCCGGATTTGCTGATTCGCACCTGTAATGAGCAGAGAATTTCCAATTTCCTGCCTTGGCAGCTGGCTTATACGGAGTTCTATTTTACCCCGGTGGCATGGCCGGACTTTACCAAAGAAGAATTGTTAAAGGCCGTGGACGCATATAATCATAGAGACAGAAAGTATGGCGGTCTGAAGGAGGAATAAACATGTTTTGGAGCAGATTGTTCAGTGGCGCGGCAATGCTGGCAGTAGCAATCGCGGCACTGTTTATCGGCAGCTGGCCTTTGCTTTTGGTTTTGTATGCATGTTCAATGGTTGCATACAGAGAATTGACCAAGGCATTGGGTGGGGCAACAGATTCCAAAAAAGTAAATGCACTTGAGATAATCGGGTTCCTTGCGATAACGGGATTCTATGCAATGAGCTACTATGCTGCAGCAACACCTTTTCTTTTTATGGGTGTTGTGGCAATGTTTATGGCGGAGATGTTCTGGTATGTGATTACCTTCCCTAAGTACAAGGCAGAGCAGGTGATGGCGGTGGTATTTTCCTTTATGTATGCGCCGCTGCTTCTTTCCTTTGTCTACGCTACCCGTGCAGGAGAGCAGGGATTTTATCTTGTATGGTTGATTTTGATCAGCTCATGGGGATGCGATACCTGTGCGTATGTTGTGGGAATGTTAATCGGTAAGAAGAAAATTTTCCCTAAGCTTAGTCCTAAGAAATCTTTGGAAGGCTGCTTTGGTGGCGTGCTGGGCGCAGCTTTAATTGGCGGATTGTATGGATTTTTTGTTGTAGAGAAGCAATTGCCCGGTCAGAATATTTCGTGGATTATTGCGTTTATCTGTGCAGTGGCAGCAGTTATGAGTATGGTAGGTGACTTGGCGGCCTCTGCCATCAAAAGAAACCGCAATATTAAGGACTACGGGACCTTGATTCCCGGACATGGCGGAGTGATGGACCGTTTTGACAGTATGACGGTTACGGCTCCCATGATTTATTTTTTGTCTTTACTTTTGATTTGATGATAAGGATTATTAACCATAAGGAATATTAACAATGGAAAATACAGAACGTATCAGAAAAATAGCAATACTAGGCTCCACCGGTTCCATCGGTACACAGACCCTGGAGATTGTCCGTGCCAATCCTGATCTGCAGGTGTTGGCGCTGGCAGCGGGCAATAATGTGAAGCTGATGGAAGAGCAGATTCGTGAGTTTAAGCCCCTTGTGGCCGGTATGTGGAGCCAGGAAGCTGCTGCGGATTTAAGACAGCGGGTAGTTGATTTGCCGGTAAAGATTGTGGCCGGCATGGAGGGCTTGCTGGAAATCGCTGTGCTTGAACAGGTGGAGGTATTAGTTACCGCTATTGTGGGAATGATTGGTATCAGACCTACTATTGCAGCTATTGAGGCCGGTAAGGATATTGCTCTTGCCAACAAAGAAACGCTGGTGTGCGCCGGACATATTATCATGCCCTTGGCGGCGAAATGCGGAGTATCTATTTTGCCGGTGGACAGCGAACAGAGTGCGAGTTTCCAGTCCTTAAACGGTGAGCCGGCAGACAGAATCGAAAAGATTATTCTGACTGCTTCCGGAGGTCCCTTTAGAGGCAAGACAAGGCAGCAGCTGGCAGCCATGAAGGTGGAAGATGCCTTAAAGCATCCCAACTGGTCCATGGGACGCAAGATTACCATCGATTCTTCAACCCTTGTGAATAAGGGCTTGGAGGTAATGGAGGCAAAATGGCTTTTCGGTGTTGATTTGGACCGCATTCAGGTGGTAGTTCATCCCCAGAGTATTATTCATTCTGCGGTACAGTTTGTGGACGGTGCCATCATGGCACAGCTGGGGGCACCGGATATGAAGCTGCCGATCCAGTATGCACTTTACTATCCCGACAGACGTCCAATGGATGGCAAGCGGGTGGATTTTTATGAGTTAGCACAGATGACTTTTGAAAAGCCGGATACAGAGGTGTTTACAGGACTGGCGCTTGCCTATGAGGCGGCTCGCATCGGCGGCAGTATGCCTACAGTTTACAATGCGGCCAATGAAAAGGCAGTAGGCATGTTCTTGGATCGAAAGATTTCCTATCTTGAGATTACAGAATTAATCGGAGAGTGCATGCAGGCCCATCAGCTGATCAATCATCCTTCGGTGGAGGAGATTCTGGCTACGGAGAAAGAGGCCTACGAATATATATCAAAAAGATAAGTTTTAAAAGGAATTTGTATGAATAGTTCAAATATGGTCATTTCTATTATTTTGTTTGTAATTGTTTTCGGCATTGTAGTGGTGTCCCATGAGTTGGGACACTTCCTGCTTGCAAAGGCCGGTGGAATTACAGTAGTGGAGTTTTGCGTGGGCATGGGGCCTACACTGTTTTCCTTCAAAAAAGGCGGTACCAAGTATTCGCTGAAGCTTTTACCCATTGGTGGCGCTTGTATGTTTGAGGGAGAGGACGGATTAAACAATGGCGAAGGCGAAGAACCCAGCCCCGGTGCATTCCCTAATGCCAATGTATGGAAAAGAATTTCCACGGTGTTTGCCGGTCCCTTCTTTAACTTTATTCTGGCGTTTATTATTGCTTTGGCAATGGTCAATATGATTGTTATCAGAGATCCGGTGGCGACTGAGGTCATTGAGGGCAGTGCAGCAGAGGCTGCCGGCTTACAGGACGGAGACCGTATTATTTCACTGGATGGAGAGCGGATTTACCTTTATGAGGAGATTCTGCTTTTTAATGCTTTATATAATGGCGGAGAAGTGGAAATGGTTTATGAGAGGGGCGGAGAGCGTTTTACGACCACGCTGACCCCCACCTACAATGAAGAGGAAGGTCGTTATATGATAGGCTTTTCCAATTCAGATTTTGTGGAGCTTAAGGGCGCTGACGGGCTGAAGTACGCCTGGTATGAAATTCGCTATAACGTAAAAAATACTTACAAGAGCTTGGGAATGTTAATCACCGGTCAGGTCAGCCGAAAGGATGTGGCCGGTCCTGTAGGAATTGCCAATGTGGTGGGTGAGACCTATGAACAGGCCAAGGAGCAGGCCCAGGAAACTGACGGCGGAACGAAAGCGGTTGTAATGAATGTGCTCGTAAACATGATGAATATTACCTTGATGCTTTCGGTGAATCTGGGTATCTTGAATCTGTTACCCTTGCCTGCCCTTGACGGTGGAAGACTTGTGTTCTTGTTTTTGGAGGTTTTGCGTGGCAAGCCAATTCCTCCGGAAAAGGAAGGTATGGTACATTTTGTGGGCCTGATGTTCTTTATGGTTCTGATGGTTGTAGTTTTCTTTAATGATTTAGCCAATATTTTTGGCATCTAGTCCCAGACGGACGACTGGTATATGCTTGCAGGGTACCCTTCGGGTGCCCTGCATCAAATAAATTCTTAAGCTGTGTTCACAGCAGATTTTCATTTCTATAACAAATTAATGTTTGCGGAGGTGCGTATGAGATTTTTGACGGGCTTTTTTTGCCTTGCCAATCCCCGTAAAGTACTTGTGTTGCAGCGAGTGACCGACAAGGCGAGAATGCCGGTTTTATTTGCATTTTTGTACGAAGGTGGAGCAGGTGCTGACGGGGAAACGGTGGAAGAGATAGCTACAGCAGGTAGCAATGCTTTACAGATAATGCAAGATTGGTTTTATGAGGACGCATTGACAGCCTGCACGAAAGCAAGAGCTGAGCGGTGTGTTGATACTGTGCGCAGAAAATTTTGTAAAAGGATAGCAGCGTTAAAAGGAGAATTTGCGGCGTTGTTTGCTGTGGGAGAAGAATGCTTTTATGCATGGCGTGGCGGCGCAGAAATGTACCTTTTGAATCTATGTTTTAACAGGCTGCACCGGAAGAGGCTTACTTATTTGACAGAGGAAGTGTGTGTGGTAAGGGCTCAAATTGAAAAAGGTGTAGGAATGTTGTTGGGAACCAGCGGTTTTTTTGCACATATACCGGAGGAGTTTTTGAAAGAATGTCTGGCGGTAGACTCCCTTCGAAGTAATGCACAGATAGAACGACACCTAAGAGAGGTTGCAGAGGCCGCAAAGCGGGAAGGGGCAGCAGGGCCGGCTGCAATTCTGGTGGTGACAGAGGAACATGATGAGGCAGGGCTGTCTGTATCCTGTGAAGAATTACTTGCAGCTCATGGCTATATGGTGGCGGAAAGGATTGGAGGCGGGGCATTTGGTCAAGTGTATCGTGTGTGGGATGCCGATAATGAGAGAATGCTGGCGTGTAAGGTGGCCTGCGGTTTCCAGTCGCAGTCGATGCTTAGGCAGGAGGCGCTGCTGCAGCGACGTATCGCGCATCCGCTGTTTGTTCGGTATGCAGATTGTCTGGAGGGGCTGGATTGTACCATGCTTTTAATGGAATGTGTGGAGGGAGAGCCATTGGACAAGCGGCTGCAAAAAGGTGTTCTTTCTCAAAGACAGGCAGTAGCTGTGGCGATGCAGCTGGCAGAAGGGATAGGTTATCTTCACCGGATGGAGGAGCCTGTATTATATAGAGATCTAAAACCGGAGCATGTATGTCTTGCGAGGGAAGGTGGGGTTCGTCTTATGGATTTGGGTTGTGCATGTGAAATCTCTAAGGCGGGATTATCTAAGGCAGGCAGCCCGGGATATGCGCCGATAGAACAAATGGGTAAAGGACAAGGAATGACCCCTGGTTTTCACAGTGATGTGTATGCGTTGGGAAAGCTTCTGCATTACATGCTGACGGGGGATAATCCCTGCAAGCCGCCCTATCAGAAGCCGCCCATACGGGCTTACAACCAAAAGTTTAGTCCGCTTTTAGAGCAGGTGATTATGCAATGTGTGGAGAGGAAGCCGGAGCTTAGGATACCGGATATGCGGTGTTTGATGCAGAGACTGGAACCTTTTGGACAATAGGAATTTCGTAAGGATTTAGCTTAGATACCTTAATTCAGGTGCGTGTGAATAAGGCTGGGACAAAGAAAGTATCATTTGACAAGAAAAGCCTATTATGGTATTTTGATAGAGGTGTGCGTTTTAAATCGCAAAGATAAGTTACAGAGGGAGGAAATATGTAATGAGGAGCAAAAGAGGAAGTGGAGTATCGAAGTTATTGAGTATGCTGTTGGTTTGTATTATGTTGATTGAGTGTTCAGGAGTTTTTGGAGTGCGGCGAAAAGTGTAGACACGATTTGTGATATCATATGCATAGAAAGAAAAGGAGAAAATCTATGCCAAGCAACAACTCAAAATACACAGAAGAATTTAGAGAGCAAACAGTAAGACATATTTTTGAAACGGGAAAATCGGCAACACGAATGGCCGAAGAGATGGGAATAGACACGAATACAGTCTGTAGGTGGGTGCGAGATTATCGTAGAAAACATAATCTTCCTACTTACGCAGAAGAAAAAGGAATCAGAACAGCTCCCCCTAAAGATAGTATAGAATTGAAACAGCGGATAAAAGATCTGGAATCAAAACTAAAGGAAAAAGATAAGGAAATCGAGCAAAAGAATAAGAAATTAAGGGAAGAACAGGAGAAAATAGAAATATTAAAAAAATCCCTGCACATCTTCATGCAAACACAAGAATGAAGTATGAAGCAATCCAACGTTTTAGCACCCGGTTCGATGTGAAGAGGATGTGCGAGGTTCTTGGGGTGAAGAGAAGTAGTTATTATAGGTGGCAGAAAAGTCAACGAACTCGAGAGAAAAAGCTTTTGGAAGAGAAGAAGGACATAGAGCAAATAGAAGAAATATTTGAGTCAAGTGATCGAATCTGGGGTTATCGTAACATTACAAGGGAGCTGAAATCCAAAGGTGTTGACATGAGCGAATACAGGGTTCGCCGTTTGATGCGCGAAAATGGATTTTATCCGGAACTTGCAGTAAAATTCAAACCGCAGAGGAATGGCAAGTCAGATGGAAGATACTGTGAGAATCGAATAAAACAGGATTTTGATGTAAAAGAGAAGAACAAGGTGTGGGCAGGGGATATTACCTACATAAAAACCAGTTTGGGCTGGGTCTATCTGGCTGTAGTAATTGATTTATTTAATAGAGAAGTTATAGGATATGATATCGGGAAAAAGATAGATACGCAGCTGGTAAAGAATGCTTTAGGAAATGCAATAGGAAGGAGAGGGATTACAGCAGGATTAATATTTCATAGTGACAGAGGTTGTCAATATTCAAGCAATAGCTATCAGGATATGCTAAAAGAAAAAAGCATGGAAGGAAGTATGAGTAGACCAGGTTGTCCATACGATAATTCCTGTGTAGAGAGCTTTTTTGCCTCTTTGAAAAAAGAAAAGATATATCGTAAAAAGTATGATACAATGGAAGAGGTTAAAAAGGATGTATTCTGGTACGTGGAGGTATTTTATAACAGAAAACGCAGACATTCTACGTTGCAATACATGACGCCGGTAGAATATCTTCGTAAACATGATGAAGTAAGAATAGCGTAATTACAAAGACTAAGGTATGCATATGGATTTGTGAAGGTGTCTCAAAAAACCACCGCACTCCA